>NZ_JAAHHX010000009.1:0-267711 GCF_010672065.1 Moorena sp. SIO4A1 | reverse complement strand
TGGGGTGGACTTTCACCACCATCCATCAGGTAGTTAGAGTTCGGGGTTTTCCCCGCGAATCCCCTAGTCATACCCTGCCTGGGATAGGCAGCTCCTACTAGGAACAAGCCGCACAACACGACCCCATCAAATCCGGTAAAATTGTCCCCAGTCCTTTTCCCCAACAGGGTTCCATTCCTAGAGTCAATTTGCGACGTGTAACTAGGTTGAACTTCTGTGACAACCGAGCCAGTCCAATCAGCCCATTTCTGCAAAGAATCCCGCATAACTCCTTTCATCCAACTATTGAGTTTGCGGGACACGGCCTTAGACTGACGCTTATTTCGGTACGGTTGTGTTAAATCTTCCGCAAAAACCTTTAAAGATTCCCCATTAAAAAGAGACTTAGAGGCTGCTCCTATTATCGCCGTCAGTTCTGATTGATTTTTTCTGTAGCGGCGATTTTCGGTTTTTCTGGTCAGATTATTTTCTAATATTCGAGCTGATTTGGCCGGGTCGATTTTTTCTAGTTTTCTATGAAGTGCCCAAAGCTTCCCTCTGTTTCGGTTTTTTGCACATATTCGTTTCTGTTTCTGGGTGGTTACTTCCCCTAGTTCTTTTCCGTGAGCTTGCCCCTCTGAGTCATAGAAAGCCTCAGTGTAACCCTTGTCTACTCCTAGACTCCGACGTTCAGATGGAATTTCTACAGTTCCATGATCTACTATAAAGTGAATCTCAAATCTTGGCAAAAGTTGGTTATATATCAGTCTGATCTGGCCTTTTATTTTACGATTAGACCTAACAACTATCCTGTTCCTTTTCCCTCTAGTGAGTCCAGCTATTTCTAACTGGTAAGTATTACGGGAAAGCTTTTTACACTTATAACCTACTTGTTGATAAACTATCTGGTTTTTACCCCAAGAATGTCCCCGCTGAAACTCCTTCCTAACAAGTCTGTGGAGAAGTGGCGTGTCCAGAAAGGCTAAAGTCTTAAGTTGTTTGCAAAGTTCCTTCCGTTCGTTCTGGTTATCTTTTCCAGGAAACCTTTTGTAAACCTTTTTAATTACCGCTTCGGTGCAAGCTGCCTGCTGAGCCGTAATGGCTTTGGCTACATCGCTTACAGTCCATTCCATCAATTTGGAAGGTAGTCCCAAGGATTCAGGAGTCCTAAAACTCCTAACTTTTGGGTAAGCTTTTTTCCAATCAAGTTCCCAATGACTTATGCTGCCTAGCTTGTTGTAGGATTCAGACCTGACAATGCCCAATTTCTTCATCGTGGACAACAACTCAAGTTCAACCGACTCAGTCATCCCTACTACAGGGACAATCTGGGTTGATATTTTCTTGGTCATTCCTACTTTTTTGGGCATCGTCAAACCTGAGTCAATTACTTCAATGATACTCTAGCGCTAGTTAAATGTCAATGTCCATTTTATAGGATTAAATACCGATTTATACCTATTTTTAGGGGTTTAATTGCGAGGCAACTATTCCTGACTGGATTCTAGCCTTCAATTGCGATTATCATCTATGGCAGGTAAGCCTATGGGCTACAGATGGTGCTACAGATGGTGCTATCAGCGTGTCGCGTATCAGCCTATGGGCTACAGATGGTGCTACAGATGGTGCTTTTGAATAAGCTATGCAGCCTGGTATTACCCGAGCACCAAGGAGAAGGCGAAACCCATTGAAGGGTATATTGCTTTCCGGGGCGGGGTGAGAGTTGAGGTGTAGGTGATAAAGGGACTTTTTAAGGGGGATTTGGGAAAATTTTCCCCAGCAGTTGCAATAAAAGCTATAATATATGCTATGATATAAATCGCACAGTACGCGGACGTGGCGGAATTGGTAGACGCGCTAGATTTAGGTTCTAGTGTCGCAAGACGTGAAGGTTCAAGTCCTTTCGTCCGCATATAAAGGCTATTAAGGGTTCTAGGCATCTAGAAAGCTAGAACCCTCAGCCAATTCTTAGGGATTAGTTGTATTAGTGACTATTGTCTTTAGCGGATAATTAGTGCCACCTTACCTGTCATGGAACCAGCTTCGATAGCGTTGTGAGCAGCAGCAGCTTCTTTGAGGGGAAACCGTTGGCTGAGGTGAATTTTCAGTTTACCTTCATCAATCCAATTAGCACACTGCTGGAGAATCTCGGTTTGGTGCTGTTGAGCTGTAGTGAGTCCTTTCAAGGCTGGGGTGAGCATGAGTTCTAGACTGATGCGCAAATTATGCGATCGCGCTGTCTTCAAATTACCTTCGGCTGGGTCTGGTTGGAGGATAGTCACAATATCGCCATATACCCGCACTGCTTCACAGGTGTCATAAAAGGTTTTACCGCCTACAGTATCGAACGCCAAATCTACTCCCTCTCCCCCAGTCCAATCCAAGGCAGCTTTCACAAAGCTAGTTTGTTTGTAAAGGATAGGATAGTCAGCACCTAACTGACGCACTAATCTAGCTTTTTCTTGAGAACCGACAGTAGTACAAACCTCAGCACCTTTGAGCTTAGCTAGCTGAATAGCAACGTGACCGACACCACCAGCACCTGCCTGAATCAGCACCTTTTGTCCTGCTTCCAACCGTCCTCGGTCATACAATGATTCCCAGGCAGTGATCAGTACTAGAGGAGCAGCAGCCGCTTCAGGGAAGGAGAGGGATTTAGGCTTGTGGGCAACTAAGGACTGATCAACAACGGCTAGTTCGGCATAGTTACCCGTACCAGATAATCCTAATCCCCCAGCACAGAAATATACCTCATCACCCACCTGGAATTTCTGGACACCAGCACCAACAGCTTCTACCACACCAGCACCATCGCAGCCTAGGATAGCTGGCATTTGGTCATGGTAAAAGGTGCCTCTACGCCGCAGTTTGGTGTCAATGGGATTAACACCAGCAGCGTGAAGACGCACCAGGATTTCTGTGTCGTTTTTAATTTTGGGAGCTGGTACATCCTGAAGTTGTAGCACTTCAGGTGTACCAGGAGCAGTCATTAAAATGGCTTTCATTGGTCATTTGTTAATTGTTAATTGTTAATTGTCAATGATCAATGGTCAATTTTCAATTAACTTTAGACAAAACCGCCATTGATGATTTGCCTTGATGATTTGCCTTTTACAGTGATCATGCTGTACATAATTGTGCTGTAGTTTGACTATAGCGACAGGGATGGCTGAAGATTGCTTTAGGCTGGGATTGGTGTTCTACTCGAAAGACATTGGCATAGAGATTAGCCAGGATTTGTTTACCAGAAAGGCTTCGGTCTAGGTAGGGCAATGCGGGTTTGATATAAGGATAGACAACATTCCAGTAAAAGTTTGGGTAGTTCCGGCGCAAATCACCGGGATTACGATAGCCTAAAATCTGATTTTTCCCGATTTCTTCAAACTCGTAGAACAAGGCACTAATTTTTTGTAAGTAGCGGGGATCAGCCAGCTGACCAATCAAATCTGCTGCTCTGACTAAACCAGGATAGTTAACCGTGTCTTGATGATCCTGATCATCAGGTACTGGGAAACGGGTTAATTCAATATTGTGCTTAATCTGCTTAGTATCAATCAGCAGGTGATTACCAAAGTGTTCATCAATAAACTGCTTACCCCGGTCTACATGGTAGGGAGTAAGGCTGGCATCAGTGGCACCTGTAGGGAGAGTAATCATAAAATTGTCTATTCCTGTGGCATACAATCCTTGGTCTGGTTGGTCTTGGCGACAGATGCCTTTGATATAGCCAATGTCATGGCACAACAAGGAGATAATCACGTGCAACCAGTCTTCACAGGAGACGCTCCCTTCGCAGATGTGCTTACCCCACAAGATTTCCTGTCCAACTACGGTGACTAGGACGGTGTGTTCAATGTTGTGATAAAGAGCGTCACTATTAGCAATATTTTCCAGAGCCATGTGGGTAGCCCAAGTAATCAGCTCACAGTAGTCTGATTTAAGGCTGCCGTAAGTGCTGTGGAAACCTGTCTCTAGATTTTTAACACAGGTATCAATGATTATCTCGGTAGGATTAAACATCATAGTAGACATATCAGCAACTCCTGATTTAGATTTCAGCTCATCCCCACGGTCACATCCGGGGGATTTCAGGTTAGGGGTTAGGGGTTAGTAGTTAGTTAATTGGTCTGGTATTGCTTAATTATGCAATGATTTTAATAGTTTTTTTGAATGGGCATCTTGGTGGAACCGGCATCTTTTAGGTGCGCTTGACCCATTAAGAATTAAATTCGCCACGGGTCGCACCTGTGGAACGGATATCTTGCCGTGGAACGGGCATCTTGCCCGTTTCATTTCGCAGGCAGGATGCCCACCCCACTGATATTAATTCCGCCCTTCAGCAATGCCATTGGTCTGACTAACTACTAACGACGTTTTGTTTTGCAGCTCTCAATCCCTATATATAGATCAACGCTAGATCAAAGTCCTCAGCATTCGCCCTGAGGCACTTAGCTTTGTTAGGTTCGGCACAAGGGGCGAGGTATTAACCTTAGGTTTGTCAAGTTTTCACCCACTTCGGATCAGGTATCTACCAAGCTGATAGCTGATAGCTAAAAGTTGATCGCTTTATCAACACAACCCATCAAGCTCCCAATTTTGGGTAATACAAGTGCAACAGGGAGTGATATGATATTACCAGTACTCAGTGCCATCAGACGCAGGGTTTTAGCTTGAGGGAAAAGGCAAAAGAGTACTGAGACATCTATAACATCGTATAGGTTTGATTGCCATTAATCAAACTTTATACTGCGTTGAAGACATCAGGGTAATTTGTGGAAAAAGGCTCACAAGCCACGTCTAATCCATAATTTGTGTAAAAATCTTCACAAACCCATGGCTAGCTCAGCTTTTCGATAAGCTAGTTAGGATTGGTTTAAAATTAGCATAAATACTATCTTTTTTTGGTGCATCTTGATAACCACCTAAACGCTATGTCTAGGGGAAAAAACCGATTATTCAAAATCTCTATCGGCAAGACTGAGATGTTCTTAGAAAAATTGAATCAACTAGATTTGACTGTAGCATTTGATCAGCTAACACCTCGTAAACGAGAGGTCTTGAAGAAAATGTTAGCGGGCCAAAGCGATCAAGCGATCGCTAAGTCGCTACACATCACAGAAGCTACTGTCAGAAAACATGTGCAGCAGCTGTGCGAGAAATTTGAGCTGAGGAATGCACCAGGTGAACACTACTCACTCCGAAATCAGTTAATTGACCTATTTAGTCAATATCAGCCTAAGTTAGTCAATCCAGAGTTATTAAGTAAATATAAATCTTTCATCGTCCCACCGATGCCAGAGTCAGAAGGGCAACAAAAGCCAGTTCCTCTCTATGCTGACTTTTATGTCAAGCGCATTCCTTATGAAGATCAGTTGTTAGAGGCAATTGTCAAGCCTGGTGCTCTAATTCGGATCAAAGCACCCCAGCAGATGGGTAAAACCTCCCTGATTGAACGAGTTCTGGCTGAGCTCAGGCAGCAAGGTTATCAAGCTGTGACCTTAAGCTTTGAGTTAGCCGATAGTACCGTCTATAGGGACCTCGGCAAATTCTCACGGTGGTTCTGTGCCAGAGTTGGTCAGACTCTAGGGCTGTCAAATAAGTTGGATGAGTATTGGGATGATATTTTTGGATGTAATAGTAACACCACAGATTATTTTCAAGAGTATTTATTAGCAAAAACTGAAAGGCGGATCGTACTGGTTATAGATAAAGTTGATCGGGTGTTTGAACACCCCGTTATTGCTGATGATTTTTGTCGCCTTCTCCGTGGTTGGTATGACATCGCTAGGCGGGGCGATCGCAGTAGCGCTATCTGGAAAAAACTCCGGTTGGTGATAGTACATTCTACAGAAATTTATGGCTCCTTGGATATCAATCACTCACCACTGGCTAATGTCGGATTGGAAATTGAGTTGCCAGAGTTTAGCACAGAGCAAGTACAGGAGTTAGTCAGACGTTATGGACTGAATGGGAATCCCAGACAAGTCGAGGAACTGATGGCGATGGTGGGAGGACATCCTTATCTGTTGCGGAAAGGTTTAGCTTATATTAAATATCATCAGATTACCCTAGCGCAACTGTTAGAGGTGGCACCCACAGAAGCCGGACCATTCAGTGACCATCTGCGACGCCACCTAGGAAATCTCAAACAGTCTCCAGAATTGGAAACTGCGTTGGAGAAAGTGGTTCAAGCACACAGCTGGGTAACTATCCCATCGGAGCAAGCCTTTAAGTTATATAGCATGGGGTTAGTAAAGTTGCAAGGGAATAGCGTCATGCCTCGCTGTGATTTATATCATAAGTATTTTTGCGATCGCCTTTGGCAGCGGCTTGAGCCTGAGTGCTGAGTGGGTCAGTTCAGAATCCATACTTCATATAACCTTAAACCTTAAACTTACAGGAATTGGGACGCCATGGGCGAACAACCTTCAACCTACCCGAAGGGAACGCCTAGGGCCAACAACCTTGGCCAAAAGGCCACGCGTGCGCGTTCAACCTTAAATTTTAAACCTTAAACCTTAAGCCTTAAACCTACCCGACAACGGACGCCAAAGGCGAACAACCTTGGCCAAAAGGCCACGCGTGCGCGTTCAACCTTGGCCAAAAGGCCACGCGTGCGCGTTCAACCTTAAACAGTTAACCTTCAACCTTAAACAGTTAACCTTGGCCAAAAGGCCACGCGTGCGCGTTCAACCTTAAACCGTCAACCTTAAACCTTGGCCAAAAGGCCACCCTACGCGAACAACAGTTAACAAATAAAATGACCTACGAATATATATACTCAGGGACTTTACCAGCCGATGCTCTTACCTATGTTAAGCGACAAGCAGATAATGATTTATATGAAGGATTGAAGGCTGGAAAGTTTTGTTATGTATTGAACTCAAGACAGACTGGAAAATCTAGCTTACGAGTGCAAGTAATGCGCCGACTTGAAGCGGATGGGGTTGCCTGTGCAGTAATTGATTTATCCATGGATGGTACTCAGCATGTCACTCTCGATCAATGGTATGCCAATATTGTCCGCTCTCTGGCTAGAGACTTCGAGCTAGATATTAATTTACGCACTTGGTGGCGCGAGCGAGAAATGATATTTGCGGTGCGGCGATTGAGAGAATTTCTTGAAGAGGTTTTGCTCCAGCAAGTTACTCAAAATATTGTAATTTTTATTGATGAAATTGATAGCGTTCTTAGCCTCGATTTCCCCACTGATGATTTTTTCGCCTTTATTCGCGCCTGCTATAATCAACGTGTGGATAAGTCAGACTACCAACGCCTTACCTTTGTGCTACTTGGAGTAGCAACACCATCAGATTTAATTCAAGATAAAAAACGCACACCCTTTAATATTGGTCAGGCGATTCAGCTATATGGTTTTCAGTTGCACGAAGCACAGGCATTAGCCCAGGGATTACAAGGAAAAATTAGTAATCCCCAGGATGTCCTGAAACAGGTATTGTACTGGAGTGGAGGTCAACCTTTCTTGACCCAAAAGCTTTGTAAACTCTTGTTGGATTCTGTATCTAGTATCCCCACAGGTGGTGAGTCAGAGTGGGTTGACCAATTAGTGCGATCGCAAGTGATTGATGATTGGAAATCTCATGATAATCCGGAGCATCTGAAAACTATTCGCGATCGTCTTCTTAAGAATGAGCAACGGGCTGGGCGATTACTGGGATTGTATCAGCAAATTCTGCAACAGGGAGAAATAGCGTCTGATGACAGCTCTGAACAAATAGAATTGCGGCTATCGGGATTAGTGGTTGAGCAGCAAGAAAAATTAAGGATTTATAACCGTATTTATCAAGCTGTTTTTAACCAAAATTGGGTAGATAAAGAATTAGCCAATTTACGACCATATAGTAAGGAAATTACTGCTTGGTTAGACTCCGATGGTCAGGATACATCCCGACTCCTGGGGGGACAACAGTTACAGGATGCATTAAGATGGGCGCTTGGGAAAAGCTTAAGCCATCAAGATTATCAGTTTTTGACCACTAGCCAAGAATGGGAAAAGCGAGAATTTAAAAAGGCGTTAGAAGAAATTCAACGGTATTCAGAAGCCAGACGACAAGGGAAACTTAATCCAGCCCTAGCGGCTACGACTAAGGAAACTATCTATGAGTCTCTTCAACACCTGACCCCAGAAAGTTTTAAACATATTGTTTCCAACCTTGAATTAGACTTACGAGTTTTTAATCAAACCTTATCCATGATGGATACTCTGATCGACAGAGAAGGGTTTGATTCCATTTTCAATGAAATGTTACGGTCTATCACCTTCAAAACTGGAGAGATACTCCAGGCGGATCGCACGACTATTTTTTTATTAGATGAAGCCAAAAATGAACTATGGTCAATTGTGGCAAAGGGAGAAGGAGGAGACTCAGAAGAGATTCGGGTGCCTGCGGATAAAGGGATTGCTGGTTATGTTGCTCAAACTAAGAAAACTGTCAATATTCCTTACGATTTATATGACGATACCCGTTCTAATACTGCTAAGCAATGGGATACCAAAACTGGATACCGTACTTATACCATGCTGGCTTTACCCTTACTGGATGAACACGGAGATTTAGTGGCTGTTGTCCAATTACTCAATAAGTTAAAACAACCGCCGGTTTTAGACGCGCCCTTAGCTGATAAAATTAATACAAAAGGCTTTACCCCAGAGGATGAAGAACTTTTTGCGCAATTCGCCCGCTCCATTCAAATGATTCTTAAATCCTCTCGCTTATTTTATAAAGCAGCTCAGAAACAACGAATAGCTTCAGCATTGATAAATGCGACACAATCTCTGGGTCAAAGTAGCTTGGATCTAGAAGAAACGTTGAATAAAGTGATGAATCAGGCTCAAGAGCTAATGTCTGCTGATCGCAGCACAGTCTGGATGTTAGATGAGGAAAAGGATGAATTATGGACAAAAATAACGGTTGCTGATGGCACATTAAAAGAAATTCGGATTCCCAAAGGAGCTGGCTTTGCTGGTCAAGTTGTTACTACTAAACAGCCACTGATAATTCCGTTTGATCTCTATGACCATCCCAATTCAGAAACTGCCAAACAAACTGATAGTCAAACCGGTTATCGCACCTGTAGTTTGTTAGGGATGCCTGTGTTTAATGCCGATAATGAATTAATTGCTGTTACCCAATTAGTCAATAAAAAGAAGCAGGGCAATTTTCCCCCATACAATCCCGCCGATTGGCCTAACCCTCCCGATTGCTGGAAGGCAAGTTTTGATCGTAGGGATCAAGACTTGATGGAAGCATTTAATATTCAAGCGGGTGTAGCGCTCCAAAATGCCAAGCTGTTTAGTAAAGTCAAGCAACAACAGTTAGAGCAGCGAGATTTAGTCTTTAATGTATCTAGTGGTGTAATTTTTACCAATAAAACCGGTCAGATTATCCTAGCCAATGATCATGCTAAGGATTTTATTGGTTTAAAAGATATTGAGGAGAAGTCTTTACGGGACTTGCTCCACATTAAAGAAGGTAATTTTGCCGAATGGTTCGATCTAGCATTAGTGGCCAATAATGAAGAAGAACGTCGGCAAGATTATTCAGCTCAAACCTTAGTATCCCATAATACTCAAGCAGAGCACAGTGTGAATCTATGTATTATCTCTTGTCCTGATGCTTCTGATGTTAATCAGATTTCTACTATCCTAGTAATTATTAATGATAGTGGCGATGAGAAACAAAAACAGGAGCAGCAAAAGCTAGTGCGTAGTGTGTCTATGGTCGGCAATCTTTATGGTTGAAATTATTTCATAATTAGAGATGATGTGGCTTCAATTAAGTGATAAATTTGGATTAGAACCCAGTTATTTAATTAAATTATTTAATTCAGGGTCATGTTTGGGGATAAAACTGTAGATGCAAAATCCCTGAATCAAAAATGTCTGTATTTCTTGATTAAACTCTTGATGAAACTGTAGATGCAAAATTCATGAAAATACAAATAATCACCAATTTATAATCAATACTATCCGAGGCTTAAGCCTTTTTACTCTGTTTTTTTATAAAGTCCTTGATACCTTCTAATGAAAAACATTCATGGACTTTTTTTTCGTCGTTATCAATAACTTTATACAGATATTGACCTGGGGGGCCAATACAACCATCATCTTTCACAATTAAGTCATTATAGCCAAGTTCTTTGAGTATGTCATAACAGATGTTATGCTCTTTAACATCAATTTTTTTAGTATCAACATAACACTGAAATTTTGGTTTTTCTTCAGCCTCGACTTGATCAGCTTTATGATAAACTTTTTCCTCTAGAGCTTTTACCCTTGATTTAATCTCGTTTAACTCTTCTTGCACTTACTTATTTCTCCGGAATTTAATTTCATTTATTTCATTCAATGTAAATAGAGTTTCAGTAAGTGCTTGTGATCTAAATCAACTTTTGTTCTGATCTTTATCACTGGAGTTTAGACTAATTCTCGTTTATCAGAAACTTGCCTCCCTTGAGTAGTCACATTGACTTACTCAACTGAAACCCTTGATAAATAGTCATTACAGCAATTTTTAATGCACTTGTCTTTAGGCAGTGCTATAACGGAATTGTGTGTACGCAAGACGAGTTGAAGAGTTTGGATAATGCAGCCCTAATCCAAACTCGGCAAAAAAGACAAATATAGCAATTTTCTATGCCATGAGGTACAAAGGGCTCCTCCGTTGGTCCCCCTTATCAAGGGGGACTTTGAGGTTGAAAAGTGTACCTCATAAATCCTATAAACGCTATAATCAAATCACCCAAGACTATCTCAAACGCTCTTTGGTGCTTGAGGCATGGGTTTCAATTCCTAATTACTTCAGGACTTACGCACAGACTCCATGGGTAGGGTGGACAAGGTTTTGCCCACCCTACAGGTAGATTTAAATTGAGGGATTTGCGTAAGTCCTATACTTTTTATGAAGTTTCGTTAAATCCCAAAATTTAGTCTAAAGTCCAGTGAATTAAAAATGTCCGTATTTCTTGATTAAAATCTTGATTTTACTGTAGATGCAAAACTCCTGAAAAGACAAATTATCACCAATTTCAAATCAAGATTATCAGAGGCTTAAGCGTTTTTAGGTTGTTTCTCTAAATAGTCTTTGACCCCTTTTAATGTATAAAATTCAGCGACTTTCTTTTCGTCGTTATCAAGAACTTTATACCGATATAGATTTGGGGCTCCAATACAACCATCATTTTCCACAATTAACTCCTTATAGCCAAGTTCTTTGACTTTGTCATAACAGCTGTTATGATCTTTAACATTAATGTTTTTCTGATCAACATTACACTTAAATTTTGGCTTTAGTCCAGCCTCGACTTTATCAGCTATCTGTTTTAGAGTCGATTTAATCTCGTTTAAGTCTTCTGGCACCTACTTATTTCTCCGGAATTTAATTTCATTTATTTCATTCAATGTAAATAGAGTTTCAGTAAGTGCCTGTGATCTGAATCAACTTATGGTCGGATTTTGATCACCGATATCCTATTCAAAAAAAAAACTTTTTACTCTCAATGTAAGCTATAATATTTTTCTTTGAATAGTGAATATAATCTCTTCAAAAAAGGCAAGAGGCAAGAGTTAATCAACTAGCGATGTATTACCACAGTTGACTGTCTACTGTCTACTGTCTACTGCCTGGGGGGGCGCTTGTCGCCCCCCCAGATGCCTGTGTTGTTATGGATAATGCCCAAATTAATGTGGGATAAATGGTAAGAGAAGTGATTGAAGAAGCTGGAGCTAAACTAGTTTATTTACCCCCCTACTCTCCGGAATTTTAACCGATAGAAAATTTTTGCTCAAAAGTTAAAAGTACTTTGAAAAAAATCGGAGCAAGAACCTATAAAGATTTAATTGATGGGATTACCTCCGCAATGCTGAAGGTGACTCAATAAAATATTCATAACTGGTTTACTCATTGTTGTTACTGTACCTCATGAGTCCTATAAACGCTATATTTAATTAAGGGTCATGTTTGGTGGTTAAACTGTAGATGCAAAACCCCGGAAAAATGATACTGCTGGCGAAACATTTCTTAACATCATGAAAGCATTGATATTCCGTGTAATGGTCGAAAAACATTTTATAGTTTTACAACTTAATCAACGGCAAAATCATTTTTTTGGATGTTAACTTATATTTCGCTAGCAGTATCTAAAATGTCTGTATTCCTTGATTAAACTCTTGATGAAACTGTATATACAAAAGTCCTGTAAATACAAATTACCACCAAGTTTTTATCAAGAAAGCCACAAACTTAAGCTTTTTTATTTTTTTTATCTAAATAGTCCTTAACCCCTTTTAATGTATAAAATTCAGCGACTTTCTTTTCGTCATTATCAAGAACTTTATAGCGATATAGATTTGGGGCTCCAATACAACCATCATTTTCCACAATTAACTCCTTATAGCCAAGTTCTTTGACTTTTTCATAACAGCTGTTATGATCTTTAACATTAATGTTGTTCTGATCAACATTACACTTAAATTTTGGCTTTAGTCCAGCCTCGACTTTATCAGCTATCTGTTTTAGAGTCGATTCAATATCGTTTAAGTCTTCTAGCACCTACTTATTCCTCTGGAATTAATTGGCTTCAGTGTAAATATAGTTTGAGTAATTGTCTGTGATCTAAATCAACTTCTGGTCTGATCTTGATCACTGACACCCTATTCAAAAAAAACTTGTTAGTTTAAATTTAATTTATATAACTTAAATTTAAGATTTGAACATAATTCCTTAAAAAAGAGCAAGAGGCAAGAGGTAAGAATTAATCAAGTAGAGATGCATCCCTACTGCCTACTCCCTACTCCCAGAATGAAAGTATCTCACCTAATTGAGAACTGCTATAATGAATTGTCACTAACTTGAAACACCATCAAATGTTGACTCGGTAAATCATTTTTGGTTTCTTGCCAAATTAAATTTACAGCTTCCATTTCTTTTTTAATTTGCTTTTGAGTCATTTTATGCAAGCCCTTAATAGGAATAAGTGGATTTTCCTTTCGATATTCTACTAGCACCACTCTCCCACTTGGTTTGAGAGCTTTAACAATTGATTCCATCATTTATTGGGGATATTCAAGCTCATGGTAAAGATCTACCATTAAGACTAAGTCAATACTATTTTCCGGAATTTTATAGTCAGTTAAACTTCCTAAGATTGTCTCGACGTTATTAACATTGTTATCTTCTGTTAAAAAGTCAATAACGTCGATCATTTCTGGCTGAATGTCTACTGCTAATACTTTTACTTCCGGTACCAACGGAGCGAATCGGAAGATAAAATAACCAGTGCCTTCCAATATCTGCAACAGTTATGTAGGTCTTAAATTAAGAGCATCAATAACTACAGAAGGTTCCTCTTGGGATTCCCTGCTAGGGCGTTCCAGCCACAACATTTCCTGATGTCCCATTACTTTAGCAATTTCTCGACCCATATAGAATTTGCCAATGCCATCTTTGCTATGGAAAGAGCGGATTTTATAGACTTCACTAGCATTGATGTTTGATTTTATTTCCCCAGTATAGGTATAATTCGTTAGCACTAAAAATGGGATGAGTAAGACAGCGATCGCAGCTGCCAACAGATATTTCCTGAAATTTGCCATAAAAAATCGAACCACTGAAACTCCCCGATATAAGCGATGGATGCAGGTAAATTATCAATTAACTATTTACAATTAACAAATTACTAAGGACTAGCAATAGAAAACCCCCGGCGAGTTGGTGGATTTTCTGCTAACTGCACCTTGAAAGTGACGCGATCGCTAATGTCACCGCTTTTTACCTCCAATGTCCAATCACCAGGACCCAGAGGCCAAAAGAAGGAATTGGATGAGTTGCTAGTTAGCTTTTCTCCATTCAACCACCACTCGACCGACTCAGACTTTAGCCCAGCCACCTTGAACTCTAGCCGTTGAACAGCACTGTTGCTATCTTGATCGGATTCAGTAGGGTAGAGCACATATAAATCCCCCTCCCGAGGAGACAAAATTTTCAGTTTTCCTGGCGCTAGATTTCCTTGGGGTTGTCTTGCTAACCACTCGTTGTATTCATCAGGTAAATTAACGATGTACTGGGGGGATTGCTGGTTAGCTCCAACACTGGTCATTTGATAAAACGTATCGGATTGACGTTCGTAATCCTGGAGGTCGTCTGGATAGAAGTATTCCTGGACAACAGTTGGACAAGCAGGAGTGGGACGCAAACCGGAAAGGGCGCACACTGGACGTTGGACTAAACCGGGAGGAGCTTGAAACGGAGCAGGTTCTTGAGATTGATGCAGGTGTAACATAATCCGATGCCAGAGGGGAGCAGCACCAATCACCCCAGACACTTGTTCCATGGGCTCACCATTAAAATTACCTACCCAAGTGGCAACGGTATAGTTTTTGGTGAATCCCACAGTCCAAGTATCTCGGAAATTAGAAGAGGTGCCAGTTTTAACGGCAGCGGGAAAAGGTAAATTCAGTACTGAATCGACACCAAACCCCTGAGCACGAGCTTGAGGGTCACTCAGTATATCTGTTATTAATGCCCAGGTTGAAAGGGTTGAAAGTTCAAGGTTGGAATGTTTAAGGTTGGAATGTTTAAGGTTATTTGGTTGTTCGCCTTTGGCGTTCGAGTAGGGTACGTTATTGGGTTGAAAGTTGGAATGTTGAAAGTTGGAATGTTGAAGGTTATTTGGTTGTTCGCCTTTGGCGTTCCGGTAGGGTAGGTTGAATAGTGGGCTTTGCATACTTGGGGGATGATCTGACAATTGTTTACTTTTCTGTATTCCCTGTCTTCGTGCTCTTGCCCCTCTTCGATAAACCGATAAATCATCCCCATTTTGCGAGGGGCTAGATAGGGTAGTGACAAGGGATTTGGCTTGTCCAAGTCGTGCTAGGGTGAGGTAGGCGCGAGCTAGTTCCCAAAGACTAACTTCGCCACTACCTAGGGTTAATCCTAATCCATAATGTTCTGGAGACTGGGTGAGGTGTTCAAAGCCTAGTTGATGTAAGTGCAACAAAAAGTTTGATACTCCAACTTTTTCCAATACCCTAACTGCTGGGATATTAAGGGAATTGGCTAGAGCAACGCGAATGCGAACTGGTCCGAGGAAAGTTTCGCTGTAATCGGTGGGACTGTAGAGTCTAGCTCCGGGAATGGCGTAATAGGTAGGGATATCAGCTAAGACGGTGTTGGGACGAATAATGCGTTGCTCTAGGGCTAAGTGATATAAAAAAGGTTTGAGGGTGGAACCAGGTTGACGTAGGGCTTGGACTCCGTCATTGCGTCCTAATTCAGCTTCGGAAAAGTAATCGGGAGAGCCGACATAGGCGTATACTTCACCGGATTGATTCTCAATGACAATAGCAGCAGCGTGATGGACATTTTTAGGGGCAAGGTCGCGAACTACTTGCTGCACTTGGGCTTCAACAAATTCCTGTAGGGGACGGTCGATAGTAGTACGGATTTGGGAGGGATGCTCTGATGGTAATTGGTTGGCAACCAAAAATAAAAAGTGTGGTGCGGCAATTATTCCTTGCTGTCGAGGTAGTAGGGAAATGGCTTCCTCATAAGCTTGGTCTGCTTGAGTAGCGGTGATATAGCCATCTTCTACCATTCGCTTGAGCACATAGATTTGCCGCCGTTTGGCAGCATCCCAGTAATAATAAGGATTGAGATAATTAGGATTATTGGGTAGACCAGCTAATAGGCTGGCTTGAGCAACATTGAGTTCACTGGCGGGCATGCCAAAATAAATCCGAGCAGCAGCTTCTAAGCCATAGATATTGCCACCCATGGGGAGTCGGTTGATATAGGCTGCCAAGATTTCATCTTTACTCATCCCTGCTGCTAATCGCCAGGATAGCCAAATTTCTTGGAATTTGGCAGGTAGAGTGCGGGGGTTGGGTTCCAGCATCCGTGCCAGTTGCATGGTGATGGTGGAGGCACCACTGACAATGCGTTTCGCCTCAATGGCTTCAATTAGCGATCGCATAATTGCCCGCATCTCTAATGCCCCATGGTGATAAAACTCTCCATCTTCTGCGGCGAGAATAGCATGGATAAAGTGCGGGGAAATTTGCTCGAGAGGGACAACCGCAGTATGGTCTTGGTCTCGACTGAGGATTGTGCCTAGGGATAAACCATTGCGGTCACGAAATTCTACCGCTAGGTCATCCTGAACTAAATCTTTAGCACGAATGGGAGCAAGATAGGGAAGCGATCGCACCGTGATGCCAAGCAGCGCCAAGCCAAGGAATAGTTTTACAGCGCGCCGATGTTTGGGATTCAGCCTTAACCACATTTTCTGTTTGATGATGTTAATCGAATTTCTCATCAGGGAAACAATCTTGTGTAGCTCATTACTATGAGAACCGTTATAACCCACAGGACTTACGCATTTGCCCCCGTTGGTCCCCCTCTGGGGGACTTTGACATCATTCCCCCCCAGAATTGGGGGGATAGGGGGGCGAAATAAACTTCACCGCGTAAGTCCTGACCCAATGGTTAGAGGAAGGCTGAGGTGGAAACCTGAGGTGATTAGAGCTTTGCTCAAATGGTTAAATCTCACAAAGCATCGGAGCAAAATTGCTGTATGTTTAAAGAACTGTTAAGAAAACCTTGAATTAAACATGGATTTAAGAGTACAATTGGCTGAATCCTTGGATGAGACAACCTGGGACTTACTGATTCCTCATGTGAAACGAGATGCAGTACTGGTGGTGAATGAGGGACTGGATTTGTTGGATGTTGGGGTAGCGATCGCAAATGATGATGTGCTATCTGTCCAACATTGGATCAGTGAGCAGCTAATGCACAAGCCTTTGCTTGAGCAACTCTCTAATTGGAACAGCAACCAGAACAAGCGGTTTCAGGCTCTGATTGTACAACCCTACGTACTGGTGCAAGAACTTTCAACAGACTTCACTTGATTAACCTTTTCGAGGCTTGCCCTAATTCAGCCCCTGTCTGACCTGTCATCAACCAAAACAAAGCCCTAGCACCATCTCGCAAAGCTTTATCAAGGGGTTCAGGAGACTTTTCGGAAGGAACAGGTAACGGCTTGAGAACAATTCCTCTACTGCCAAGAACGATATCACCAATCAAGCGAGCACGGCGCATATGATAGTCAGAAGTAATCAAATAGACACTATCGATGTCCTGAGCTTCTAACTGATCCACTAACGTGGTAAAGTTAGTCACCGTATCCACCGCTTTGTAGTCTAGGTGGAGGCGACTGACCTCAATTCCTTCCCGGGTAAATAACCGTTGAGCATATCCCTTCGGGCTGCCGGAAGATACCCAAATTTGGAGGTCTGGGTGCTTTATGGCAAATTTGGCAGCATATCTCTCCCGCGCTTCAGATCCCCCTAAAACTAAGGCAACTTTTGGTTGCACTAAATAGCTTTCAATCCTTTTGTAACCAAACATCAGAGTAAGTGCTAAAACGAGTGTCACCCATGGTATTAATTTAGCTTTATAGTTAGGACCTGATGAGTGGGAGTGAATCCTGAAAATCATAACTGAAATGGATGTCGAATAGATAGATGGCGTTGTTTAACTCAAAGCGCAAGTTCGCCGCTTTGTTCAGGGATTAGTCATTACTTGTTAATTGTTGATTGTTACTTGCTACTTTTTACTTGCTACTTTTTACTTGCTACTTGTTACTTGTTGATTGTTATTTGCTACTTTTTACTTGTTACTTGTTAATCAACAAAAACCAAAAAATTGAGAAAGATTTAGCAATCAAGCTTAGTCTTGCTCCTTGACCGGAAAAACTGATGAAGGAATTGTCAACGCTAGTTGATAGAGTTGACGTCGGGGGAGTTGAGTTAGCTTAGCTAACTGACGACTCGCTTGCGATCGCGATACTCCCTGAGCCATAATCTCTATCAATTGAGCTTCTAGTTCAGCTTTTGATAACATAGGCTTGTCTTGGGAAGCTCCACCAATTACTAGGGTAAACTCTCCCTTGGGTTCTAGCTTAGTAAAATGAGCGATCGCATCCCCAATAGTTCCCCGCCAAAACTCCTCATGGAGTTTAGTTAATTCCCTAGCCAATACAATCCTACGGTTTTCTCCCAAACAGCTTGCCAAATCTCGCAAGGTATTAAGCACGCGGTGAGGCCCTTCATATAAAATCAACGTTCTTGGTTCCCCCTTGAGAGAGTCTAAACGTTTTTTTCGACTTTGACCCTTGGTGGGTAAAAAGCCTTCAAACACAAATCGGTCTGTCGGTAGTCCCGCAGCACTTAATGCCGTAATTCCAGCAGTAGCACCTGGTATTGGCACTACCGATATCCCTTCCTCAATAACAGCCTTCACTAATTTATAGCCAGGGTCAGAAATGCCTGGCATCCCAGCATCCGTCACCAACGCAATCGTATTTCCTTGACCGAGCCGATTCAACAACTCGGGTAAACGCTGGTCGTGATTGTGTTTGTGGTAACTCACTTGCGGCGTTTTAATTTGAAAATGCTGCAATAGCTTCCCGGTATGGCGCGTATCTTCCGCAGCAATCAAATCCACCGATTGCAGAATTTCCACTGCCCGAAACGTCATATCCTGCAAATTACCAATTGGTGTTCCCACCACATAAAGCATTCCCACTTGTCTTCTTCGCCATCCCTTACGTCTTTGCGGTTAATCAACAAATCACGGGCTCCTACCCCAACAGATGAAACAAGTCAGCCAGAATGGTATTGGAGAACAAAAACCCTTCCGGGTCAGTTAATCTCAACCGTCCCGCCATTGGTAACCTCTGACCATAGGTTAAATTAACCCTTTCGCCATTATCTCCCACAACCTCTACCCAGTTACAACCGTAGTATTGCAGCAAAGCCGTCCAAATCTGTTCCAGAATTTTTTCCCCAAACCTCTGAGCTAGCATAGACAGACTCAACCCCTCTGCCAAGCGTAGACCTAGCATTAGGGTTTCTAACAACACATCCTCTGAAGTTGTGGGTGAGCCATCCGAAACCCCACCTGCTTGTACCAACTGTTCCACCCAAGCATAATACTCCCGCCTCGTGCGTGGTCTAGTGAACCGATATCCTTGAGTATAGCTAGCCGCACCCATGCCAAAACCGTAATAAGGGCGGTTTTCCCAATACACCCGATTGTGACGGCATTGATGACCAGGCAAGGCATAGTTAGAAATTTCATAATGTTCGTACCCCACACTAGTAAACAACTGCTGTGCTAAGCGGTACATCACGGCAGTGGTTTCATCAGTCGGTAAAGGCTTAGTTCCAGAGGTGTACTGGCGGCCAAAGGCAGTGACAGGCTCAAGGACTAGGTCATAGCTGGAAATGTGGGTAGGGGCAATCTTGACCGTTATTTCCAGAGACTTTTGCCATTGTTCTAAGGTTTGATCCGGTAGACCAGAGATTAAATCAAGACTAAATTCGGGAACCTCTACTTGATGGATCAGTTCGATAGCAGTGACGATATCTTTAGAGTCATGGGTACGGCCACAATTGCTCAATAATTTATCTTGAAATGCCTGAACCCCTAAGCTGACTCGATTGACCCCCAAATCTCGGTATCCCCTTAACTGATCCTTGGTGAAGGTTCCTGGATCCATCTCCATGGAAATCTCCGCATCAGCTGCAATTCCAAAGCGCCTGTCTAAGGTGTCTAGGATTTTTGCTAGTTGTTCAACTGCCAGCAGGGAGGGTGTTCCACCTCCAAAGAAAACTGTGTCTAAACTGCTTGTGGTCGGTGGAGTGATATTAATTTCCTGACATAACACCTCGACATACTGGTCAATCATGCTAGAGGTACCCTGTGTGGCGTTATCCCCTACCACAGAGACTGGAAAATCACAGTAATAGCATCGACGTCGGCAAAAGGGAATATGAACATAGGCGGCACTGACTCTTAAAGAATCGCAATCTTTCTCAGAATTATGTAATAAATTGACCACTGGCTTTTTACGGTAATACTTCAATCAGGTAAGCCAATCCGACCGTTGGGATGAACAGTTATTAATTAAATAAATTTTTTATTAGTTTTGTGATCATCTTTTGGCTAACCTCAATCTTCTCCGGAGCGAGATTCGCCCCTTAAGAAGAGTCAACAGTAGGAAACCTGTAACTCCCTTGAGCAGATAACTCCAGCGAATAGAATTGCCCAAGCTATCCCTCGGTTAGCCTAGGCAATTCAACGGTTTACTGGAGCTAAGTCGTATCAGAAAATACAGCGATGTAAACGATATACTAAATATAGTTGTTGACTATCAGGTTGACGACAGTTTATGCAATCGTTTTAAAAGTTTTCCTAAAAAACCAACTACAAAACCAATTGGAAAGGAAGAATGCTTGACTTCGTCATTATACTTTTATTTATCATAGCAGCAGCAAGCATAGGCTTCGACAGTGTGGAATTGCTACCCGGTCATGTGCAAGATCAAGTCAGCAATTTGACCGCTTTACGCTCGACTACTGCATGCTTTGGTGCCATTATCGGACTAGCACTAGGGTTAATGGCCCAAGTAACTTACCGTCGGGTAGAAGCCCAAGTGCGAAAAATGCCGATTGAGGTAATTTTGACCAGGGCTATTGGTCTGATCCTGGGACTGCTGTTAGCTAATTTGATGCTAGCGCCAATTTTCTTACTCCCCATCCCTTCTGAATTTTCCTTCATCAAACCCCTGACTGCCATTTTAGGAAGTGTGATGTTTTCGTTCTTGGGGATTAGTCTAGCCGATACCCATGGTCGCACCTTCTTGCAGCTGATCAATCCTAACAGCTTGGAATCAGTTTTAGTGGCAGAAGGCACCCTCAAATCAGCCTCAAGTAAAATTATAGATACTAGCAGTATCATTGATGGTCGGATCGAAGCACTGCTTGAGACGGGTTTTATCGAAGGTCAAATTCTGGTTTCCCAGTTTGTATTACTAGAATTGCAGCAACTTGCCGATGCTGCCAATGATCAGAAGCGCACTCGGGGACGGCGGGGGCTAGATATCCTAAATCGGATGCAAGCTGTTTACCCAGAACGCTTGGTGATTCATTCCGCTGATTACGATGACCTACAAACTGTAGATACCAAATTAGTACGTTTTGCCCAGGAAATTAATGGCACTCTTTTAACCAATGATTACAACTTGAGTAAAGTGGCTAAGCTCCAAAAGGTGCCAGTGTTGAATGTCAATGATTTAGCCCAAGCCGTGCGTCCTCTGTATCTACCGGGTGACATCCTAGAGCTGAAAATCCTTAAGGGCGGTAAAGAACCTACCCAGGGAGTTGGTTATCTCGATGATGGCACAATGGTAGTGGTGGAAGAAGGGTATAAACACATGGGTGTTGAACTGCCAGTTATTGTTACCTCAGCCTTGCAGACCTCAGCAGGTAGGATGATTTTTGCTCGACCTAAAGCTTCGGTGACGGTTTGATATTGGTGTTTTATAGGTTGTTCGCGTAGCGTGGCCAATAGGCCAAGGTTGAATGTTGAAGGTTGAATGTTGAAGGTTGAATGTTGAAGGTTGAATGTTGAAGGTTGAATGTTGAATGTTATCAATCCAGGTTTCAATTTTTAACGCTCTAATCTTCAACCTTGGCCAATAGGCCACGCTACGGGAACGGCCACGCTACGGGAACAACCGTATAACCCTCTAACCGTCTAACCCTCTAACCGTCTAACCCTCTAACCTTCAACCTCCTAACCGTCTAACCCTCTAACCGTCTAACCCTCTAACCGTCTAACCCTCTAACCGTCTAACCCTCTAACCTTCAACCTCCTAACCTTCAACCTCCTAACCTTCTAACCTTGGCCAAAAGGCCACGCTACGCGAACAACCTCCTAACCTTCTAACCTAATGACTGATCCCATGCTTAGCCTATGCATGATTGTTAAAGATGAGGAAGAATCATTACCACAATGTTTGAGTAGTGTCAAGGATGTAGTGGATGAGATGGTCATCCTAGACACAGGTTCAACGGATCGGACGATTGAGGTGGCGCAAAGCTATGGCGCTATAGTTTATCAGTTTGAATGGTGTAATGATTTTGCAGCTGCTCGCAATCAGGCGTTGAGCTATGTGGAAGGGGAATGGGTACTGGTGTTGGATGCTGATGAAGTGTTGAAACCGGAGGTTGTACCGGAAATCAAGCAGGCTATCCAAAATAGTTCCTATCTAGTTATTAATCTAGTCCGGCAAGAAGTGGGTGCTACTCAATCTCCCTATTCTCTGGTGTCCCGTTTATTTCGCTATCACCCAGATATTCGCTTTTCTCGACCCTATCATGCTATGGTTGATGATACTGTAGCGCAAATGTTACAACGAGAACCCCAATGGCAGGTGGTGTCTCTTTCCCAGGTGGGAATCTTACACTACGGTTATAGCCGTGATGCGATCGCATCACGCAATAAGTTGACTAGAGCCCTTACGGCGATGGAAGGCTATCTGGCTAGTCATCCGTTTGATGCTTATGTGTGTAGTAAACTCGGGGCGCTTTATATTCAAAATAATCAAGTAGACCAGGGTGTGGAGTTACTCAAGCGTGGTTTAACTGGCACTGGGCTAGAGCCAGCGGTATTATTTGAACTGCACTACCATCTGGGGAATGCTTATACTCGCCAAGGAGAGCTCAATTCAGGAGCAATACATTACCAACAGGCGATTCAACAACCGATTTTGCCCCAGTTGAAATTAGGAGCTTACAATAACTTGGGCAGTTTGTTGTTACAAGCAGGGGAGTTGAATCACGCCAAAACTGCTTATGAAATGGCTGTGAAGATAGACCCAAGTTTTGCCCTTGGACATAATAATCTGGGCATGACTTGGAAGGCTTTGGGTCAGATGGAAAATGCGATCGCATCCTATCAGCAAGCGATTCAACTTAACCCAGAGTATGGAGAGGCTTATCAAAACTTGGGAGTGGTTTGGCTTAAATTGGGCAAGGTTGATCAGAGTTTATCGGTATTTAAAAAAGCGATCGCACTTCACGAAACCCATAACCCAGCTGAAGCTCAGCGTCTTCGTCAGGGACTTTACGCTATGGGATTTCAGGTTTAATCTTATTAATTATAAGATTAGTTATAAATTAGTTTCAGGGCTTTACTCGTTTCAAGCTTTACCTTAACATACTAGGTAATTAAGACCCATCAATTGTTAATTTAAGTTTTCATAAATCCCTTACAAACACACTAGATAAACTTTCAATATATGGTATTTTGGGGTTTGTGTCTTCAGCCAATCATAAGCATATGCTGAATGCTTACCTTTAGCTAATTATCTGACATTTTCAGCCAACCAAAAATCCGATATACTGTTAACTCTAGGTTAATATCCTCTAATACAGAAGGGTGATTGTTACCTAGTAACAATTCTGGTTGTTGACCCGGTCTAAACACTAAAATCGACCTATCGGCAGGATCAATTAACCAACCTAGCTTACAACCATGTTGTAAGCAATAGAGAATATTGCCAATTAATTGGTCAAAGTTACCATATCACCACACCAGCGCTATTAAATCTACCTTAAGGAAGAGATACGCCCCAGCTACGGCAAATAAGATGCTCTGTGCCCTCCGGCGGGTACTAAAAGAGGCGGTTAGGTTAGACTTGATTGACCTAATTGATTACTCTAAAGCTGTGGATTTAGTAACTATTGCTAATCATCGTCAACTTCGGGGTAGGACATTAAGTAAAGATGAGATTATTGACACTCCCCGCCCGCTTATGGACGGGGATTCTTGCTTCTACGAGGTGACTTGTTTAACCAGGCCGGAGCCAGAAAAAATAGAGGTCTCATCTCCACAAGCGTACTTGGTCTATGACCCAGGTTTCGGTGTGCCCCACCGTACCTAATCTAGTTAACAAGTTAGATAAACTTTTTATTGATATTATGTTTTCGTAGATATCCAAATCGTTAGATTTGATTATGCAATAAGCTAGTCTCTTAGCTTATTTTTTACATCATCTACTTATTTTACTATCATGTTTATCTAGCTCATTACATTGTTTTTATCTTAACACGATGCGATCAAACCGTCAAGTCTTAATTTCAAAAAAAGCCGTCCTATAAGGACGGGGCTTTAAACCCAAATTTTTTGGTAATTAATTTATTAGCTGTGTGCTTGGGAGATACCAGTCCTAGTGGGGCTAGAGATGCTGCTTTAATTGGTATCCTGCGGGGTGCTGGTTTACGGCGGGCTGAAGTGACTCATTTAGAGTTAAGGAATTTTGACCCAGGCACAGGAAAATTGGAGGTGTACCGGGGCAAAGGGAGCAAGGATAGGCGGGGGGAGGAGGTGAAACGCAGGGCGGTGCAGAAGTTGGGGTTTTAGATTAGCACTGCTGGTGTTTCTTCAAGGGCTGGATGGGCAGATCGCGCAAAAAGCCAAACCTCAATCACCTTTGCTCTGTTGCCAATCTTCTAACGCACGAATCACGAAGCTAGCTGCAGGATGATCTAGTAATGAGTCTAGTGCTGATGTTCCTCCGGCTTTGAGGGCACTGAGAACTCTTGAGGTGAGTTTTGGGTGACTGTCAATTTGTTCAATCGCTTCAGTGGCGATCATCATTTTACCTTTAGTAGTACCGGTAGAATAGGTCTTTTCCAGTTGTTCTAGTAGGGCTTGAATTTCTGCTGCTGCGTCGGCTAGGGATTGGTTTTTCCCTGCAGCGTAGTAATTGCCTTGGATATAGTCACCTTTGATATTTTCGTTGTAATTTCCGCCACCGGTGTTAATGTTGCGATCGCCACTCATACTAACTTCTCCTTAATTAATTTCAGTTTAATCTCCTGCTACTCACAGGATGACAAGAAGGTTAAAACTTTGAAATAAGCTGGTTTTGAGCACATAGACCTAGATAATAAAATGAGATATTGTGATTATTATTATAAAAATAAAAGCTTAATTGATAGCATTAGTAAGACTTAACTAAATTAAAAAGATAGCTCTCAACCCACGTTGATAATTGAGCGGAAGCTCCCCTTTCCTTAAGGAACAATTCTAGCTCTACAGTCGGCCACACTAGCTGCTATGAATCTTTCCAATTGTCCCAAAGACTTGTTCAGAAGAACTGCAACTTCTGCACGAGTAGCATCTCTATTGCCTCTATAAGTGCGATCATGATATCCAGCTTCTGATCCATATTTCTCTACAAGCTCACGTAAATCTTCGTAATACCAATCACCAGGAGAGACATCCCGCAAGGAACCTACAGAAGGAGTTTGTGCTATTGGGTAGCTACTTGATGAAGCAATTATTTGATTGTCATTAAGATTATACAAACTTTGCTGATTCAATTCAGAAATTCTCTGTACACGACTGGCCACAATGGGCTCAAATCCCGCCAATAATCTAGCCACAAAAACTGCCATTTCTCCTCTTATTACACTTCTTGCTCCCTCAAATTTACCTCCAAAAGCTAAGTAATCATTACCGGTTAACCAGCCAATGCTCTCATAAGACTTGTAATACCAATTATCTTTTTTTACATCATCAGGCAAAGTAAACGAACGCAAAGAAGGCTCAGTGGAGGTGCATACCTGATTGTTCTGAGCCAATTGGTTGATTTCTTCTTCGGTCATTTGTTTTGTTAATTCGATTTGTTCTTGAATAGTTGCCTCCAATCCTTTAAAAATTACCGTCAATGCTTTGGCTTCTAAATCAACCAATTCAGCTCTAGTCATTGCTCTGTTAGGGCGAAATGTACCATCCTCGTAGGGATAAATAATTCCGTAAGTTTCAACTAAATTGCGAAGATCTGAGTAATATGAATCACCAGGAGAGACATCCCGTAACTGATTTACATTGGTGGCTGGGGAAGTTTGATATAGTGGATGAATTTCTGGTAGAGCAACAGCGACTTCATTGATGGAATCAGGAGGTTGAATAACTTGGGGACGGGTGGCTAAAAAGTAAACTAGTGAGGTTAGAGGAGCTATGACGATTAGAAAATTTCCGATTACCTGACGATATTTCTTAAGAAAGTTAGCTGCAAGGGAAAGTCGGGAAAAATTAGCCCTAATCTGTTCAGGAATTGGTAAATTAACCCCGGCTACTTTGATTCGATTATTTTCATCCAGCACAGCAGTGAGGAGCTTGGCTGCTCCCTTGGCATCTCCCTGTGCAAAGTCCCTCATACCACGTGCGTAAACCAATAGGGATTTATACTCAGATAATTCTTCGGCGAAGGTTTCTATAACAGAGGTAAGACGTATCCATTCTGGTAGCTCCTCCGCACCTAAATTAGCAAGGGTAGAAGCTAGTTCACGAGCTGCTTGTCGAGGGTCAAGATAGGTTAAGGCTGTCCATCTTTGAGCTTTAGCAAAGTCACTAATATCAATATCTGGACTATTAAGTTGCGATTGAACGTAGGTGAGTAGAAAGTTAGAAACTTCCTGAATACGATGTTTACCAAAACGGGAATCCTGCTTACATCGACTCAATAGTTCTTGGCGCGTCGATTCATCCATTTCGTAGATTTCATACCCCACCTCGTCACACAAACAAGAAAACAATAAATCTGTTACCGCAACCCAGGGAACATGGAGATCTACACCGTTGAGATCCCACTGAAAATCTGCCCACAAGCGATATAACAAATTGGGGGTAAGGGCAAGGGGAACTGCTGCATGATAAGCCAATTGAAGATGTGCCTCGCCGTACCGATGGCGAAAATAAGTGATACGCTCTGTCGCTTTATTAGAGCTAGTTTCTAAGAAATTTACTTGGGACTGAACCATCAGAACTAACCTGAATTATCAATAGAATGGGAACGTCCGCGTAAGACATCAATTGCTTGATCTAACCCCTGGCGACTGACCTCAAACATGGGTACGAGACGGGCAATTTCTTGAGCAGTAGTTTCTAACCAGCGACCTTGGGGCATGGGATTGAGCCAAGCAATCTGACGGACTCTCAATCTAGCTTGGTCAAGGAAGTTTTTTGTTAGTCGAAGGCGTTCTGGGTTAAAACCTCCACGGGCTGCCCCAGCATCACTAACAATTAATACCGTTGCCCGCGTATGATGAAGGCGAGCGAAAACACTAGAAATAAGCTCACCCTTCAGAAGATCTGGATCTTGATATATGTATTGAATGGGGCAGTTATGGAAGTAATAAATACCTGCGTTTCCTAAGCGACCCTCACGAGCAGCAGTTTCAGCTAGTCTTTGGGATAGTGAGTGAAAGGTAATCATAGACCCCTCTCTATCTATCAAGAGTAAAAGTTCAGTTCGATTTACATAACGGGGAACCAGCACAGGGTTCAATAGGCTTCCTTGACGTGCAGCTTGCTCCACAGTGGCTTCAAGATCTAGTTCTACTGGTGGCCCTTCCCTGACTGAATGACGAAGATACCTCCAGCTCTGCTTCATTTGTCTACGAGTAATGGGCAAAAATTCGGTGTTGGAGGAGAATCTATCCTTTAACAAGACCTGAGCCACTTGGACTTCATCTTCCATTTCACGGACGAACTCCGAAGCTGCATTAGGTTGTAAGTATCCATCTGCTAATTGAGATAAAGAATTATCATCCCTTGTCAATTTTTTATCCCTTCCTCTAAGAATTAACAGACATCCAGAAGCCAAGATTCCTGTGAGCAAAACACCCCATAAATAAGTAAGGTCAAGTTCTGTTGATACTATATCAACAGGAATTGGTTGATTTTCTGGTGGAGGGGGGTCAAGAGGAACTTCTGGATCACTTACCGGGGGCGATGAAGATGGTGGCGGGTCTGGTGTAACAATGACTTGATCGGGAGGTTCTACAACTGGGTATCGCGGTCTAGAAAAGCTCCACCAGATAGTTACTGAGCCAAGAACAAATATTACTCCGACAATAATGTAGCGAATTATCTCTGAGTTCTGACGCTGAGTTTCATTATTGTCTTCTACATTCTCAGATACTTGCGAAGGAGACGGTTCACGGGCCCTTTCTTGATCTACTAATTTTTCAAAATAATAATTAAAAATGTGTAACTCATCAGGGGACTTGACCCATAGAACCCGACACAACCGAGCCAGCGCTTCATGGTCAGCAGTACCTATACCCTGTTGCAAAGCCTTTAGCACTAGTCTATATTCGCCAATACCAATAGGCAGACCTACTGCCCGTAACTGGATAAAGAGATCTAAGAGTGGAAAATTATCCATCACTCTGATTCCTCTTCTGATAGCGAATTTGCTCTTCCCTGCTTTTTAAGAGCGCGCCCAAATAAGGAAGTTCACCTTCCAACTTAGCTAAAGCTATATCTTGAGGTTCAGGATGCAGAGCTCTAAACCAGTCAATTAATTCGCTCGTACTTACAACTTTGCCACGACCACCTTCATGCTTTTGCATTTCTTGGCGCAATTGCTGAAAATTATCTACAGCTTTTTCCACTAAGACTTCTTGTGCAGTGGGAAAATGAGCTTTAATTATCTCAATAAGTCGCCCTCGATGAGGAAATTCAAGATAGTGAAACAAACAGCGACGTAAAAAAGCGTTTGGCAAATCTTTCTCGTCATTACTGGTAATGAGAACAATAGGTGGATGTTTAGCCCGAATTTCGTCCCCAGTCTCTTCAATGATGAATCTTCTCTCATCAAGCTCTAGCAACAAATCATTAGGAAAATCGATGTCAGCTTTATCAATTTCGTCAATCAGCACTACAGTACGGTGATCTTTGACGAAGGCTCGTCCTATGGGACCTAATCGAACATAGCTAATAGGTCTTTTAATTCGCTCTAGTTCTTTTGGTAAGATTTGTCCCGTTGCTGCAAGCTGTGCATCTCGTAAGCGTCCAACAGTATCATAGGTATACAAACCATCCCGTGCTCGGCTTGTAGACTTAACATACCAAGCTTCAAATGGTAAATTGAGAGCATAGGCTACAGAGTAGGCTAATTGGGTTTTGCCACAACCTGGTTCTCCCTTAAGCAGTAGGGGACGTTCGAGTCGGATAGCTAAATTAACTGCTTCGGTCAAGTCATCACTGGGTAGGTAGGGCAATATCGGTCTACCTGATGAATCCAACACTCCAGGTTTAGGTTGCGTATCACCAGTGTATTTCGGAGCATCATTTTCTCTCACAATTTCATCCATTTTTCTGACTCTTCATACCAATCAAAACCACTGCGGGCACAGATTTGTGCTAGTACATACTCTGGAATACCCTGTTCACTGTTCTCTAAGATATCCCTAACTACACCATCAACCTCATGAGTCAGTTCAATTGGCAGCTCATTAAACTCATTCACAATCCAATCAGCTAACTCTTCATCGGAAAATTCACTAATTTTAGGTGTTTTTACAGGTTCTCCCAGTTTTCTTGGGTCCACTTTATCAGAGAAAAGATTGTCTAAATTAGCGACCGAACCTTCATAATCTACCAAAAACATCAGTAGTTGAGAATTTCCTGTGTGAGCTCCAGCCTCCCTAACCCTATCAGCCAAGGGGCGCCAGAATTCACGGACTAGCTTATGTAAATAGCTTTCCGGTATAAGGTTTACATCATGAAAGACCAAGAGGACATTCTGAGTTTTCCAGCACTGATAGACTCTTTCCACAATTTCTGACGGTATAGGCTTGTTCGTTCGTAAGCCAACTCTATTACTAAGTTCGCGCCAAAGCGAGTTAATATCATTCCTCCGTACTTTACGCCCAAAGTCAATTTTTACTACTTTGCCTGCGATGCTGTTGGGAACATACTGTTCTACTAAGCGATTGAGCAACCAACGCTGTCCATAATCGGGAGAACCGTGAATTAAGAAAGCTGACACTGACTGAGCTTGAACTAATCTAAGAAATGCACGGACTTGATTTTTGTAGCCTAGTTTCAACAAAACCTGATAAAGTTGCTCTCGGTTTAATTGCTTCCAAATCCTCTCAAGCGAGTCTATAGAAATTGCCACTCCTTTTGTGCCCTCATCTTCTTGGTAACTAACTACCCCTAAAACGTACCCACTGTTTTCATCAATTACTGGTGAACCTCTGAAACTAGATTCTAAAGTATTGCCCTCAGTCAAGTTTAGCTCCCAAGCTTTAATTCGCTCACCCGAGTGCTTAAACTTTAGCCCCACCTGTTCGCCTAGGATACCCTGTAGGGGTTTGATCCAATGCCCCTTACCATTGTCAAACGATTTAAACCCAACTGCACTAAAAGGACAGCCTTTTTCACCAGATGCCTGTAATTCTAGTGGTGGTTTGCCGTACAACTCATCAACTTTTAGAACAGCTAAGTCGAGGTCTTTGTTCTCTCCAGAAACCACTTGGACAGCAGCAATGCCATCAACCATTATTTGATCTGCTCCACCAACACCCCTAACCACATGGGCACAGGTTAAAACATAAGAAGTACTCCCTGAGTGGTTAACGATAAAACCTGAACCAAAACTATTGATGTCAGGATTTGCGCTAGTGATTAAAACAACTGAATCCTGAATATTGTCCCAGTATAAAGCTTTTTTATGTCTGTTTTGCAAAACATTGAAAACATTTCCTTGGATATAATTTCCTTGGATATAGTTACCCTTAATTTTTTCATTATAATTGCCATTGCCCATATTTATTTTGCGGGCAATAAAGTTTATAATTTTCCTGAAGAATTCAAAGATGCCTAAGTAAATAGCCATAGACCGCATCTAGCTCTTTCTGTATTATAGCACTACGCGCTACTGTTAGGAAAATACTATGATAGTATAATAAATATCAGAATAATTCATTGTAAAGAGTATGCCTGCATCCTATAGTTACGATTTGCGTTCAAAAGCCATCGAAGCCGTTAAACGAGGAAAAAAAATAGAGGTAAGCCGTTTTTTTTTATTAGTATAAATACATTAAACCTCTGGCTAAAAAAAGAAAGATAAACAGGAGACTATCAAGCTAGTCAAGCTGTAGGAGTAGGAACTATCCCCAAAATTGCCGATCTAGAAAAATTTCTAAAATTTGTCGAAAAACATAGTGACAAAACCCAAAAACAGATTGCTTAAATTTTGGAAAATAACGTGACACAACAAAATGTTAGTTATGCCATCAAAAAACTGGGGTTTACGCGCAAAAAAAAACTTATGGTTACCGACATATGAGCAGAAAAGACAAGAATTTATCAAAAAGCTAGAGGAAATAGAAAATACCAGAAAAGTTTATGTAGATGAAACTGGATTCGATAATAGAGAGGATTACCCCTATGGCTATAGTCCTAAAGGACAAAGATTTTATGCTCTAAAGTCGGTAAAAAGAATAGAAATAGTGAGTTGGCTATCTCCATTAAAAGAGAACCAATTATTGGCTCCTTTAACTTTTGAGGGTTCATGTAATAGAAATTTATTTGAAAATTGGTTAATACACTGTTTAATACCGAACTTAGAGTCAGGAGACATTATTATTATTGACAATTCCAGTTTTCATAAAGGATAATATATCAGATAAATTGTTGAAGAAGCCGGATGCTAAATTTGGTATTTACCAGCTTATTCACCAGATTTAAAAACAAGTTAAAATTGGTGGGCTGTTTGAAAAACATGGATGAAACAAAGAATTAAAGAATTTGATACTGTACGAGAATGTGTAGATGCAGCCTTCAAAAAATGTCCTAATGTATGCGCGTAGTGCTATACATGGAAAACGGGGCAAGACTTGGCTGGTTGATTAACCGAAAACAGCGAAAGACTGAAATTTATCGTCCCCATGAAGTTGTAGAAATTCTCAACAATCCTGACACTATGTCTGGGGAAGATGTTTTGCCAGGATTTGTGTTAGATCTTTCAACAATTTGGTAATTTGGAAATGGTATTTTGGGGTTTGTGTCTTAAGTAAATCATAAGCATATGCTTACCTTTAGCTAATTACCTGACATCTTCAGCCAAGCAAAAATCCGATCTACTGTTAACTCTAGGTTAATATCATCTAATACAGAAGGGTGATTGCTACCTAGTAACAATTCTGGTTGTTGACCCGGTCGAAACACTAAAATAGACCGATCAGCAGGATCAATTAACCAACCTAGCTGACAACCATGTTGTAAGCAATAGAGAATATTGCCAATTACCCGATTTGAACTCTGTTCTGGAGAGAGGATTTCAATTGTCCAATCGGGGTGCAATAAAAAATCATTGGGAACTTCCCCATCGGCATCAAAGGGAATTCGTGACCATTTGAAAACCGCTATATCAGGTACAATAGAGCCTATGCCAAAACTACAGCGCAACTCTGGGAAGGCATAAGCAATTTTCTGGCTTTCTGTGTTTTCGTTGATACTATTGCATAGCCTCAGCTGCAATCGACTATCCTTTCCTTTCGGCATTGGCTTCTGGACAATCTCGCCGTTGATGTATTCCCTAGCTGGCTTTGTTTCTGGGAGCTTCAGAAATTCTTCCAGGCTATGTGCTGGGGTGATTGTGACAGTCATGGCTCCTGAATTTTTGGGGAAATCTTTCTTTAGTTTAGCAGTATAGCATTTCTATTTGATTTGTTAACATACTTCCTTAAGGAAAGGCAAGAGGAATCCCCCCTAACCCCCCTTAGTAAGCAGGGCTTTTTCATTCTTTCTTTGGAATAAATTGTCAGGTCAATCGGGTGAAAGGGAGGTGGGGTGCTGGGGAGAGGGTTTTTTTAAGGTTAAAAATACCTATCACATTTTAGTCGGACGCAAGAAACAGCCCTGGGATTAGGGGGGATTCCTGTTCCCTAAAATACCAAAATTGTATACCTCACCAAATTGAAAACCGCTATACAAGTAATCAAACCTATTGTGAATGACTCGATGCTGCTGGCTTTGGCAGTGTTACAATCCCTGAAATCTGTGAAGATGCCGCAGATAACTGATGGTATCTAGTTTATGGGCGTTACCTAGGTAACTGTGATTCCTTAATTTTCACTAAAACTTGAACAAGTTTAGTCTTAACTTTACGAATACTTTAAATAAAAGTATTTTTCTTTAAAAAAAGAATTGATAAATTGATAAATAGTCAAGTCAAGCAAAATATCAAAAACATTCAGGGTAAAAAAATAAGACACCTTAAGGTATTTGAATTTTTCAGGAATACTCCAAAATTTAAATGTTGATTTATAGGGGAAGCTACGAAAAAATTATCGATTTTACGAGTCTGATTTAGGGTGTATCAACTGGTGTATCAACTGGTGTATCAACTGGTGTATCAACTTATGATGCCTTGAGGTGAGCTTAGTCGAAATTTGTTTGTCTGCAATGACCTTTTTGTGTCAATCATTTATTCTACCAAAAACAAAATCTGATGACTAATATTTTGGGATTTGAGACTGGCAACTTCATAAATTGGAACACTATCGGCGATGCCAGCATTGAGACAGCGGCATTTGGCAGTATCCCTTCTCAGGGAAAATTTCAGGCTTTGATTACTAATGATGTCGGTTCTGTAAGTGATAGCGAAATTGAAAATTTCTTGGGGTTGAACCCAGGCACTATCGATGGTTTTGGCAATGGAGATGCCAAAGAAGGATCCGCTCTCACGCTAAAACCTATTACAGTCAAGGCTGGGGATGTTTTGAGCTTCGACTTTAACTTCCTCACTGATGAGCTTACTCCTGACTCCACCTTCAAGGATTTTGCCTTTGTCTCCATCACCCCAAACGTTTTATCTAACCTCGCAGATACAAATAGTTCATTTCTCCTGTCTCCTACAGGATTTCGTGAGGAAACAGACTACAATACCTTTACCTACAAATTCCCAACTGGTGGCACTTATATAGTAGGTATGGCAGTGGTGGATGTAGAAGATGAGTTATTGGAATCCGCGCTACTAGTGGATAACTTGAGAGTTGTCCCGAAAGATGAAGTAATTCTAGGCAAAAGCAACGGTGAAACTCTTTTCGGTACTACTGATAATGACACAATCTACGGTCAGGGTGGTAATGACAGAATCTTTGGCAGTGAGGGAGTAAACATTCTCTATGGTGGTGCTGGGGATGACTTGATTTTCGGCGGTTCCAATTCTGACACCATTTATGGCGGCACTGGTAATGACCAGATCTTCTCCTCCGGAGGCAATAACACAGTCTATGGGGGTATCGGTAATGACCTCATAGACACTGGCACTGGTAATGATTTAGTTGTTGGTGGCTTTGGCAACGATAGGATCAGGCTTGGGGGTGGTCAGGATATTGTTGTCCTAGAAGCACGCAAAGGAACTGATACTATCATTAACTTTAAGGCTGGTAAGACGTCGCTAGGTCTGTCTGGTGCCTTGACTTTCAGTAACTTGACGTTTAACCAAAGTAGTGATAATGTGGCTATCTCTGCTAACGGTGAAGTCTTAGCAGTTGTCAATAATGCACAAGTTGGCACTATTGCCAGCGCTAGCAACTTTGTGACGATTTAGTTAATTTTGTAGCTCTGAGTAAACCTGTTTTTTCTCTAGGGTTTGTAACTCAGGACTTTAGCAATAACTATACCGTTAGGGGCGCACGTCGTACGCCCCTACTACTGAAGATAAATCCAGAAGGGTGTTTGAGGTAAAGTTTGGCGACAGTCATTGTAACTCTGGTTTTTTTGTGAAAACTATCATAACCAGGTCTAGAATCTCAAGAGGTACACTGGGGGAATTGGTAGTTAAAGATTACCGTTTTGATTAGTAATCAGTTCCCTATGTCTACATTTTTATTAGAAGTTGGTACAGAAGAATTACCCGCAGATTTTGTGGATAGTGCGATCGCACAGTGGCAATCGAGAATTCCCCAAACCCTAGATGAGTACTTTCTTACTCCAGAAGGAATTGAGATTTACGGCACCCCTCGCCGCTTAGCAGTTATCATCAAAGGATTACCTGGAAAGCAACCCGACCGAGAAGAAGAGGTTAAAGGACCACCAGCTAAGGCAGCGTTTAAGGATGGCGAACCTACTAAAGCAGCACTTGGGTTTGCCCGTAAACAGGGGGTAGAGGTAGATAATCTATTCCTCAGAGATACGGATAAAGGAGAATTTGTCTTTGTTCAGAAACAGATATCCGGTCGCCCCGCTACGGAAATTTTAACGGAACTGATTCCCCAATGGATATTTGGATTGGAAGGGAGACGATTCATGCGCTGGGCGAATGGAGATTTAAAGTTTCCCCGTCCCATTCGCTGGCTAGTCACACTTTTAGATGATGTAGTGCTACCGGTAGAGTTAGATAATAATGCCGAGACTATAAAAAGCGATCGCATTTCCAGTGGTCATCGGATCTTGTCTCCCAAACCGGTAGAGATTCCCGAAGCTACAGATTATCAGTCCTGTTTGCGCAATGCTTATGTAGAGGTCAACCCTGAAACACGTCGCGAGACAATCAAATCACAAGTAGAATCAGCCGCTAAAGAGTTAGGTGGTTATACCCCTCTGTACCCTGAGTTATGGGAAGAAGTCACTAATTTAGTGGAATGGCCGACAGCAGTAGTGGGTAAATTTTCCTCAGAATTCTTGAATTTACCTCAAGAAGTGGTCACCACAGAGATGGTGTCTCACCAGCGCTACTTCCCAGTATTCAAAACCGAAGCAGCTACTGAACTTATCCCCTATTTTATTACTATTGGTAACGGTGACCCCGCCAAATCCGAAATTATTGCTACTGGCAACGAGCGAGTAATCCGAGCGAGGCTAGCCGATGGCCAGTTTTTCTACAAAACCGATATCGACTCACCCTTAGAAAGCTATTTACCCCAACTGGAGAAAGTCACTTTTCAGAAAGATTTGGGTTCAGTACGCCAAAAGGTCGGTAGAATAGAAAAGATAGCGAGTCAAATTACTGACCAGTTAGGTCAACACTCTCCTAATCTAATCTCACCAGAAGCTATTACTCAGATTCAAAGGGCGGCCTTATTGTGTAAAGCAGACTTGGTTACCCAGATGGTGTATGAATTTCCTGAATTACAAGGGGTAATGGGACAAAAGTATGCCGTTGCTAGTGGGGAATCTGAGCAAGTCGCAACAGCAATTTTTGAGCATTATTTACCGAGGGGTGCAGGTGATTCTCTACCTCAAACCATTACTGGGCAAGTGGTAGGGTTATCAGACAGGCTAGATACCTTAGTCAGTATCTTTGGCTTAGGTATGTTACCCACAGGCTCTTCTGATCCCTTTGCTCTACGTCGTGCTGCTAATGGGATTATCAACATTACCTGGGATGCCAATTTACCGATTAATCTCCAGCAGTTGCTAAAAGATATTGCTGCGGATTTTGTAGCTGCTTATCCAGACAATAATTCACCAATAGAGTCATTACAGGAATTTTTCTTACAACGGATTCGGACTCTGCTCCAAGAAGAAAATAAAATTGATTATGATTTAGTGAATGCTGTGTTAGGAGAAGATGATCCCGAGTATCAAAACAGGGCATTAATTGATGTGTTAGATGTACGCGATCGCGCTTTGTTTCTCCAGTCTATCCGAGATAATGGTACCCTGGATAAAATCTATGAAACTGTCAACCGTTCAGCTCGTTTAGCTAAACAAGGGGATTTAGATACCAAAGAGTTACAACCAACAACAGTAGTGAATCCGGAACACTTCCAGAAGTCTTGTGAGCAAGCATTTTATGATGCTCTCGTGGAATTAGTGCCAAAAATTAAAGCTTCTCAGGAAGAGCGAGATTATCAGAAATTAGTGGAAGCACTAGAGCAGATTACTCCTACAGTTAGCACTTTCTTTGATGGTGACCAGAGTGTATTGGTGATGGATCCTGACCCCAATATTCGCAGTAATCGCTTGAATTTGTTAGGATTGTTGCGGAATCATGCTCGTGTCTTAGCAGATTTTGGAGCAATTGTCAAGAGTTAGGGGTTGGTTTGTAAGCATATGCGCTACGCGCACGCTACGCGAACAGTAATCAGCAATCAGTAATCAGCAATCAGTAATCAGCAATCAGTAATCAGCAATCAGCAATCAGCAATCAGTAATCAGCAATCAGCAATCAGCAATCAGCAATCAGTAGTGGCCAAAGGCCAAGGCTGTTCGCGTAGCGTGGCCAAAGGCCAAGGCTGACGGCTGACGGCTGACGGCTGAGCGCTGAGGGCTGACCACTGAGCGCTGACCGCTGACCGCTGATAACTTTGGGGGATTGATAGTAAAAGCTCTATCTGCGGTTTTCTGAAAATTGTGCTCAAATTGAAACTGACCTACGATTGAGCTAGCCTGATAAATGCCATGGAGATTCTAGAAACCGTAACCTTTGATAATGCCATCGCATTCACGGAATCGATAATGACCAAAATGGCAACAGGGGAACTAACATCGCCAGAAATTACCGATGCGATGCTCCTTTGGAGCCGCTTCGCGAACGCATCCTTAGTCAAAACTAAAAATGGTGCTAGAGGTTTCTTTGTCACCTACCTTACCAGTGACAGCACCTTAGCCGACAATCCCTCACCAGAGGTGATCACAGCTCTAGAGTCATCCCCCGAAATCGTAGCGGAACTGTTAGTCAAAAATTTAGCTATGTCAGCGGCAATGGGATTGAACCATCGCCGCAATGGTAAAGAAGACATGGCTCAAGGATCAGACCGAGTGCGATGCTCCGTAGGAGCCGCTCCGCGAACGCGTAGTGCTAATCTCATTAAACAACTAAATATGCCAAGCCTGTTTGACATTGCCCAACAGTTAAGGCAAAGCGCCCTTACTGGAGTTGGCAACTACCAAGAATTTCTGCAGCGCTGGAGATACGATTCTGAGCAAAAACAGGTCATCCATCAAGCTCTATCTGAAATTCTTGACGAATAACCAAAGGGATGTTTTCAAAAATCAAAAAGTGACTATAGATATTAATAGGAAAATAGCAATTTAAAAATTGTTAATTGCTATTTCCTAATCTCATCATGTCTACTTTGTAATAGTATCATCGCCAATGATAAAAATTCTTCACCTATCTGACATCCACATGGGTAGTGGCTTCTCCCATGGACGAATCAACCCTGCTACTGGAATCAACACACGTTTAGAAGATTTTGTCAATACCCTAGCTAAATGTATTGACCGAGCCATTGCCGAACCTGTGGATTTAGTTCTTTTTGGCGGTGATGCCTTTCCCGATGCCACACCACCACCCTATGTTCAACAAGCCTTTGCCAATCAATTTCGCCGCTTAGTAGATGCAAACATTCCTACAGTTTTACTAGTAGGAAATCACGACCAACACTCCCAAGGACAAGGAGGTGCTAGCTTATGTATTTATCGCACCTTAGGCGTGCCTGGATTTGTAGTAGGGGATAGCATCGAAACTCATAAGATTCAAACCGACAATGGTTTGGTACAGGTAATTACTCTACCGTGGCTAACCAACTCCACCCTTCTCAGTCGCCCAGACACCGAAGGTCTAACCCTAGCCGAGGTTAACCAACTCCTGATCTCACGGCTTGAGCCAATCTTAGAAGCAGAAATTCGTAAACTTGACCCAAACCTGCCAACGGTCTTATTAGGTCATTTAATGGCAGACCAAGCTAGATTTGGTGCAGAGCGCTTCCTAGCAGTTGGTAAAGGTTTTACTATTCCGCTCTCGCTACTGACTCGACCCTGCTTTGATTATGTAGCTTTAGGACACATCCACCATCACCAGAATCTCAACCACTCCAATGACCCTCCAGTCATTTACCCTGGCAGTATTGAGCGGGTCGATTTCAGTGAAGAGAAGGAAGACAAAGGTTATGTCATGATTGAGCTGTCCAAAGGTCGCGTTCAGTGGGAATTTTGTCCCTTGTCAGTGCGTCCCTTCCGTACCATTGAGGTCAACCTTGCTGAAGCAGATGATCCCCAAAGTACTTTACTAAACGCTATTGGTAACGAAACTATTAAAGACGCTATAGTCCGGCTGATTTACAAGCTACGTTCTGAGCAGCTCGACCTAATTGACAATACTGCGATACATGAATCCTTGAGGGCAGCTCACCACTATACCATTCGCCCAGAATTAGTCAGCCAGCTAGCCCGTCCCCGGTTGCCGGAACTGGGTATAGGTAACAGTATTGATCCGATGGATGCGTTATCGACATATCTAGAGAATCGGCAAGACCTCAGAGATATTGCTGCAGATATGCTAGAAGCTGCAGAATGTCTATTAGAGAAAAATCGGTAATTGGTAATTAGCTACTAGCGGGAAAACTGCCACCGATGAAGTGGATATCACTGAAGGTTTCGATCCACAGACGAGCGCCACAATCGAGTGGGTTATCAGGCTGATAGACAATCCGACATGGACCGAGGATTTCTACCTCGTTTCCGTATAGATTGTTGCCGCTTCGTTTTACTGAAATCACTGGCTTCCGGTCTTTGGGACTTTTGTGCATATTCGAGCCAATGTGATTGCGGTTGACATTGATCTTAGCTAGAGCCGGAGGACGATTTTTACGCCACTTACCCTTTGGGCCACGTCTGCCTCTGTTGACACTCCCCCCCCTAGAAGGACGGGGATTCTTGCTTGGCCTTTGGCCACGCTACGCGAACAATGGGGTGACTTGTTTAACCAGGCCGGAGCCAGGGAAAATAGAGGTCGCCTCTCCACAAGCGTATTTGGTTTATAACCTAGGTTTCGGTGTGCCCCACCGTACCATTACTAATTAACAAATTAAGATAAACATTTTTTTAGTGATCTTAGACTTTCATAGACTTCCAAATCGTTAGACTTGATTGTGCAACCTGATTATCTCAAAACAGGTTTTTTACACTGTCTACTTATTCTGTGATCATGTTCATCTAGAATACTATTTTTTTGTCATGTCTTTATCTTAGCACAAAGCCGTCTTGGAAGGACGGGGCGCGATTACCCAAATTTTTTGGTAATTTGAGGCAGATGGTTAAACAGGGGAATAATCCAGAATTTACCGGTTTTATAAGCACTTCTGACCCGGCCAGAGCTCAGGAGTTGTCGCAATCGTCTAGACGAGATTCCTAACAGAGATGCCGCTTCAGGAGTAATAATAAACTTATTTATCAGTTAACTTACTAAACTATTCCTATAAAACTAGTATGATAAAGAAATTTTTGAAACGTGGAATCATCGGTTGATATTAATTAATGCATCAGCCCTCTCAGGACATTCCCTGAATAAAATTCCGTGTAATTAGGGCTATCATTAGACAAATCAGGTCAGTTGGAATGATTGGTTGGGACTTCCCTAATAGCTAAAAATGGCAATCAGTGCTACTGTAGGATGCCATACTGTTGCGCTAGTTATCCTACATGGTTGAATCAATACCCAAGCAAAACTACCGTGAAGATTCAGGGTCAGCCATCGTAGGCTTCACAGGTCAACAGTTTCAGCAACAGCTGCTTGACAAAACCTGAGTAGACATCTGTTCTAACTCCTGATTAACCTGATGGTTTGTGCAGCATAACTGGTAACGCTCCTAACACCTGATGCAATGACAGCACTGCCTATTCCCCACCAACCCTCAAGTTCAACCAATAGCACCAGCTCCTATGCTGCTGCTAAGAAAAACCCTGTGTCCACCCTCAAAGAACTGGTGGCACGTCTTTATCGAGAACAGCACAAGGTTCAAGATTTGTTAAGCTCATTGGGGTTTGCCTTACGCAGCTTCAACAATCTCAATCAGTTTTTAGAGTTAATTCCTCTAATGGCAGCACGGGTCAGTGATGCCGATGGGGGAGCTTTAATCTTGTTTAATCGAGATGGTCAGGTACAACGCTCTGACCTACACTACCAGAACCCTCAGGTGGGTCAGACTATTCGTAAAGCGATAGAAAAGACCACCCGCCAAGTTACGAGTCCTAATGGCCAAGGGGAGAATTCTCAGCACACACCAACCTCTTTGAAACTGGTTCAGGCATCCTTTGATAAACTCTTGAGGGATTATCTTGAACCCAATATCAAACTTTTTAGTCTTCCCATTCTGGTTAAAAATGCTGAACAAGGACATTTGTATATCTTTAGCCATGACCCACAATATAACTGGACACCGACACGACAGAAGTTGGTAAGGTTAGTGGCTGACCAAACTGCAGTAGCGATCGCTAATGATGAACTTAAAGTTGAGCTACGCCATAAAGAACGCTTAGATCGAGAGTTAGAAATTGGTGCCGATATCCAAATCCGCCTACTACCGCGCCAATGCCCTGAAATTGAAGGTGTGGAATTAGCGGCTTTCTGTAAAACCGCTAACCGTGTCGGAGGTGACTACTACGATTTCATTCCCACCAACTACGACCAGCTCGGACCCAAAAACTCCGGGGATGGTAACGTCACTGATGAGCACAGCGCTTATTTACCTTGGAGCATTGTGATTGGTGATGTGATGGGCAAAGGGGTTCCGGCTGGGTTGATTATGACCATGACCAGGGGAATGCTGCGGGCAGAAGTACTAAACGGTCACTCCCCTGCACGCATTCTCGAACACTTGAATCGGGTTATGTATGTTGACTTGGAAAATTCCCATCGGTTCGTTACCCTGTTTTATTCTGAGTACGACCCCAAAACCAAGATTTTGTCCTATAGTAATGCCGCTCACAATCCCCCGTTGTTGTGGCAGGCATCAACCCGTTCTATCAAACCCTTGGATACCGCAGGGATGCTGATTGGTTTAGAAGTTGATTCTCAATACGAAGACTCTCAAGTGCAGCTCGATTCAGGGGACACCATTATTTACTACACTGATGGGGTGACCGAGGCAGCCAATCTCAATGGCAATCGCTTTGATGAGGAAAATCTCACCCAAAGCTTCCAGTGGGCCTGTGAACATAGTCATAGTGCTCAGGAAATTTTAGATTACCTATTTGAGCAAGTTCAGCAGTTTACTGGTACAACAACTAACGGAGATGATATGACACTGGTCGTAATGCAGGTAAAATCAAGGTTTCACTAAAAGATTTAAGGTATAGGAAATCATAGCAATGGTGATTGTAGGCATACAAACAGTAATAGTTCCGTTCTTATGCATTAGCGATTGGACTGATGTCTTGGGATGGCTGAACTCTCAGTTACCCATCGATGGGCTAGTTTTGGCTCAAACTATTGAAGATCCAGATGTACTTGGTCAAATCAAGACGGCCTGGCAAAACTTTATTGATTCTGGTCAGGCTGCAGCGCTGGTGATTGGCTTAGTTGTTGGTTACTTATTCAGAAATCTAACTTCGTTTAACTAAGGGAGTTGCGTGTAAAAAAAATACCAATTAAAGTAGGGTGGGCAAAGTTATCTTATCTAGAAGACTCATTTGAACCAAAATGTTTTTGCCCACCCTACAAGCTAAGGGAGTTGCGTGTAAAAAAAATACCAATTAAAGTAGGGTGGGCAAAGTTATCTTATCTAGAAGACTCATTTGAACCAAAATGTTCTTGCCCACCCTACAAGCTAAGGGAGTTGCGTGTAAAAAAAATACCAATTAAAGTAGGGTGGGCAAAGTTATCTTATCTAGAAGACTCATTTGAACCAAAATGTTTTTGCCCACCCTACAAGCTAAATCTAACTTCGTTTAACTCGTCTTTTGTCCTTTATCTTGTTTCCAAAACTGTGACTGAGCAAAAAACCTGGAGTCAGCGATTTGAATCAGCGTTACATCCAGCAATTGCTTGCTTCAATGCCAGTATCGGCTTTGATATAGAACTGATTGAGTATGACATTACTGGTTCTGTGGCTCATGCCAAGATGCTTGCCCATACTGGCATTATTTCTGAGTCGGAAGCTCAGCAGCTAGTAGCTGGCTTAGAACAAATCCGCTCAGAATACCACCAAGGAAAATTTAACCCTGGTGTTGATGCGGAGGATGTACACTTAGCTGTAGAACGCCGCCTTACTGATATTGTGGGTGATGTTGGCAAGAAGCTACATACAGCGCGATCGCGTAATGACCAAGTTGGTACGGATACCCGACTCTACCTCCGGGAGCAGATTGATCAGATTCGTAGCCAGTTACGTCACTTCCAAGAGGTCTTGCTCAATCTTGCCAAAGCTCATGTTGAAACCCTGATTCCTGGCTATACTCACCTGCAACGGGCTCAGCCAGTCAGTTTAGCCCATCACCTGTTAGCTTACGTAGAAATGCTAGAGCGGGACTGGCAGCGTTTAGGGGAAATCCGACGGCGGGTGAATATCTCACCCCTCGGTTGTGGAGCCTTAGCAGGGACTACCTTCCCCATTGACCGACATCATACCGCAGAAACCTTGCATTTTGAAGGAATTTATGGTAATAGCCTCGATGGAGTAAGCGATCGCGACTTTGCCATTGAATTCCTCTGTGCTGCCAGTTTGATCATGGTACATCTGAGCCGATTGTCAGAGGAAATCATTCTCTGGTCATCTCAGGAATTTGGCTTTGTTACTCTCCTGGATAGTTGTGCTACTGGTTCTAGCATCATGCCCCAAAAGAAAAATCCTGATGTTCCCGAACTGGTACGAGGTAAGACTGGTCGTGTCTTTGGTCATCTACAAGGGTTGTTAGTTTTGATGAAAGGGCTACCTTTGGCTTACAACAAAGACTTGCAAGAAGACAAAGAAGCACTGTTTGATAGCGTTAACACTATCAAAGCCTGTATGGAAGCCATGACCATTCTCTGGCAGGAAGGGTTAGAATTTCGTACCGAACGTTTAGCATCAGCAGTTACTGAAGATTTCTCTAACGCTACCGATGTCGCTGACTATTTAGCCTCAAAAGGGGTTCCGTTTCGGGAAGCCTACAATCTGGTGGGTAAGGTGGTCAGAGGTTGTTTGGGATCCGGGAAGTTACTGAAGGATTTGAGCCTCGAACAGTGGCAAGCGTTGCATCCAGCCTTTGCAGAGGATATTTATCAAGCCATTGCCCCTACTCAAGTAGTAGCTCGTCGGAATAGTTATGGTGGCACTGGTTTTGACCAGGTTAGGCGAGGGATTCAGGATGCATGCGATCGCCTAATTTATAATAATGATTGATCGCTAATTTATCTCTAATCTTAGATCTTGTCGTTCGCTAGCCAACGCCCTTCGGGCTAATCGCGTAGCGTGACCGTAGGTCAATCTTGCACCAGTACAAAACTACTTAATAATAGGGAAGTTAGGAGCGGGAAACTTCGGATCAGAAGTAAGATTTTTTAGTTAGTTTTTGGCTTAAAACATACTTTGACTTTTGTTTATTCCAATAACATAACCGATACTTTTTAGCTACCAAAGTCTACCAAGATAAACTTTAGCCCGCCAAGGCAAGATGCTTTCACATCCAGGGGGTATCTCCGCTCTGACGGAATATCCCGCGAGCGCCATAAAAATGTCAACAAATTTGGTTCCACCGGGATTACAGCGCAACTATTAAACCCTTGGTTTTCGGCTTTAATTTAAGTTACATAATAATCCCTGTCGGTGTTACCCTAATTTAAGTCTAACAAATAATAAGAGTTTTTGGTAGACTCTGCGACATTTTCTTGTGCTGTTTACTAACCTTGACTTATTCTGATTCGAAGCTCCTGACTCGATACTCCTAAATTTTCTAAATCGACTTTCTACATCGACAGTCGTTAATCAACTCGGGTAGCTACCTCATCGGATGTAAGGAGTCAGTTATCAGCTGACTCCTTACATCGCACCAGTACCACCTTGGTAATTATCCTGGTTAGTTTCTGTTGTTGTTTCCTCCGACTTAGGAGGTTTGCTACCGTACCGTCTATTTTTGGAAAAACGGCCCGTATTACGCTTGGATTTCCGAAACTTACGGGCGTAAGCTTGATTCCGCTGCGCCTTTTCCTTTTTTAGATTGCGGCGCTTTGCCATGTCTACCTCATTGATAAAAAAACAAAAACACTATCAAACCCAAGTCTTACAATAAATTCAGCTTGGTTTATTTAAGTTACCCATGTGACCCAAGGGAAAGTCAAATAGTTATTTGACCACACCAGACTTCTTGATTGTCCTCGAAGCCTACTGTTTCTAGAACTGACTGCGACTACGATTTCCTCGATTGTTGTCGTTGTCGTTAGTCTTTGGTCTAGCTTTACGGACGCGCATATAACGTCCCATCCATTGTGCACCATCTAGCTCAGCAATAGCCGAATCTTCCTCATCCGGTGTCCCCATATCAACAAAAGCGAATCCACGCCCTTGACCGGTTTCCCTATCTTTAGGAACTGCTACTTTTGATACTGTACCATAATCCTCAAATACTTCCTGTAGGTTTTGAGAGGTAACCTGATAATCTAGGTTGCCAATGTATATAGTCATTTAGAGTTGTCCATCTGATCGAACATGTTCAGATGAAGGTCGGTGAGAGGGCGAAGCACTGGTGCATATCTACCCTGGTTATTACAGCGATGCAGCACCTTCATCAGGGGGTTTCCGACCCTCGCGCTTTGCATCAAGACAGATATTTAAACACAAGTGCTTTGCCTGTGAACCGGTCAGGTATTCCTTAGGCTCCTAGCTGTTAACTACTCAGACGTTCAACGTTGAATTGCATCACAATGGACTTTTCAATCACTGACGTTACCGAACTTGCATCCATAATGTCTATCATAGCAGTCAGTAAAAGCAACACACACACTCAACAGCCCTATCATCACATGAGAAGATTATGGCAATTTGTCCAAACCGTTATCGGGATTATATTTCGACATCCTATTACCGGTACGAGCATCATTCCACTCTTGCCGGATGGGCGAATTGTGCTAGTTCGACGTCGTGACAATGGTAAGTGGGCTCTACCAGGAGGGATGGTTAACTGGGGTCAAGATATTCCAACGACTATCGAACGGGAATTATTCGAGGAAACTGGACTTGAGTTGCTCAAGATTCGCCAGTTAGTTGGGGTTTACTCAGCACCAGGAAGAGACCCCAGAGTCCATTCTATCTGTATTCTGGTAGAAGCCGATGTCAACGGAACTATGGAGGTACAGGACGTATTGGAAATTAGTGAAGTCAAGGCGTTTGATCCCGAAGCTATCCCTAAGGGAAACCTCAGCCATGACCATGACCGCCAGTTACAGGACTATTTTGAGGGTAATATCACCGTTGCCTAGTGTATTCGTGCAGCCTACACAGATGATTAACTTGCCGGTGTAGATCAATCTGGTTAGTCACTGAGAAACCAGATGACAGGGTGCTTTGGAACACAACGCAAGTTGATCTGATTAAAAGTCGCTGGAGCAACTAACCACCAACCACTGACAACATGCCCCAAAAGATTAAGTAAGGATCAACAATAATCTGAGCCGCTATTTCAGGAAATTGGGATTGGAGATAAGTAACTAACTGCTCAGAGTCGCCGCCAGTCAGAGCAATCTGACTGTTGGGAAACTTGCTTTGCCAATCCTCAATAAAATCCCGGATACTAGCCAATACTGTATAGACAACACCACTTGCCATTGCCTCTGATGTCTCCAGTGACCAACGCTTTGGTAACTGAGCTGGTAGTTCAATCGCAGGTAATGCTCCAGTGTTTTGTGCTAGAGACTGTAACTGTAATCCCAATCCTGGCAAGATCGCCCCTCCGATTAGCTGTAGGTTTTGGTTAGCCCCAGTAAAGGTTAGAGCAGTACCAGCATCAATAACTAAAACTGGATAACTATACCTGTGACCAGCACCAAATACGGCCAAGGCCCGGTCAATGCCTAGGGTGGGATATAGTCCGGAAAGGGGTAAATCTTCCAGGGTCAATATTGTAGTATCGGAATAGTTTTGCCAGAGTGCTGTTTGGGCAGGTACTACTGAAGCAATATAAAGCGGTAATGGCTTGGATGGGTCTTTACCCTGAGCTTTTAACTGGGGTGGTAAAATTTCCGCTGACATTACATTAGACCTCCAGTCCTTGATTAACTGCGCTACAGCTGCTGGGGTTAGATGGTTGGTATCCCAGGCTTTTTTCAGGGTGTTATCCACAAACCAAGCCCAATGTAGCCGGGAATTGCCAATCACTAATCCTAAAAAGCTGTTTGCCTTAGTTGTCATATAGCAGTTATCAATTCGGTGAGGTACTTTCGTTTTGGGTTGCGCAAGAGTCGAGAGTCGGGAGTCGGGGAAATAAATTTGCCTTTTTCTTTGCCTAATCGATTCTAGATTTCTTTTTTTGGGAAGACTAGTCACAGTGGGAAAAAATCCCTGTTCCGGAAGAGAAAACGGTCAAGTCATCATTGACGTTATCCCTGAACTAGAACGAATCATTGGCAAACAGTCTCCTGTGCCAGAACTATCAGCTGGTGCAGCACAAAATCGTTTTAATCGACTGTTCCAGAAATTCATCCAAGTCTTCACTACTGCTGAGCATCCCTAAAGCATTGACCATGAATAGCTGATAGCTGGCAAGGGTAGCATGAGCCTAGGGCGTTAGCTATCAGCTATTGGTAGTGACTGAACCATAATAAATCCTAAATCAGAGCAATAGCATATCCTAATCCAGCTTTCGCAAATATTTGTGTAAAAATAAAGAAAAGTTACATAACTTAAAAATAGCGGATAAAGGAGTAAAGGGATGGTAGTACTCACTGACCGGGTTCAAAAGCGGCTAACCATAGAGACTAGCGAGATTGCTCCAGATACCACAACTATTCGTTCTTTGGATTGGGATCGCGATCGCTTCGACATCGAATTTGGACTACAAAACGGCACCACGTACAACTCGTATCTGATTCGGGGCGAGAAAATTGCCTTGGTCGATACGTCCCATGAAAAATTCCGCCAGCTATATTTAGATACTCTAACCGGACTAATTAACCCTACCGATATTGATTACTTAATTATCAGCCATACCGAACCAGACCACAGTGGGTTAGTTAAAGATATCCTTGCACTGGCTCCAGATATTACTGTGGTTGGTTCAAAAGTGGCGATTCAGTTTCTGGAAGACTTTGTACACCAACCGTTTCAGCGGCAAATTGTCAAAAGTGGTAATCAGCTGGATTTGGGCAATGGGCATATCCTGGATTTTGTTAATGCCCCTAATCTCCATTGGCCCGACACCATGCTCACTTACGATGCCGGGACTAAGGTGCTGTATACTTGTGATGTATTTGGCATGCACTATTGCTCTGCTAGCACCTATGATGACAACCTCAGCGCTATCGAAGCAGATTATCGATTTTACTACGAATGCCTGATGGCTCCCAACGCCCGTTCAGTGCTATCTGCTCTCAAGCGGATGGACAAGTTGGGAGAGGTGACTACTGTTGCTAATGGTCATGGTCCTCTACTGCGCCACAATGTAGAACAACTGGTAGGAAATTACCGCGACTGGAGTCAAGCTAAGGCCAAGGCAGAAAAATCGGTTGTTGTGTTTTATGTCTCAGATTATGGCTATAGCGATCGCATTTCTCAAGCCATAGCCCTAGGCATTACCAAAACTGAGATTGCTGTGGAGATGATGGACCTCAAATCCGCTGACCCCCAAGAGGTTCAGGAAGCAGTTAACCGTGCTGCTGGCATAGTGATTGGCATGCCTCCAACCACAAACAGCACCACTACAGCAGCAGTTAGCACGGTACTTGCTGCGGTCAAATCCAAGCAATCCGTTGGTCTGTTTGAATCCTATGGCGAAGATGACGAACCGATTGACCCCCTACGCAGTCAATTTAGAAGCCTAGGACTCAAAGAAGCCTTTCCTGCGATTCGGATCAAAGACACTCCTAGTGAAACCATTTACAAGCTTTGTGAAGAAGCTGGTACTGACATGGGGCAATGGCTGAGTCGCGATCGCTTGATCAAGAACATGAAATCCCTAGATACAGACCTAGACAAAGCCCTAGGTCGCCTGAGTGGTGGATTATATATCATCACGGCCAAGAAAGGGGATATCAAGAGTGCCATGTTAGCCTCTTGGGTGAGCCAAGCTAGCTTCGAGCCTTTGGGTTTCACCATTGCTGTAGCCAAAGACCGGGCGATTGAATCCTTGATGCAAGTGGGAGACCGCTTTGTACTCAATGTACTCGAAGAAGGCAACTACCAAGATTTAATGAAACACTTCCTCAAGCGCTTCAAACCTGGTGCTGACCGCTTTGCAGGGGTGAATACACAAACCGCAGAAAACGGTTCCCCGATTCTGAGCGATGCCCTAGCCTATCTAGAGTGTAAAGTTACTACCCGTATGGAGTGTAGTGATCATTGGATTGTTTACTCTACCGTTGAGACCGGAAGGGTTTCTAAGCCAGAGTCTCTGACTGCTATCCACCATCGGAAAGTGGGAAATCATTACTAAACATTAGGTTGAATTGTTGAATTGTTGAAGGTTGAAGGTTGAAGGTTGAATTGTTGAAGGTTGAAGGTTGATTGGTTGAAGGTTGAAGGTTGAAGGTTGATTGGTTGAAGGTTGAAGGTTGGTTTGTTGAAGGTTGAAGGTTGGTTTGTTGAAGGTTGAAGGTTGGTTTGTTGAAGGTTGAAGGTTGGTTTGTTGAAGGTTGAAGGTTGGTTTGTTGAAGGTTGGTTTGTTGAAGGTTGAAGGTTGGTTTGTTGAAGGTTGAAGGTTGGTTTGTTGAAGGTTGTTCGCGTAGCGTGGCCTTTTGGCCAAGGTTGAAGGTTGAATTGTTGAAGGTTGATTGGTTGAAGGTTGAAGGTTGTTTTGATCAGAAGATAACCGATTAACTTGAAACCGATTAACTTGAAACCGATTAACCCTAAACCGATTAACCTTAAACATTAAACCAAATAACCTGTCACCTTAAACCAAATAACCTTCAATCAAATAACCTGTCACCTTCAATCAAATAACCTTGGCCTTTCGGCTACGCTACGCGAACAACCTTCAAGCAAATAACCTTCAAGCAAATAACCTTCAAGCAAATAACCTTAAACAAAATAACCTTGGCCTTTCGGCCACGCTACGCGAACAACCTTTAACAAAATAACCTTGGCCTTTCGGCCACGCTACGCGAACAACCTTTAACCTGATAACATTAAACCTTGGCCTTTCGGCCACGCTACGCGAACAACCTTAAACCAAATAACATTAAACCTTGGCCTTTCGGCCACGCTACGCGAACAACCTTAAACCAAATAACATTAAACCTGATAACTTTCAACCTGATAACTTTCAACCTGATAACTTTCAACCTGATAACCTGCCTGATAACCTGAACCCATGAACAATACAAAACCCCGTGACGTCCAACCCCTGCATATTGCGACCGATACGATCATATTGCGATCGCGTACTTGGGACCGGCTCAAATTTGAAATCGAATATGCCTTGCAACGAGGCACCACTGCTAATTCTTTTCTAATTCGAGCTGATCAAATCGCCCTATTTGATCCACCAGGAGAATCCTTTACAGAGGTGTTTCTAAAAGCATTACAAGAACGCCTTGACCCGAAGCTGATCGATTACGTCATCCTCGGTCACCTCAATCCCAATCGCCTGGTTACTCTGAATGCTCTGCTCAAACTTGCTCCTGAGATTACCTTTGTTTGCTCCAATCCTGGTGCTAAATCTTTGCGTACTCTGTTTGAGAAACTAGAGGATAAAGCTATTCCAGAACAGGAGCTCAAAATCCTGGTGATGAAAGGGGATGATACTCTCGATTTAGGTGAAGGTCACATCCTAGATTTTATCCCTACCCCTAATCCCCGTTTCCCTGATCAGCTTTGTACCTACGATCCTAAAACTCAAATCCTATTTACAGATAAATTATTTGGTGCTCATGTCTGTGGAGACCAGGTAATGGATGAAGGTTGGAAGGTTTATAACGAAGACCGACGCTATTATTTTGATTGCCTGATGGCACCCCACGCCCGACAGGTGGAAACAGCTTTAGCTAAATTAGCAGACTTTGATGCTAAGCTTTATGCTACCGGTCACGGACCCTTGGTGCGCTATGGCTTTCAAGAACTGACTGAGTCCTATGGGAAATGGAGTAAGCAACAACAAGCTCAAGAGGCCAATGTTGCCCTAATTTATGCCTCAGCTTACGGCAATACTGGAGCGATTGCCCAAGCGATCGCACGAGGTATCACTAAAGCTGGTGTATCGGTAGAATCCCTGAACTGTGAAGCAGCTGAACCGGAAGAGATTGGAGCTGCTGTCGAGAAAGCAGACGGATTTATCATGGGTTCTCCTACCCTAGGAGGTCACGCACCAACCCAGGTTCAAACCGCTTTGGGTATGGTTTTATCTAGCGCTACGAAAACTAAGCTAGCGGGTGTTTTTGGTTCCTATGGCTGGAGTGGGGAAGCCATTGACCTATTAGAAAATAAGTTCCGGGATGCGGGTTACAAGTTTGGCTTTGAGACGATTCGGGTGAAATTTAAGCCTACAGACAAAGACCTCAAATACTGTGAAGAAGCTGGTACAGATTTTGCTCAAGCCCTGAAAAAAGCCAAAAAAGCCCGGAAACCTAAGCAACCTGCTGGTGAGTCTTCTGCTGCCCGCACTGAGCAAGCGGTGGGACGGTTGATTGGTTCGTTGTGTGTTGTGACTACTAAACAACAAGACCTGACCGGAGCGATGCTAGCTTCCTGGGTATCTCAAGCTACCTTTACCCCTCCAGGATTAACCGTAGCGGTAGCTAAAGAACGAGCCATTGAGTCTTTGATGCACAGTGGGGATAACTTTGTATTGAATGTGTTAGAAGATGGGAAACATTTACCCTTGATGAAGCAGTTTCTCAAACCCTTTGGCCCTGGTGAAGAACGATTTGGTGGGATAAAGATCGAAGAAGCAGAAAATGGTTGTCCAATTATAAGTGATGCCCTAGCTTATTTGGAATGTACTGTAGAAAATCGGATGGAATGTGGTGACCACTGGCTAGTTTATGGGGTAGTTAAAAATGGGAAGGTGCTATCTGATGGAGTAACTGCCCTGCATCATCGTAAGTCGGGAACCTATTATTAAGTTTCAAGAAGTGTTGAATGTTTAGAATGTTCAACACTTCTTGATAATTCGCTCCAATTGATCGAAAACTTGGCTTGATTAGTTCTGATAAAAAATTGTCAAACCCCATAATATATAAGGATTACAGGTAAATTTGCCTGCCATCATCACTGGGACTATTTTCCACTAGCTGTTAGAATATTCCGGTAGCCAAGGACTAATCACAATGAAGTCTAAACTCAAATATATCCTCCGTTGCACTTTGTGTGGAAAAGACTATGAACCAGACCCTTTCCGCCTTTGCTGTGACGAGAAACATGAGCCATCCCTTCTGCGTGCTGTCTATGCTAACGAAAAGCTAGAAGTCAAAGAGAATCTCCCAGGTTTATTCCGATATATCGATTGGCTACCGGTTGATCGATACTTAGAGGCAGATGGTAAACCGATTACGTATCAAAGCCAGAATCTGGCTCACCATCTCGGATTAGATCATCTTTTCATTTGTTTCAATGGCTACTGGCCAGAGCGAGATGCTGATCTTTCGACTTGTTCGTTTAAAGAATTAGAAGCTTTCCCCATCCTAGCTAGAATACCAGAGGATAACCCCAAAACCCTTGTGGTTGCTTCAGCTGGAAATACGGGTCGAGCCTTTGCTACGGTTTGCTCTAAGCTGAAAATCCCCTTTTGCTTGGTGATTCCAGAGCAAAATTTATCTGCCATCTGGTCAAAGGAGCCGTTTGATTCTTGTGTTCGTATGATCGCTGTTGGTGGGAATGGTGACTACTCCGATGCGATTCGTATCGGACAAATCATCAGTCAATTAGAGGGTTTCTTTCCGGAAGGAGGAGCTAAAAATGTAGCCAGACGGGATGGTATGGGGCTAACGGTTGTGGATGCTACAGTCACCATTGGGGAAATTCCTGATCACTATTTCCAAGCCGTGGGTTCCGGTACTGGTGGGATTTCAGCTTACGAAGCCAATCTCAGATTTTTAGCAGATGGCAGATTTGGCAACAAAAAAATGAAGCTTCACCTCTGTCAAAACATTCCTTTTACACCCATGACCGATGCTTGGAACGCGGGTAAGCGAGAAATTACTGCTTTGAGCGAAATAGAAGCAAAAAAATGCATTAGTCAGGTTTCTGCTAAGGTACTTACCAACCGAAACCCCGCTTACTCTCTGGCGGGAGGGGTTTATGAAGCATTAGCGGATACTGAAGGAGAAATGTATGGTGTGACTAATGACGAATCAGACAAAGCAAGGGCTTTATTTGAGAAATTGGAAGGAATAGATGTTAGTCCTGCTGCCGGTGTGGCAACTGGTGCTTTAATTCAAGCGGTTGAGGCGGGAAAAATAGGTAAAAAGGAAACCATTGTGCTCAATATTACCAGTGGAGGGTACAAACGGATGCGCCAAGATTATCCTTTACATTACCTCAAACCTGACTTAGTTTTTAAACCTGAAGAGATTGAGCCTGATTTTTTGGAAAAGAGCATCACCAGTGTATCATAACACTTTACCAGTTAAACAGTCTAATATCCATGAAAACTTTATCCACTCTTGCAGTCCATCAACTCAAACCCTTTGGGGTCAAGCTGACGAAGGTTGATGTTAATTCCCCAGAACAATGCGATCGCATTCGAGAGCTGCTCTACGAAAATGGGGTAGTGATTATTCCTGCTGACGGAGCCAGTGTCGGCGCTCAACCAATCCAAGCTGATGCCAGCCTGTTAAAGTTAGCGGGACTTTTTGGCCAAGTAGAAAACTACCACCCAGTAAACGAAGCCAAGGACACCGCTGGCAAGGTGCAAATTCTCGAAACCATCGGTGACACGGGGACTCCAGCGGATTCATTCTTGTTCGACTCAAATATGAGCTGGCGAGTTAACCCATCCCGGGCGAGCGTACTCTGTGGGGAAATCCTGGCTCCTAGCGGTGGTAATACCTGCTTCCAAAGTGCTAACCAAATGTACCGCAATCTGTCACCAGAACTAAGGGAGCAGTTGCATGGTATCAGCGCTCTCCACTCTCTCCAGAAGGGTTATGCCCGGGTCAACCCACCGGATGATGTGACTAATGACGTGCAGGCTATTCATCCGGCAGTGATTAAGCATCCCGACACAGGTGTTCCACTGCTCTATCTGAACTCAAATTTCACGGTGTCCTTGGTAGGAATGTCGGAACAGGAGAGTACGGAACTTTTGAACCGCGTCTTTGACGAAGCCAACCGTCCAGACCAGGTTCTTTGCCATTCCTGGACTAAGGGGGATGTGGTGATCTCGGACAACTTGGGAGTGCAGCACCTGGCTAGGGCAGACAACCAAGGGCTACACCGAATGCATCGGGTGGTGGCTCACGACCCTTATCTGCGGACAGAGCGTTATGTAGGGGAAACAGGGGATGTCAAAGAAGCCATCAGTAATATCGAGCACTACCTCAAGCAAGATGACAATCAGGCTGGTTATCAGGAATGGGCATTCCGCTATGAACAGGATGTAAATCGAGCTGGCTACAAAATCCCAGCCATTGCCACGGATATTTTGGCGCAATATCTCGGTCAACTGGTGCAAACCGATAAACCACTAATCTTGGATGTGGCGGCTGGTACAGGGAAGAATGCCTTGCTGTTGATGCGTAATCATGGCCTCACCAACCTAGAGGCAATGGACGTTTCCACCGAGATGTTGTTCGAGGCGCGTCGCCGGGAACTCTACCATAAGTATCATGTAGAAGATGCTAATCAACCCTTGCCCATACCCGACCGTCAGTACGATGCTGTGCTGTGTGTGGGAGGGCTTTCAGGAAGCCAGATTCGAGCACAACCAGCCTTGGAAGAGTTCATCCGGGTCACAAAGGATGGCGGACTCGTAGTCTTGTCAATGCGGGAAGCCGAGAGTGAATACACTGCCGAGGTTAGCCGACTAGTGACCACAGGGGTGGCTGAGGTGGTACATAAGCACTCATTTGTGGGGATTGAAAGCAACCAGGAAGTACAGCACCAGATCTTTGTCCTGGGAGCACTTAGCGATGATAATTCCGACTAGTCAGCGGCCCAATACAACCAAGCACGCAGCCCCTTTGGGGTAAAAGAGATCTTGGGATTTGTCCGCCCAGGAGATGTGGTGTTAGACGCTGGCTGCGGCACAGGGCAGCACGCACGATACCTTGCTGAGGTGGCCAGTAAAGTTGTGGGAATTGACACAGATTCCGCGAGGATTGCGATCGCCCAAGAAAATTGTCAAGACTTGGACAATGCCAGCTTTGAAGTGGGTTCTGTCACCAAGCTTCCTTTTGAGGACGGTTGCTTTGACCTAGTGCTGTTGGCCCAAGTGCTACACCACCTTGGAGGGGAAGATGTGCATTCAGGCGAAACTTCAACGTCTTTAAGGGAGCAATGTGAGCGGGCGATCGCGGAAGCCAAACGAGTGCTGAAACCTGGTGGACGACTTGTACTTGTCACTACTAGCCGAGAGCAGCGTTGTAAAGCTTACTGGCATTTTAACCTATTTCCAGAATCAGCCTGGGAGCGTCTGGATTCGGTCTGGTCCCTGACCGAGGGTGTTTGGTTCACATCGCTGATGGAAAAAATGGGGTTCACCATGACTGGTAATGTAAGCCCAGCGGAATCCCACTGGATTGAAGCCCAGGATGAAAAGATGGTGAGGCTAAGCCTTGACCCTGGTTGGCGGTCAACAGATGTGGCATTTGCATTGCTGACACCTGATGAAATGAGTCAGTTTGTGGCTAAGGTCGAGGGGGTGCTAGGGGATGGCTCTGCAAAGGAGCTAATCAATGGGGCGCTTGCAGGGCGTGCTTCCCATGGGGAGGCTACGGTATATGTCTATGATCTTAAATCTGACCTTTAAAGCCCTGTTGTGATTGTTGATATTTTCCTCAAGGTGGAGAAAATCGGGAGTATGTCACCTTTGTAATTATGTACATATATCCCCCCTAACCCCCCTTAACGAAGGGGGGAATTAGATTCAGGAATTAGATTGAAAAGTCCCCCTTATTAAGGGGGATTTAGGGGGATCTGAATCAGGAATTAACAAAACTGACATGCTCCCGGTAAAATCTCATTCAGTCAAGTTATTTTTTACTTCCTTCGATCATCACACCAACCCAGCCCAAATCATGAGTTTCCATAGAAAATCCTATAGATTCAAGCAACTCCTGGAAATAGCTGAAAGGATAAGCATTAGGACAATGGGAACCCCCTTCTAAAATCACTTGATTGCCATTGATACTTTCTACTTTTAAACCCGTTTTAGCATAAAAGCGTAAGCGCTCATCCATGACTTCTGGACCACATTTTAAAGTCGAAATAAATATCTTTTCCTCTACTAGTTTTTCGAGATTATCGAAAATAATTTCATGAACTTCTTGAGGAATATTGCCAATCGTATTCCATCCCAATAAAGCATAAGTAAAAGTTTCTTGAACCAGAGTGGGTAAATGTTCTGCTCTTCCGAGAATGACGTTTACATTATCAAAAGTGGCAGTTGATTCTTTAGCTAGGTTTACCAATTGTTCAGCAAAATCAATTCCTGTGATCTTACCGACAAGGGGAGCAAGATGACGAAGATAACGTCCCTCACCACATCCTACCTCCAGAACACTATCCACCCCTTCAAAGGTTCTCTTGATAAATTCTTCTTCTAACTTCTGATACTCCCTGACTCCTTCCGTCTCATTTTGAGGATCGAGCAAAGTCAATCCGATCCCTTCGTAAAAGTCTTTGCTATCTTTCATTATTTCTTCTATCCTTTAACAGCTTCACATAGTTTACCATAATCAAGTAAATTATGGAAAAACGTTTCTAGATCGGCTTTTTGCAATTCAGGGTTAGCCAGGATTAACCGAATCATAACCAGACCTTGATAATGAGCATAGTTGACAAAAGCTGTTCCAGTATGAAATAATTGGTTGCGTATGTCTAGATTCAGCTGGTCTAACCCAGTAGCGTCAAGCGGTTCATCTTTGGGGATATAACGGAAACAAATATTCAAAAATTGTGGTTCAGCGATTAATTCTAAATTATCGCAACGGCGGATATACTCGGTGGCGTAATTAGCTAGGTCAAATAAATGATTGACCAGCTGCTCATAACCTTTTTTACCATAGTATTTCCAACACAGCCATAATTTTAGGGCATCTACTCTCCGACCACATTGTAACGACTTAGTCCCTAAATTATAGAAATTATTTTCATCATCATGGAATAGATAATCGGTACCTCCCCCAGAACAAGCCTCTGACAATATTCCTTTTTCTTTGACTAAAATAGCCGAACAAATTAAAGGAACTCCCATTAACTTATGAGCATCCCAAGTAAAGGAATCAAATAACTCACTTCCTGCTAACAAATGCTGGTGTTTTTCACTAAATAAAACCGGCCCACCCCAAGCCGCATCCACATGCAGCCACAAGCCATATTTCCTAGTAATTTCGGCAAGGGTTGGTAACGGATCGAAGGCTCCTAAAACAGTTGTACCGGCAGTTGCACCCACAAAGAACGGTGTTTTTTCTTCTGATAAGCTCTGTTGAATCGCAGCTTCTAGTGCTTCGGGAATCATTTTGCCATCAACATCAGACTTAACCTTGACTAAATTTTTGATACCAATCCCTAACAAATTGGCAGCTTTTAAATAGGAATAATGAGCTTGATCGGAAACAAAGGCGACTAACTGATGATTACCCAATCCCTGCAATTTAGCTTCCGGTAAAACTTGATGTCGTCCACAAAGCATTCCGATCAGATTAGCATTACTTCCTCCAGTTACCATCAACCCTTCACCTGGATTAAACCCCACTAAACTGTTCAATTGTTTAATCAATTCTATTTCCATCAGGGTGGCTACTGGGGCGACATCATAGGTGTGCATGGTAGTATTGGTGGCACTGGTCACCATGTCGGCTATTATTCCCGGAATACTAGACCCACTAAAAAGTAGATTAAAAAATTGAGTGCTACCGGTTCTAACGCTATAGTTCAGGTAAGATTCTACTATAGGAATTAAGGCTTCTAACGCTACTCCCTCATCGGGTAAGGTTAAATCGAGTTTTTCCTTAAGATCATTAGCGGTTTGATAATTAACAACTTTGGGATCGGGTTCCAAATTAGCGTCTAAATAGTTGAGAATTATGGTAAAGGCTTTAGTCAGGGTTGTTTCTGTATCTTTCATAGGGAGTGGGGAGTAGGGAGTAGGGATTAGGGAGTAGGGAGTAGGGAAAATTTACTCTATATTATTACTAGTAAAAACGCTATAATTGGAGATATTATCGACGGATATACTATAATTTAGTGTAATGCTAATAATCGGCAATGATATCAATCATAACAGGTTTTTGTTATTAAAGCAACCATAGAAAAATTTTAATTATTCTATCGGTATAGTTAACGGCACAATACCGATTTGTAGGCGTTGCTGAATCTTCGCGCTGAATAGAAGTAGAGTGGGCATCCTGCCCGCCCGAAAATATATTGAAACTGGCAAGATGCCAGTTCCACGCAAGATGCCCATTCCACAAAACTCTTAAAATCATTCTATTATTAAGCAACGCCTAAAATTATCCTGCTCTCCGGCTTTGTAGATATAGCAGAGCAATCGCCCATAATTGCCCCGATGTTTATCCAGGCAAACCTCCACCGGATCGTTGGTGTCGAATTCAAGATCCACCCATACATCCTGATTGGGTATCCCTTGCTCGTTTGCCCCGAAATACTCCTTCGCCCATTGTGAGGCCAGGATGCCAGCGTTGGTTATAGGTTTACTGCCAGCGCGCTGACTTTCCTCTGTGTCAAGACAAACAAACCGAATTGATTCTTGCTCATTATCCAAGAGTATCTTGATGGTGTCACCGTCAACAACTTTGATCAGTTTGAGATTTTTGATAACTGTACCTTTCATTAGCTCTCCTCTTTGTTGGTCAACCATGAAATGAGGGATTAGAATTGCTTGTTGTTTGAGGTGCAGTGCCAGAAGATATAATGGGTGTGATATAAGTGTTTTTCTGACCTTTCCTATAGGATATCATGTTTTTACAAATCTAATTCAGTCAGTGGAGTTTCATCTCCAGTTTGATGTTGGTGAAGGCTAATTTATTAGGTAGCAGGGAGCAGGGAGCAGGGAGCAGGGAGCAGGGAGCAGGGAGCAGGGAGCAGAGAGTAGGGAACAGGGAACAGGGAACAGGAAAGTGGGCAAAAATTTTGTATGCCTCATAGGTATGATAAACGCTATCATAAAAATTACACCTAAAAAAAGCGTAAGCATAACTTTAGCGATGCATCGTTTTTTTTTATTAACTTTAAAATTATAGCAATATAAGTATAGTTTAGGATATATTATTTGGGTTTATATGATGTCAGGATAATTACCCTTAATCCAAATCTCCCCCATCTCCCCGCGCCCCCTCCCCACACTTCCCACACTTCCAACCCTCCCCACACTCCCTACTCCCTACTCCCTCCTCCCTAAAACCCAAGACGAAGGTACCTCACCCCATTGAAAACTGCTATAGTTATGACTGAAGGTAAGACTTCATGATAAAAACCCTGGGAGAGGATTTCATGAAACGACAAGTAAGACAAATTACGTTAGGAATGACTCTGATCGCTTGCTTAATGGGTTCAATTGCCTGTGAGTCAACGTCCTCTGTTAAAAAAACTAAAGTTCGTTCTGCCCATAGTAACTGGATCGAGGAACAGTTTCAAACCGAGATAGTCAATATTGGTCTGGAAAAACTTGGTTATGAAATAGAAAAACCGAAAGAAATTAGCTATCCGGTTATTTATGTGTCTGTGGCTAATGGCGACCTAGATTATAGTACTATTAACTATGAAAGAGGACACCAAGAATTCTTTGAAAATGCTGGGGGTACCAAAAAGTTAGAGCGAGTTGGAGTTCTTACTCCTGATGGGATACAAGGCTATCAGATCGATAAAAAAACTGCTGATAAATATAATATTAATAACCTGGAACAATTTAAAGACCCAAAAATTGCGAAACTATTTGATACAGATGGCAATGGTAAAGCCAATTTAATCGGTTGTGATCCTGGTTGGTTTTGCGAAATAGTAATCGATCATCACCTTAAAGCTTACGGATTAGAAGATACGGTTGAACACACTAGAGGACAATACATTGTGCTACTTGCAGATGTTATGACTCGCTACAAGCAAGGGGAAAGTGTTTTATATTATGCTTATAATCCTCACTGGATATCTACCGTATTAAAACCGACGCAAGATGTAGTTTGGTTAGAAGTTCCCTTTACATCTCTTCCTGAATTGCAAAAAAATATAACCGAAAAAGAAACCTCAGTAGACGGAAAAAATCTCGGATTTGCTGTGGATCGTCAGCGCATTTTTGCTAACAAGAAATTTTTGGCAGCTAACCCAGTTGCCAAGCGTTGGTTTGAACTAGTTCAAATTCCGGCTGAGGACATTAACGTTGAAAGCCTAAAGATCAAAGAGGGTGAGAACACTCCAGAAGATATACGCCGCCATGCTAAAGAATGGGTTGAGAATAATCAAGAGTTGTTTGATAGCTGGATAGAAGAGGCAAAAAAGGCAGGAGGGGATTCTATTTAAAAATAGGGAATAGGGAATAGGGAGTAGGGAGTAGGGAGTAGGGAGTAGGGAGTAGGGAGTAGGGAGTAGGGAGTAGGGAGTAGGGAGTAGGGAGTAGGGAGTAGGGAGTAGGGAGTAGGGAGTAGGGAGTAGGGAGTAGGGAGTAGGGAAAAAATTTGTGTATCTCATCGGTATTATAAAGGCTAGATAAGTAAAATTATATCAACAAAAAAAGCGTTCGCTTTTTTTGATTCCCCCTAAAACTTCCAAAAAAAAATTTTCAAAACCCTTGACAAACCCATTCATAATCATTATTATTATAAATTTAACTACGAATTCAATCTTTGATTCATGTCAAAAAACCCAAACCTAAAGAAACAACCTGTTGAGCACACTCTAAAAGGCTCTCGTCAAGCAGTAATCTATAGTATGCAAATGCTTTATGCACTGGGCTATGCAGAGATTTGCGAGTGGAGCCCTCTGGAGCCAACTGGTGTTCCAGACGAAGTGACTACTACAATGATGAAGTATTGGCTGTTGCCATAACACTTTAAATTTCTGGGGGGTTTTCCCCCCAGGATAAAGGCTCCGGTCTGGTCGGATAGCGTGACCTTTGGCCAATCAAATAACATCACATCAGGTTAGGTTTGGGATCTGACTGAGATCAAAATTTCAATCCACTTACTGTGGAATTGAAAAAGCCGTGGACATTATGTCTACGGCTTTTTTTTGACTATATATGGGTTGATAATGTGGGTTTATTAAGACTTAAACTTTTTCAAGTTAGTGCTGATTAATTTGAGACTTATAGCATTTTGATTTCAGTTGTGAATATACTCCATTAGGGAAAACCAATAAGTGTGTTTACAACCTAGATAAAAACGCTATATCATCTCTTAAAATCCCAATAAAATCAGTGGTCTAATATCAAAGCCTCTAGGACACCTTTTTCAACCATATCCAGGTTGAGAATGTAATCAATTTTATCAAAGGTATCGCGAAGAGGTCTTTTAGCTGTTCGCCAACCAAAACCATCGGTAATCCAGATAAATTCGTGACCATCTTGTTTCCACTGTAAGAATATCTCGCTGTACTCACCAGCTGTCGATTTTAGTTTAGAGCCACCACCGCTATAAAAGTTGGTTTCGATTAAAATGAGTTTATTAGGAGTATTAATTGCAAAATCAATCGTTTTGGACGCTTTTTTGATGGTAAGATGTTTGCCAAATTCTGATCTGATGCCATCTGACTTAGCCTGCGGGATGTACTGAAAGCCATGACGAGTACAGATAGAATTGACAAAGTACTCGACTATGTCTTCCATGGCTTTACCGGCTCGGTTTTTGCGAGCATTTGTATCTAGACCGACCTCGACACCGACAAAGTAATCTGTGAGGGACTTGATACGTCTTGAGGTGATTTGCTCTAGGAAACCTAACTCCTTTAGGAAAAGAATAGCTTGATCAATATCTTCGTCTGTTATATTTTCTTCCTTATTGAAACTGAAATCATCATAGTTAAATTCTCCTGATTGATAGTCGGTTAAAATATGAAACTTTTGAGGACGACAAGCTAGTAAGGCTGGAATGATAGAGATTAGCTTTGGATGTTCTCTGAATAACACTCTTGCTTCTTCTTCAAGATTATCTTTGCCCACAAGATAGTTCAAAAGATTGAGATTAATCTCAATATCTCTAACCTTTTCGCTAACCTTATTCCAATTTACGAAATAATCCCATTTCATAATAGAGGGTTTCAGGGTTCCCATCACATACTCGAATACGCTGTCAGGGTCATTACAGCCAAGATTTTCCCTAAATACAGAATGAAATTTCATCGGATTTGTCCTGTGTCCTATGTCCTATGTCCTTTTTTACTAAAAAGAACCAATGGTAAAATTATTCCCCCTCTCCCCCCTCTATCTTCTTATAGTTACTCCTATAGTTATATGATTGCAATGCTCCCTTTTCAGATTGGTTTTAATGTCACTTTAATAGTTAGTAACCAGAAGTTCCCTAATTTCTCCTCTGCTATTTCCTTTTGAGTTTATTCTACGGGATGCCGATACTCGCTCAATAGTAAACCCTTGATATAACTCATCAAAAAACAAATCATTAACATAGTTAGTTGGATCGGAATTGCTGAGCATTTGATTGGCTCCTGCTTGATCAGCTTTCACAAACACATCCCGTAAACGACGCTGCTCATTATCATCAAATTCCAGGGAATGATAGGAATTGAAATTGGAGGTTTTGCTGATAGGACGATAGGGAGGATCATAGTAAATAAAGCTACTATGATCAGCATATTCCAGGACTTGACTAAAGTCCCTTTGTTCTATTTCAGCAATTTGGAATAGCTTGGAGACAGCTCGCAGATTATTGGCATTCATAATTTTAGGATTTTTGTATCGTCCCACTGGCACATTAAATTCTCCTTTGCTATTGACCCGATACAGACCGTTAAAGCAAGTTTTATTCAGAAAAACGGTTATGGCAGCCCGCTTGATCCAATTGCGAGCGTAAGAGTTAGCATCTATTTGTTTATTAAAAGTGTTATATTTGTTACGATATTCGTAGTATAATGCTTTCCGACGTTGATCATCTTTGGGCAGGTATGTATTACTAAGCTTTAACAGTTCTGTAATCAGGGATTCAACATCCTGTTGGATAACTTTATAAAGGATAATCAGCTCAGGATTGGTATCGAATAGATAAGCTTTATGGATATCGAAACTGTTGACAATATCGAAAAAAACTGCACCTCCTCCCACGAAGGGCTCGATATAAGTTGTCAGAGTTCCTTTTCGTAGCTTTGGTGAGTATCTCTCTCGAAGTTGTGGCAGAAGCTGAGTTTATTAGAGTCGAACTAGGGGTTCCCCCCTAGAACTCTCCTCCAGAACCGGACATGACTGTTCCCAATCATCCGGCTCCTCCTGGCAACATTGTTATTGCTCTCCTTTGTGGGGATATATTGTTCTCTGTTCCCGAGTTTTGGTATGGTGACAGTGAGCATGGACTAGCTGTTTGTTGTCTAGCTTATTACTACCGCCTGCTCTTTGGGGGATGATGTGGTCTACTTCAAAAATATCATCGGCCTTAAACCTTTGATTGCACAGACCGCATCTTCCCTTCTGCTTTTTCAGCAGTTTGTTTACTGTGGGTTTTACCCCATGGTATTTGGCAAGCCTTTCAGCCCAATATAGCCAGTCTCCGTCATATATGGATTTGTGACCTATTAGTCTAACTACCCTTTTTATTTTGGTGTCTTTATGTTTCACCAAGGTAGCTGTTCCATCAGGGGTTTTGAATGTCCATCCTTCCCCTTTGTCTATCCACCAATAGTTGGACATGGCTTCTTTGGCTCCAATGTTTGGAGACCTATATTTAGCCCATCTTTCTAGTTTGTGGAATAGCTTATAGTCAGTTTGTCCAAATATTCTGGAGCTAACCACTGAGTTGTATTGGTTTGCCCATCCAGTTATTTTAGCGTTTAGGTCTCCTATTAATGTGGCTTGGTCAGAGTTTCTGTGCTTTCTGATAGTTATTTTCAGGTCATCCATATGCCTATTTATGGATTCCTTACTGGGTTTGATTAGTGTTTTATACCCTAATTTCTTACCCGTCCTATCCTTCCGGCTATTAACCTCATTGACCTCATATTGTCGGATGTTGAACCCAAGGTAGTCAAAACCTGTCAAAGTCCCTTCCTTTCCTAGGGTGTGTGCTATTGAGGTTTTAGATTCCTTTAAGTTCAGTCCAATTTCTTTTAGCCATTCTTGAATTGCCTCTTTGGCTTCCAGTACAACCTCTTTACTTTGGTGCAGGATAATGAAATCATCTGCATATCTGTGGACTATGGGAGTTCTTAGAGTTCTCCCACTGGGTAGGTTGTACTTTTTTCCTAACGCTTTAGTGATATACCTTAGGGGAAATTCCTCTTTCATTAATTGGGTGATACCGTGCAATGCGATATTTGCCAATAATGGCGAGATTACTCCTCCTTGAGGTGTACCTGCTGGTGTGTTGATGAACCCATCTTTTCCAACGGCTCCTGCTTTCAACCAAGCCTTTAACTGTCTTCGCATTTGTGGATATGTATCCACTTTGTCCAACAGTTTTTGATGGTCTATACGGTCAAAGCACTTTTCTAGATCAGCATCTAGGACGTAATAATCCTGTTTGTTGATATCTGAGTATATGGCCGCTATTGCGTCCTTTGTGCTTCTCCCAGGTCTGAATCCGTAAGAATTTGTCTCAAATTTGGCTTCCCACTCTGGTTCTAGAGCTATTTTGGCTAATGCCTGTTTCGCTCTGTCTTCCATATTTGGGATTCCTAGAGGTCTTTTTTCCTTCTTTCCGGGTTTAGGAATCATTATCCTTCTTACAGGATTGGCCTTACCGTCCAACTCTAGGTATCTGGCAAGCGCTAACCTTTCAGATGGGTCAAGACTCTTCTTCCCATCAATTCCGGCGGTTCTTTTACCTCTGTTATCTTGAGTTACTTTCCTTATGGCTAGCAGTTTCGCTGATTTTGATTTGGCAAGTAGTTTTTGTAGCTTTCTAACTTTGGCTTTGTCCCCATTTTGGGAGGCTTTGTAGATACGCTTTTGCAGCTTGAACACTGCTCTCTCAATGGTTTTCCAGTTGAGAGAGTTCCAGTTATTCGATTCCACCATCACGGGTTCGTGTGTATTGGACATAACTGCTACTCGTGTTCTACTCTTGTTGTCTCAGGGATATCTGTCAGCATATCCCTGGGCTTTCCCCAGGGCATTGGCTTCTGATATCGTCTCGTCAAGATAACCCTTGCGGTTGAATACCTACCTTTTTTACAGGAGCAATTATCTTGATTACCTCGTTCCGTGTGTCCATTGTCTGACCGGGTTGGATACTGGCTATACACCGAGAGACTGTCTGTTAGACGGGGGATGTCTGAACCAGCGCGGAAAGACTTGTTCACCCATGGTCTCTAATTCGATATGGGACATGAGTCATCTTGTCCTGAATCTTGGGCTGACGATGCGTCAATCACCAGTTCGTTGTCTTATCCTTTCGGTCTCCCTTGCGGTTTGGCTCATGGATGACTTAGAATTGACACCGCTTTTATTCCTTGCACTCGACCCGTTGATATTCAGTCTCGGAGCCTAGGAATATGGAGTAACCTGACATCTAGGTTGTAGGATTTGAACCTACATGTAACACACAGTTAAATAGCTATTGCTATTCGAGCTATCCCCCCACTGGCGTGGGTTTCAGCTCAACGAGTCGCACTGCCACCTGCCCATTTTAGCACAGGAGATGCTAATTGTATTTCTTTTTTTATTGGGTGCTGTATTAGGGTAAATGGTTCAGATTCTGTTAAAATAGCCACGTTTGTCATCAGTAAAATTCCATACCAGCAATATTGTATAGCATTTTGATTTGAGATGTAAACCTAGCATTAATATAACAAGGGAACAGGGAACAGGGAACAGGGAACAGAAAACAGTAGTCAAAATCTGCCAGATTTTTTTTATTTTATGCTAAATAAGCATTGGCTTTTATGATATATTTATCAAGGCTATATATCCCTTGTATATTATTATTGTTGCACCATAACATATAAAATATCTATATAATTGTATAAAAAAAAAAAAACTATTTAAAATAATTGATTATTGATAGTTAAAAATATCTTACTTTATATCAAATCCGGATAATTTTCTATACTTACAATATCCAGACAAAATCTTTCTCCCCCTACTCCCTACTCCCTACTCCCTACTCCCTACTCCCTACTCCCTACTCCCTACTCCCTACTCCCTACTCCCTACTCCCTACTCCCTACTCCCTACTCCCTATGCCCTATTCCCTGCCCGCATCTCTATCACCAAGAACAGCTACCAAAATTCGTAACAATTCTTCTAAATCAGCTGGAACACGGTAAAGATTCAGGTCTTGAGTAACTTGTTTATGCTCTCGGTGCAAAAGCCCAAATTGCCAGATATCCCCTGTAGAAACAGCACCCTGTAAAATCAATTGGTCACCGTCACTCCATAGATCGAGGGCAATTAATTCTACAGCAAGTTGGGTAAAGCCTCTTTGGAGATTAGCATTTTTGGCTTCTATGACCAGCAGTTTACTATCGGTATAAAGATAATAGTCTAGATAACCTTTTAAGTATTCTGTAACAGTGAGGGGATATTCGATTCTTAGCTGGGCTTGAGTATAGTGGATTAAATCAAGTAAAATAGGAGCGATTAGTAATTCCCGTCGAGCTGCTTCACTGGTTAAACTAACATAGGGTAAGCTTTCTTCAATTCTGGATTTGAGACTATAAAGTCGGTCTATTTTTGTCCTAGACTGTTCTAAATTCAAAGAGCTTCGCTTCAAGGTATAGCCAAATTCAGCCAGAAGGTCTTCTGGCTCAACCACCATTTCCAAATAACTTCTAAAGGTATAAGATTTACCAGGTTGGAGGATGGGAATTTTGTTCATCATTAAAATAGGGAGTGGGGAGATGGGAACCCACCCCTAACCCCTCCCAGGAGGGGAATGGGGAGATGGGGAGATGGGGAGATGGGGAGATTTTTATTAAGGATAATTATCCTGAAATGATATAAGTTTAATTATTTAGATAAGTTATAATTATAGCGTTTATCATAGCTATGAGGTACACAATATTTTTCACCTCTTGCCTCTTGCCTCTTGCATGCATGCCTTTTGCCTCTTACCTGCTCCCTGCTCCCTGCTCCCGACTCCCTACTCCCTACTCCCTACTCCCTACTCCCTTTTCAATTCCTTAATCCGATCACAAAGAGTGCGATCGCTTTTTTCTAGCTCAGCATTTGTTATCAAATAATCCTGGACCCAATCACAACTATAGGTTAGGACTTGATCAAGATCGAGGACTTGATCCACATTCCACAAAATTATCTTACTATCAGCACTAGCAGAGGCTAGAATTTCCCCATCTTGGCTGAAGGCAATTCCCTCCACCTCATCTTGATGTGCTGTGAGGGTAGTCAGCAAGGTACCATCCCGCTGCCAAAGTTTCACCGTCTTCTCAGCACTGGCAGAAGCGATCATTGTGCCATCGGGGCTGAAGGTCACTCCCGTAATCCGGTCACTGTGTCCTGTCAGGGTATGTAGCAGTTTTGGTTTTGTCAGATACCAGTCTTCACTGTCTCCTTTCCAGACTTTAACTGTCTTATCCTCACTACCAGAAGCAATAAGCTCACCATCGGGGCTAAATGCCACAGTTTTTACCTCATCCTCATGGCCTGTGAGAGTATAGAGACTATGGCTCCAGCATTCCGGTAGTAAATTGCTGTTGTCACGGTGCGCGTTCCCTAGCGCTTTGAAAAAGCGCGGGGTCGCAGCGCTTGGTTTTGCTTGCCCTGTACAGGTACTATCCCACTTCCAGAGTTTAATAGTTTTATCTTCAGACGCCGAAGCTATTATCTTACCATTGGGACTGAACGCTACTCCATCCACCTCATTGCTATGACCTTCTAGGGTGGTTAGTAAAGTCCCATTCCGCTGCCACAGTTTAATGGTTTTATCTTCAGAGGCTGAAGCAATTATCTGACCATCGGGACTGAACGCTACTCCCTCAACCCCAGCGGAATGGTTGTTCAAAGTACCTAGCAAGGTGCCATCTTGATCCGAGAGTTTCACTCTCTTGTCACTACTTGCGGAAGCAATAATGTCACCATCGGGACTAAATGCTACTCCCCTAACTATAGCGCTATTATTAATCAGAGTCGATTGCAAGGTGCCGTCTGGTTGCCAGAGTTTGACAGTGTTGTCGCTACTTGCGCAAGCAATCAGCTTACCATCGGGGCTGAATGCCACTGCCCTAACCCCACTGCAATGACCAGTAAGGGTTGTGTACAAGGTACTGTTCTGTTTCCAAAGCTTAATCGTACTGTCCTCACTAGCCGAAGCAATTATCTCACCATCAGGGCTGAATGCTACTCCCTGTACCTCATCCCGATGACCTTCTAATATAGTGAGCAACCTGCCCTCTTTTGTCCAGAGTTTAATGCTATTATCCTCACTAGCCGAGGCAATTAGCTTACCATCGGGACTAAAAGCAACTGCATAAACTTCGTCCCTATGTCCTGTTAAGGTTTTAAGGAAGCTACCCTCTTTTGTCCAGAGTTTGACAGTATTGTCTTCAGAGGCAGAAGCAATAATCTCACCATCGGGGCTAAACGCTACTCCTTTAACTCCTGCACTATGACCTGTAAAGGTTCTAAGCAAGCTACCCTCTTTTGTCCAGAGTTTGACAGTATTGTCTTCAGAAGCAGAAGCAATAATCTCACCATCGGGGCTAAACGCTATTCCTTTAACTCCTGCACTATGCCCTGTCAGGAGTTTGTGTAACTTGCCCTCTATGGTCAAAAGTTTGACAGTGTTGTCTTCACTAGCGGAGGCGATTAGCTTACCATCCGGGCTGAAGGCTACTGCTTCAAACCCAGCACTATAGTTAGTGAAGGTGTTTAGCAAGATGCCCTCTGTTGTCCAAATTTTGACAGTGTTGTCGGCACTAGCCGAGGCAATCATCTCACCATCTGGGCTAAATGCCACTCCCTTAACTTGGGAGCCATGACCTTCTAGGGTGTTTACCAGCTTGCCGTCCCGCTGCCAAATTTTGACAGTGTTGTCACCGCTAGCCGAGGCAATCATCTCACCATCTGGGCTAAAAACCAGGTCGTAAACCGCACCCCGATGTCCTGACAAGCGATTGTACTCCTTAATCTCATACATGATTCGCCAGAGCATTTTCTCAACTTGAGTCTGGGTATCTGCCTTTGCTCCAGCTAACTGTTGCAGTTTGTTCCAAGCCTTGATGGCGTAGATCAAGGCATCCAACTTGTGATTGGAGGCATAGAAGACTTCAGAGGATTTAGCGATCGCATTAATTTCGTTAATGACAGCTTTTTCGTACTCCAGGAAAGCCATCAGTCTTAAACTAGCCGACACTAGAAATCCTGTGCTCACTGTAGCCAGCAGCAGCTTTTGCAGTCGGGAAATTTCCTTTTCTTTGGTCAATTGTATTGCCACCGCTTTAGTTCGTGCGGCTTCAGCCCGTTGAGCCTCCCGTTTATCCAAAGCTTGGCTAGCCGATAAGAACTGATAATCTTGGTCACTCAGGCTACGGGAATCTGCCCAAGCTAAAGCATCGAGTAAGGCTTGACCTCGCAATAGTCTCGATTCATCTTGACAATCACTATTGAACCAATCTCTTAGACTTGTGCCATAGGGACGAAGATTTGATAGTTGCTTGCTGACCCAATCACAGTTGAAAACAGCCGCATAAATGGGGTTGCGAACCTTAACCTTGCCCTGACTCTTGACCACTAATCCCGACAGTAGCAATTCCATTTGTTCCCAACTGTCATCTGCTGCTACTGCCCCCTGTTGCAGAATTTGCTGATAAAGTCCTAATAACCGCCCAGCCCGTTGCTCATTGCTGAGAATGCGATCGCGTATGGTCCTGAGATGCTCTGGTTTATCTTGGACTTCCCAGTTGTTAATAATCCGCCTATCCACAAGGGACTCAAGAGATGTGGGATTGACAGTACCATTCTCTGTATCCTCTAGAATCAGCTGACATAGCTTTTGGGTCAGTAAAGGTTGTCCTCCCGTAAACGCTAAGATTTCCCTAAGTAAGGCTTTGGGATTGCTAACCCTTCCGCTCAATCCTAGCCCTAGAGTTTCGGATTCTTCCAGAGTAAATCCACATAACTCAATCCCCCTTCCGATATTAAACGGAGTCCGTTGCTTATCTACAATCAAATCCGAGGGAGTGGCTACCCCTAACAAAACAAAACTGAGGCGTTGGTAGGCTTGGTTTTCTGTGCGCTTGTTGTAGCAAGCTCGGATTAGGGCAAAAAAATCTTCAATCGGGAACGATAAACCCAGAATGCTATCGATTTCATCAATAAAGATTACCAAATTTCCCTCAACCTCTGCCAGTAGCACCTCCTCAATAAAATCACTAAGACGCTTCACTGGGGATAGATAAGAGTGTGAACGCCACCAAGCTCGTAAATTGACCTGGAGGTTGAAGCTGCTCACCAGACAGCGTACTACACTAGCATACCACTGGTCTGCTGTCAAATCTTGGGTACCAATTTCCGTCAAATCAACGATTCCACAGTGGATGCCTATTCTTTGTAATCGGTGAGTAGTTTGCACCCTCAAAGAAGACTTACCCATTTGCCTGGAGGTAAGGACATAACAAAACTCCCCCGCTATCAGAGCCTTATACAAATCCTGATCTGCTCTACGGCGCACATAGCAGAGGGTATCAGGGGGTAAACTTCCGCCAACTTGATAGTTGTGCTTTTTCATGATTTACAGGCATCAATGGGTTTTACCCCAAGTGAGTACTAAAGTACTGACGATACAAATCACAACTAGGCACAGCCCCCTGTTTGTGGAGCTGTACTAATCCTAAACTTTGCAACTTAAAGGCTAGCTTTTGCTCTAATTCCACTGGCTGGGATGACATAACCACTTTTCGATAGGCTACTACCAGTTGTGGATATTGTTGTAGATTCCACCATTGTCGTCGAAGGTCATCATGATAAATTCCCGATTCAGTTGCTGCTGAATTCAATAACTCCTCAAAGGTAACGTCACCGCGCCTAAGATGATATAATGCTACTCTTAAAAGACAAGGATTTCCTCCTACTTTAGCCATAATTAATGATATGTGATCGAAGCTGGAATCATCACTACCCCAATCAATTCCGTGGCGACGGGCTAATTCTTGCACTTGGGCCTTAGTAAACTCTGGCAATTCAATAGATAATCCCACATTAAAAGGGGATTGGTGGATATGTAACGTAATATAAATATCAGTAGAATGTATAATAACTAAGCGCAATTTTTGCCAAATTGTGCTACCGGTTACACCGTATTTGGCTTTCTCATACCAAGCTCGCAACAAACCCAAAAAATCCGTGGCAATGGCAGGGTAATTAAACAACAGGTTGACCTCATCTAAGGCCAATACCACCGGTGTATCTATTTCTTTTAATAGATACTTCTCGAAGTAATCTGTGGTATTTCCACTGCTGCCAAAGATATCATCCCAATAATCAGTCAGTCGATTCGGTAATTCTAGGCTACGAGTGACTGTGGCACAGAACCATTGTAAAAATCGCTCTAAATCGGTGAACACATTGGCATCGGCTTGCTGCAAGCTCAGAGCAACTGTGCGGAAGCCAGATGCTCTAGCGTGATCAAGAATCCTCACCATCAGCGAGGTTTTACCCATCTGTCTAGGGGCTTTAATTCGGATTAATGCCCCTGGCTGCAACACTGTTTCGTAACATAAAGAGTCATTGGGGGGACGCTCGATATAAAAAGAAGAATTCAGAGGCACCACACCTCTAGGTAATTCCATCTCTGTAGGTAATTCCAGCTCGACCTCTGGCAACTCCTCAAGCTCCACCTCTCGTAATCGCTCCCTGATCACAGAACGAATGTTATTTTTTGTGATCTTCTCTCCAAAAACCTCTGAGAGGATATGCCACAACCGGGAGCCAACCACCCGAATGTAATCGGCATCGTAACCGGAACCGTCAGCAATCTCTTGATAAGTTTGTCCTGACCAACATTGGCGGAGCACCAGTTCTTGAACTGCGTTTAAGCGTTCGGGTTTGATGACCGTATCCACTATCGCCAATGCTTCTTCAACACTCATTACTTTTTATTATGTAATCAATTATAATTATTTATTACTTTTTCTCACAGACAAAGCCAAATTGCCGATTTACCTTAAGGATAGGGATCGCAAATCGTCCTTTAGGGTTAACGCCAAGTCAGCGATCAATAAGCGATCGCTGGCTACCTACTTCAAGGGGGATCAGCTTCCCTAGTCAACCAGGCTTACGCAATTAAGCCATCTAAAAACTACCTATACGGGTTAAAGGGTTAGTAAACAGCTAGAAAAAATGTCACAGAGTCTACCAAAAACTCTGATTATTTGTTAGACTTAAATTAGGGTAACACCGACAGGGATTATTATGTAACTTAAATTAAAGCCGAAAACCAAGGGTTTAATAGTTGCGCTCTCGACCTACGGTGGAACCACTTTTTTGACATTTCTATGGCGCTCGCGGGATATTCCGTCAGAGAAGCGCGGAGATACCCCCTGGATGTGAAAGCATCTTGCATTGGCGGGCCTTGGTCTATCTTGGTAGACTTTGGTAGCTAAAAAGTATCGGTAACAGTTAAAACTACCTCGTAATTGTGGGCATCCAACAATAGGGCATGGGATTTACCCCTACTCCATGCTCTATTTTGTTATACCTGGTTAACTAATGGTTAACTAAGATGTTCCATAACTGATCCACGGTACTGTTCCACAGTGGCTAGCGTTGTATTGAAGTTTGGTTTTCGAGAGTTGACCGTTGCTTGTTTATCGTCCACATTCAGTCCACATTCAACAGTCCCACCTCTGATTTAAACGGTATAACCGCAACTTAGGATGATGCCAAACAGCGTTATTGATTTGCTGAGTCAAACCATCAGGAAGGATGTTCATCGTTAACAACCATTAACACAATTGAGCTTAAAGAATATGGCAAAACGTTTACTATACCACAGCTTTTGCCTTTCGGGTTTCCTTTTTGGCTCAATTATCAATGAGTAACTCAATTGGGCTAATTCAGGGTGATAGAGAAAGTAGGTGTTCGCTAGAATTAACAATGATCAGCCAGATCAGCAACCTGTAGAAAGGTTTCAGGATTCTGCCTTTAATGACCTCCTGATTCCCTGGCTTAACCCAGATAGTTTTAGGAGACGGTTGAGGCAAGTAATCCAGAGGTCAAAGTGGTATAAGGGTTATCGATTCGCCGTCTTATTGGTGGCTTTGGAACGTTTCAAAGTCATTCAGTTTAGTATGGGACGGCAAGTGGGATCAAAATTGCTAAAGGCTTTTGATTCTCGCTTGACTTATACCCTGAATTCTACCGTTAACTATACCGTTAACTATACCGTTAACTATACAGTGGCGCGGTGGTCAGAAGATGAATTAGCGGTCTTGCTCCAAGACATTAACGATGTCAGTGAAGCTACCTTGGTAGCAGAACAGATTTGCGCTAGCCTGCGATCGCCTTTTTCGATTGATGACCATGAGATCTTTATGAGTGCCAATATTGGAATTGCTAGCAATGACAGGGATGATTACCAACCCTCTGCTCTTCTTGACAACGCCAGTCTAGCTCTTTATCGAGCCAAAATGGAAAGTAACACTGGCTATCAGCTATTTACCCCTGCCATGCGCACCCGGAGTGCAGAGCGGTTGCAGTTAGAAGATAGTTTACGCTTGGGTATTAAGCGCCAAGAATTGCGGCTTTATTACCAGCCGATTGTGTCTCTTGAAACCCATAAGCTGGCTGGCTTTGAGGCACTGGTGCGCTGGGAGCATCCCGAACGGGGACTGCTGTTGCCAGCAGAATTTATTCCGGTGGCAGAAGAAACAAAGCTGATTGTGCCACTGGGTTGGTGGGTACTACGGGAGGCTTGCCAACAAATGTGGCAGTGGCAACAACAGTTTGCCCAATATCGAGATTTAACCATCAGCGTTAACGTCTCTAGCTTACAATTATCCCAACCAGATCTAATCAGTAAAATCGACACAATTTTGTGGGATTCTGGTCTCGATGCCAAGAGTTTGAAACTGGAGATCACAGAAAGTGTACTGCTGGAAACCACTGCAGTGGTTGTGTTGGAGAAACTCAAACAGCGAGAGATTCAGTTGTGCATTGATGATTTTGGGACTGGCTATTCTGCCTTGAGTTACTTGCCAAATTTACCCATTGATATATTGAAAATTGACCGCTCTTTTGTCAAAGGCATGAGTGATGATCACAAACATGGGGAAATATTGCGGTGGATGGTAAAGTTGGCAAACGACCTTGGTATACATGTAGTAGCAGAGGGAGTAGAAACTGAAAAGCAATGGGGACAGCTTTGTGATTGGCGTTGTCAATATGGACAGGGGTATTGGTTTTCTAAACCTTTAAATGCCGAAGCTACTGAAGCCTGGTTAGAGGGTCTAAGTGTGGGAGGAGAAGGGAGTGTGGGAAGATGGGGAGATGGGAATCGGGAATCGGGAATCGGGAATCGGGAATCGGGAACTTCGGATAAAGGAAGATTAGGAACAACAGAGGATTTCTTGGTGTGATGAGAAATCAGGATTGGGTTTGATGATCGACTGCGCGTTTATGATACTGTTTATGATACTTATGAGGTACATTCAATTTTTCCATAGGCCACTCCCGACTCCCGACTCCCGACTCCCGACTCCCGACTCCCGACTCCCTAATGATTCCCAAAGCCGAACGATACTGGCTCAAAAATGCCTACGTACCATGTTGCCTACTGGAAAACAGCAACATTTACCATCGGAATGACCAGGGTTTGTGCTTAGTTGATATTGAAATTAATCAGGGAGCCATTGCTGCAATAGTGCCAAAGGCGATTGTTCCCAAGGGGGAGCAAAACACGATGGTCGAAAAGAGCCGCTACGGGAACGCAAACAGTACCGACAACAGCATTGCAAACAGTGTTGAAGCTAGCACAGATACCAGTAATATACCTAGTCACATCCCCAGTATAGATCTCAGGCAAGGACAAGTATGGCCCTGTTTTCTAGATATACACACCCATCTGGATAAAGGTCATATTTGGGAACGGTCTCCCAATCCTGATGGTACCTTTAATAGTGCCTGTCTGACCGGAGATGCTGATGCCGAAACCTATTGGCAAGGGGAAGATTTATATCGGCGCATGGAATTTGGACTCAAATGTAGCTATGCTCATGGTACCAAAGCTATCCGCACCCACATTGACTGGGTTGGAGAACAAAGTGCGATTAGCCTAGGCGTTTTCCAAACCCTCCAGAAGGAATGGCAAGACAGAATTACCCTACAAGCGGTGTCTCTAGTTACTCTAGATTACTATCAAACTGCCGCTGGTATTACCTTAGCCGATAAAATTGCTGAAATCGGAGGCATACTTGGGGCAGTAGTCTATAAGCAGCAAGAACTGGATGCTCAACTCGATACTGTCTTTTCCCTAGCTAAGGAGAGAAACCTTAACCTAGATTTCCATGCTGATGAAAATGGTAATCCCGATTCCCATTGCTTACGACAGATTGCCAAAGCTGCTATTCGTCATCAGTTTACCGGAAAAATTCTTTGTGGTCACTGTTGTAGTTTGGCAGTGCAACCCTTAGAGGAGGTTGCGGAAACTCTCAAGTTGGTCAAAGCAGCAGGAATTGCTATTGTTAGCTTACCCATGTGCAATCTTTATCTACAGGATCGACAGGCTAACTGTACACCGTCCTGGCGGGGAGTCACCAGGGTCCATGAAATTAAACAACAGGGTATTCCGGTAACATTAGCTAGTGATAATTGTCGAGACCCCTTTTATGGATTTGGGGACCATGATGTATTAGAAGTCTTTACCCAAGCGGTACGGATTGCCCATTTAGATATGCCCATCGGTGATTGGCCCTGTGCCGTAACCAAGACAGCGGCTGATTTAATGGGTTTACCCGAGATGGGTAGGATTGGGGTGGGACTCCCGGCAGATTTGATTTTGTTTAAAGGACGCCATTTCAGTGAACTTTTGTCCCGTCCCCAACATGACCGAATTATCTTGCACCAGGGCCAGCCAATTGATACTACGTTACCGGATTATGCTGAGTTAGAGAATTAATAATTAAGAATTAAGAATTTAGAATTAAGAATTAAGAATTTAGAATGCAGAATTAAGAATTTAGAATTAAGAATTTAGGGAGTCGGGGCAAGAGAATGTAGGGTGCGTTAGGGGCGGGCGAGCCCTAATTTTCCACTTCGAGCGCCAGTATTAGAATAGCCCGCCCCGTAACGCACCACCAAGTAGAATGCTGATGACTATGAGAATTGCTAGATACCAGTTCTCAACAATTCCTGAGCCCATATCCGATTTTTATCTGAAAAAGCTGGTACTGGCTCTTGGTCATAATCGAGTTGGTAATCATAACCCCCTCGTTCATAAACACTATTAATTATAGCTTGTAAATCTACTATCGGTTCAGAATCTTCTGGACGTAACGGTAGGGAAAAAGTTGGTAGTTGCTCTGGCAGATTACAAGTATATAATTCGGCTCGTGGGCGACGCTCCTCTCGACTAACCAAAACCCGATAATCGCTTTCAATAGTATTATCTAAGAGTGGCATTGGTTTCCAGCCTCGTAGCAAATCGATCTCTACTAAATTAGTTAAACTTCCTAACACCCGTTGGCGTTTTTTCAGATAAGTTTCTCTACCGTCACCAGAGCGCTTATTAACTGGAGATAAAACTTCGATAGCGGTTACCACAGCACCGGTAGTCATATCTCTTACTTCCAAATACCCTTGTTTGATTTGTTCAGGCATAGGAACAATTACTGTTACTGGTTTTGTGGTTGGTGGCGCAACAGCAACCTTAGAGGTCGGATAATCTTCAGTATTGGGTTGACGTTTAACAGTAACATCAGTAATTCCAACTAATAAGACATCATCTTGGTTAGTTTTATTAACTTGATAAATGCGCTTTTCAATAGCTACTTTATACTTCGGACGTACCTGAGGAATTAAACACTCAGCAATTAAACTAATCAACCAATGATGTACTTCTGGCCATAAATCCGGATGCTCTAAATACGGATCCATACCGGGAAAGATTGACGGCATCCCTTAACCTCCGATCAGCTCTGTCTTCTAGGATAGCAGGTTAGCAGGATAGCAAGTTAGCAGGTTAGCAGGTTGTTCGCTTTTTAAGCTAGTAAGATCCAAGTTTTTGGGTTTTAGGGAGCAGGGACTAAAGCCATAGGCCACGCTTTGGGCCAAGCCCACGCTGCGCAAACGCCAACAGAGCTTCGGAGCACTGAATTCAGAAGATGGAAGAGGTAAAAAATATGTGTACCTCATGTTGAGGTGGCTCTTTGCCAATAAAAGTCATGGGCTACTGAAAACCTAGTTTTTTTCAATACCCCCTCAGGGACTGCTTACGTATCAGGTAAGGTATAATGGTAAATAATTACCGCACTACAAAAGTAAAAATGATTGGGACATGTATGGAGTTTAACCTCTTTATACTGACCGGTCTGAGGTGAATAAAAAAATAATCTCCATTCCTATTCGGTGATGAAAGCGATGAAAACTAAATCTCAAAAAATCAAATTATACTCAGTAAACGATCTGAAATCACTGTCCCAGTTAGCCTGTATATCATCTGAAACCCGCTTAGCAATGCAAGCTGTTGCTAAAGTGCTACCTTTTCGAGCAAATAACTACATTGTTGAAGAACTTATTGATTGGAAAAATATACCAGATGATCCAATTTTTCGCTTAACGTTTCCCCAGCCAGACATGTTATCCTCAAGGGATTTGAATACCATGGTTCAACTCCTAAAAGACAATGTTCCAGAAAAAATTATGCGACAAACTGCCAATGAAATTCGTCTTCGACTTAATCCCCATCCCGCAGGACAAAAGCAATACAACGTCCCGTCGTTTGAAGGTGAACCTTTACAGGGAGTACAACACAAATATCAACAAACAGTTTTGATTTTTCCCACAGCAGGTCAACACTGCCATGCCTACTGTACATTCTGTTTCCGTTGGCCACAATTTGTCGGACTAGATGATCTTAAATTTGCGACTCGCGAATCGGGTCATTTTCAAGATTATCTACGAGAACACAAAGAAGTCACTGATGTATTGCTTACTGGTGGTGATCCGATGACCATGAAAGCACGACAGCTGGCTTTATATATCGAACCTTTATTAGAAGGGGAATTTGACCACATTCAAACTATTCGCATTGGAACCAAATCACTTTCTTATTGGCCCCATCGATATGTCACCGATGAAGATGCTGATGATTTGTTGCGCTTATTTGAAAAAGTAGTGCAACGGGGTAAGCATCTAGCTATCATGGCTCACTACGAACACTGGCGAGAACTAGATACACAAATCGCTCAAAAAGCAATCCAACGCATTCGAACAACGGGAGGGGAAATTCGGACCCAAGCTCCTGTTGTTCGCCACATCAATGATAGAGCCCATGCTTGGGTAAAAATGTGGCAAATGCAGGTACGCTTAGGCTGTATTCCCTACTATATGTTTGTCGAACGACAAACAGGAGCTAAAGACTATTTTGAAATTCCTTTAGTTAAGGTGTGGGAAATTTATCGTCAAGCAATACAACAAGTATCGGGATTAGGGCGAACTGCTCGTGGTCCGGTAATGTCTGCCTTACCCGGAAAAGTCAAAATTGAAGGTATTAGCGAAATTCAAGGGGAGAAAGTGTTTGTTTTGTCTTTTTTACAAGCTCGTAACCCTCAGTGGTGCAATCGACCTTTCTTTGCCAGTTTTGATGCTGAAGCAACCTGGTTAGGAGATTTGAAGCCTGCTTTTGGTGAATCGAAATTTTTCTATGAAAGCGAGCTAGAAGAAATTTTGACCCGCAAGATGTTGTGAGGCGATTAACACAAGTCAGCTAGGGGCTTTAAGCGATCGCACCCACAACCTAACCAAAAGTTATCATTTATTCCATTCCATTGAGCTAAAGATTTTCAAAATGATTAAGCAATAAGACGTTGTTATTATTCTCAAAGACGGGGAAAGTTTACAATACAATCGCAAAGATTATCTGAATTTCCATCAGGAACTTTCCTCAAAAGACCGAGAAATTAGGATCCTGTACCAAAATGAACCCGTTTTTGATGTTGTCGTTCCGAAAGGGGTGTTTAATCCCTACGGTGGAATTGCTGCTCAAGCGTTTATGAGTGGTGTTTTGAGTGGTATTCTTGATGTCCAAGGAAAGCGGGTGCTAGATCTTGGATGCGGTGCGGGAGTGATTGGCTTTTGCTGTATTTTGAAACAGAGTCAAAAGGTCTTATTTTCTGATCTTCATCCCAACATCGGGGAAATTAAAAATCATCCACTGATGCCAAGTCAAGATCAGGTTAAGGTGCAGGATTTATGTGCAGGAGAAGCCGAGGAAACTTACGATACTATATTTATGCCTTTTCCCAGTCGTTCAATCGAGCGCCCTATCGATCCTGAATCTTACGAAATGGGAATTTTAAGGAATGACGATATCGTATTCAGAGCTATTAGTGACGTGGGCAAAGTATTAGCACCATCAGGAGAATTTGTTTTCTTCTATCGCGTTTTCAATGACCAGTTTCCTTTGTATCTGGAAGTGACGTCTCACTTAGCTAAATACTTCGATTTGAGCACCCTTAAATTACTGTGGTATGTAGGAGAAGCTTCAGGACACGGTTTATTGTTGTCTGTTAAAAAATCTGCTTAGTAAATATGGCGTAGGGTGGGACAATCTGTCCGATTGTAACGGGCAAGATGCCCGTTCCACCCACCGGGTCTTAAAAGCCTTGTTGTTACTATTCCCTATAATCCATTTCCAATTAAAATAAATGGTGCCCAATAAAAGGGATGCTCCAAACCATACTCTACTTTGGTAATTAAAGCAATTTGAGCTTGCCGGAGGGCTTCCGCTTTAGTAACGTTCCCCTGTTTCAAGACCTGATAAAATTTATTCATCAAGGCTTGGGTACCTTCGTCATTAACTGACCATAGGGATGCGATCGCAGCATCGGCACCAGCATTTTGCATCAGATAACCAAAACCGAGGATTTCTTTGCCATCCCCCAATTCTCCCCCTAAGCCGGTTTGACAGGCACTGAGCACCACTAAATCTACATTAGATAAATCCCATTTTTCTTCTACCTGGCTGAGAGTAACGTGACTGCCATCACCAAACAGAATAAAGGAATCTTGTTTAGTTTTGTCGAACAGAGCGTGGGTGGCTAGATGCACTACGGAATAGTCATTCATCTGATAAATGGTATCCCCGTGAAACTCTTTATCGATCAATGTCTTAGTGTTGGGAAAGGTTTCTGCCAGACGCTCTACTTCTGGTTGGGTAAAGGTTAAAGCAGCCAAGTTATGCCGTTTATCCCCTACCGGAATAGTATGGGCTTTGGTGACCGCTGCTGCAAACACGTCTAACTGTGGTGTCGGTTTATTGTCTAGGGATGTTAGGCTCAGAGCAGTAATCTGATTAACTCTCAACCGCTCAATTAGCCATTGCTCCCCATCATACAGTGCCCCTAGGGGAATATAGCGCAATTTGCCATCAGGCGCATAAATAATAGTTTTGGCATTGGCCTTGGCTAAGTCCGCTTCAATCGGTTTAATTAGCCACTCGTACAGTTGCTCGGCGGGAGTTCTGGCATTACGAGCCGGATTTGCCAGGAGTCTGCGGAAGTTTTGAATCGCTCTTTCCAGGTCTTTTTGTTTTACCTTAACCGTGCGCCGAATCGGGGGAGCATAAGGAGTGACTAGGACTAATTCCAAACGGTCATCTAATACTAGGGGATAGAGAATAACCGCATCCTGTTCCAATTGCTGGAGTTGCTCTTGCAATCGTTTAGCATACTTCTTTAAGTCTAAGTTCTCTGCTTCTGTAGTTTCCCTCAATTTTGCCAAGCGAGCTTCTACCTCTGGACTCTTCAGGAAGTCTTGAAAATCTTTGGTTAGCTGGGCTTGATTTTTCCTAAGTTGAATGATTCGCTGTTGCTGGGTTTGGGTGCGCTTATCCCTAACAATAGTTTCTAGTTCACTGAGTTCTTGACCCAGGGCAATGGCTTGGTCGATAATCGGTTGGGTACCTTTGATGATTTCCTGTTCTTCAGTCAGTTCTGTAATGCCATCAACGGTGTTATCATCCCCTCGCACATTACTCAGGTAATCCTGCAACTCCTGCACTTTCAGTAAATCGAGCACCCGTAGGGCTTCTAAGTTGCGATTTTGTTGGGTCAATAAATCAGCCAAGCGGCGATAGTCTTCAGCAACAGTGTTGGTAAAGGATTGTTGTTGTTCAATGGGCAGAACTTTTAAGTCTTTGCGGATTCCTTCTCGGACATTAACGGATTGTTTAAAGAAGGTAATCGCTAATTCCGATTGGTTTTGGGTATCATACAACTTACCCATACCAGCCAGAATTTGCCCTTCCCTTAAGCGAGTGCCAAGGGTTCTGGAAAGGGCTAAGGCTTGTTGATAAGCTGCTAAAGCCTGGGGATACTTTTCTAGGTTAGTGTAAACTATTCCCATATGGTACAAGGTAGAGCTAATCCCAGCTTTGAACCCAATTGTTTGATTAATCTCTAAGGCTTGTTGATGATAGTCTAGAGCTTTAGTATACTCTCCGAGTTTTTCATAAACTCTGCCGATAGTAGTCAGGGTGTTAGCTTTCTGTAGGCGATTACCAATCTGTTGGGAAATAGCCAAGGATTGCTGATAGAATTGGAGAGACTTGGGATATTGTTTTTGTTTTTGGTAAACTAATCCGATGTTACTCAGGGTTCCCGCAATTCCTTCCTTATGCCCAATTTTCTTAAAAATGGCATTAGCTTGGTTGAAGTAGTCCAATGCTTGGGGATAATCTCCCAAATCCAGATAATTCACCCCCATAGAGTTATAGGTGGTGCCAATACCGGCCTGGTCAGCAATCTCTTGACGAATGGCTAGGGCTTTTTGATCATACTCTAGGGCTTTGGGATACTTTCCCCAGTAACCGTAAACTGTTCCGATGTTGCCCAGGGTAGTAGCTTCTGGAGAGCGTACACCTATTTCTTGTTGAATGGTTAAAGCTTGCTGATAATAGTCTAGAGCTTGGCTAAACTCTCCTTGGTCACTATAAACTACTCCGATATTGTTGAGACTTATAGCAAGTCCCTCCTTCTCACTAATGTCTTGCCTAATTTCTAGGGATTGCTGATGATAGTTTAAGGCTTTGGCATTGTCTCCCCGGCTACTGTAAACTAATCCAATATTGCTCAGGATAGTAGCTTCCTCGGAGCGCTCCCCTAGGTCTTGTGCAATCTCTAACGCTTTTTGGTAGTTTTCTAAAGCTTGAGCATACTCACCCTGATTATAGTGAACTTGTGCAATATTATTGAGGATAGTACCTTCCCATGAGGGCTCGCCAATGTCTTTAAAAATAGCTAAAGCTTGTTGGTAGTATTCTTTGGCTTGGTCATACTCCCCCCGAGCAGAGTAAATGAACCCAATATTATTGAAGCTACCAGCTTCCTGGGAGGGCTCGCCAATGTCTTGAGAAATAGCTAGAGATTGCTGGTGGTATTCTAAGGCTTGGTCATACTCACCCTGACTGCTGTAAACTGACCCAATATTATTAAGGGTATTGGCTTCCTGGGAGCGCTCACCAATTTCTTTAAAAATAGCTAAAGCTTGCTGGTAGTAATCTAGAGCTTTGTCATATTCACCCCAAACATTGTAAACTGAGCCAATATTATTGAGGTTAGTAGCAACGTTATGACGACCGTGATCGCCAAACTCTTGGTTAATCGCTAAAGCTTGCTGATAATAGTCTAGAGCTTGGCTATACTTCCCTTGGTTTTTATATATCGATCCAATGTTGTTGAGTTTAGTCGCAATTCCGATGGAGTCGTTTAACCTTTTGCTAATGGTTAAGGCTTGCTGGAAGTAATCTAGGGCTTGGTCATACTTTCCCCAATTGCTGTAAACTCCCCCAATATTATTGAGGAGGGTTCCAGTATTTTTCTGGTCATCAATGTCTTGAGAAATAACCAAACCTTGCTGGTAGGAATCTAGGGCTTGGTCATATTTACCCTGAGATTCGTAAACTTTACCAATAAAATTGAGAGCGATTATTTCTTGAGAGGAGTCTTTGGTTTCTCGGGCAATGGCTAGGAGTTGCTGATAAGAGTCTAGGGCTTGATCATAGTTTCCTTGGCTGATTTGAGCTAGTCCAAGACCTACCAGGATACTTGCTTCAATGGAGGTATTGTTAAGTTTGCGGAAAATCTCTAACGCTTGTTGGTAGTAGTCTATGGCTTGGTCATGGTTGCCCAATGCATAATAAGCTAGCCCAATCCTCCAAAGACTTACACCTTCTCCCGTGAGATTTTCAAGTTTTTTGGAAAGGGCTAAAGTTTGTTGGGAATAGTTTATGCTTTGCTGATAGTTTCCCTTTTCATAGTAAACCTGTCCAATATTAGCAAGGGTACTCCATTCCTGAACTTGATTCTTGACTTCCCGGTGAATAGCTAAAGCTTGCTGATAATAGTTGAGGGCTTGGTCATACTGTTCTTGTTTACGGTAAAGGTAAGCAATATTACCAAGGGTAGTGCTTTCCGCAACCTGATTCTTAACTTCCCGGTGAATAGCTAAAGCTTGCTGGTAGTAATCTAGGGCTTGGTCATACTGTTGCTGTTTATCGTAAACTAAGCCAATATTATTGAGCGCAATTCCTTCCAGCTTACGCTTACCCAATTCGCGGTGAATAGCTAAAGCTTGCTGATAATAGTCAAGGGCTTGGTCATACTGTTCTTGCTTGCGGTAAAGGTAAGCAATATTACCAAGAGTAGTGCTTTCATCAGCCTGATTCTTAACTTCCCGGTGAATAGCTAACGCTTGCTGATAATAGTTTAGGGCTTGGTCATACTGTTTCTGGTTATAGTAAACTAAGCCAATATTATTGAGCACAACTCCTTCCAGCTTACGCTTACCCAATTCTCGCCGAATCGCTAAGCATTCCTGGTAAACCTCTAGGGCTTTGACATACTCCCCTTTCTGGTTGTAAATCCCTCCAATCCAAAATAGAATATTCTGTTCTAATCCCCGAAAACCAGTTGGTTTAGTAATGGCTAATGCCAACTCCAGGGTTTCTAGCCCTTTATCCAATTCCCCTTGATTGTTATACAGTATTCCCTTCAAGGTCAGGGCTACACCTTCCCTTAATTGATAACCCTCTTCTCGACTCAGGGCATGAGCTTGCTCCACAAACTCCCAAGCTTGGCTCAATTTCCCTGACCTGATGTAAGCTAAGCCGATCCCATTCAGAGCGTAGGCTTGATAGTAGCGTGCTAGAATGCGTACGCTTTTCTGAGTCTCACCTACTTCTTTGAGAATACTCAAACCTTGCTCTAACCTATCTAAGGCTTTGTCATACTCTCCTTGGGAGGAGTAAACTGAGCCAAGACTAACCAGTGCATAACCAATCCCAAGCTGATTACCTACTTCTTGGTTAATAGTTAGGGCTTGCTCCAACAACTCCAGAGCTTTAGCATAGTCTTCCTGACTGGAATAAACTGTTCCGATATGGGTCAGGGTTTCCCCTTCTTCCTTTCGCTCCCCTAGACTTTGACGGATTTTCAGAGCTTGGTGCAATGCTTCCAGGGCTTTGGTGTGTTGAGATAATAGATTGTAAACCTGTCCAAGGCCATTGAGAGCTTTAGCTTTACCGGAAGAGTTTTCCAATTCCCGATAAATCGTCAATACTTGTTGATAACTCTCCTTGGCTTGAGGCAACTGACCTTTAACAAACTCTAACCTTGCCCGATCCAATAACTGCTCCGCTTGAGTGGCTTGGTCTAGAGTCGTTTGTGCCACTGCTGGAGCAACTCCCAGAGTTTCCGGGGCTAGGATCGGTGAGAGCAGGCAGAGTAAGCTAGCACTAGCTAGCTTGAGACAGAATACAGGAATAGTAGAGTAAGTACCCATCGACAAATCAGCCACTTGGTAGTTTCTTACTATATATCCTTAGGTGGTGCTACTTTTATGCAAATTTTACTAAGGAAATTTTAAATTGGGTGAGGGAGTAGGGAGTAGGGAGTAGGGAGTAGGGAGTAGGGAGTAGGGAGTGGACGAAAAATTGCTGTGGGAATTAAAGGGTTCGACTCCCCTTCAGTCATTGAAGTCTCTGGTTAACGGTCAACGGTCAACAGTTAACAACAAACCAGACCAGGTAATGACGTCTAACACACGAGTACCCATTTACCGCTAACTAGTACTAGTTTTTCGCTAACTAGTACTAGTTTATCACATACCAGTACTCGTTTCTCGTTAACTAGTACTGGTGTATAACAAATGGGTACTGGTGTATAACAAATGGGTACTAGTTTGTTATATATTAGTACTCGTTTTCGTTAACTAGTACTGGTGTATAACAAACTAGTACTAGTTTTTCGTTAAACTGTACTAGTTTATCACTTAACAGTACTCGTTTCTCAGTAACTAGTACTTGTTGCTAACATACTAGTACTAATGTATCAAAAACAGGAACCTGTTTGTTCTAAACGAGTACTATTTTCTCACATGCCAGTACTGGTTTGCTGTTTTATCGTTGCTATAGCGGAAATTCAATTAACTTATATGGAGAAGGGCATAGGTAGGGTGAGTTATACCGAGTTGCATTCAAAGAGAGTAGATTAGTTGGATAGGGAGATGGGGAGATGGGGAGATGGGGAGATGGGGAGATGGGGAGATGGGGAGATGGGGAGATTGGCGGAAGAGAAAGTTGTACCTTTGACCGCAACTTAGTATTAGGGGCGGACTTCCCCTTATTGTTCGCTTCGTAGCCAAGGTTGAGATAGTCCGCCCCGTAACGCACCACCGGGTCTGAATTTTAACAGGATGGATGTTCAATCTTGTAAATTTTCCACATCAGCTAAATCTTGTAACCTTCCTGATGCTTGTTTATTTTTTATAAGATTGTCTAAATCAATAAAATTAACCGATATATCGTCAATGATTACCTCAATTTTAGCCTGATAACAGGTTTCAAAATCCTCAGCTGTCAGCGGTCAGCGGTCAGCGGTCAGCTTAAAATAAACCTCGTTGGTGTAGCGTGCGCATCGTGCAAACTGGAGAATTTAATATAGAGAGGTTTTAGTTAGTTGAAAGTCTGGGTAAAAGTGAGATTCACCCTTCTGTTCCCAGATCCGCTGTTCCCAGATCCGCTGTTCCCTTTGCTATTTGGTATAGCGAGGATGACCATGTACGGCTACTGCATAACCCCCAATTACTAAATATTTGACTTGATTATCGTTTAATAATTGTATAAACTCTTTGAAGTCTTGGTTGAGCATTGTTGTATTGATAGTGGTGGTATTGCTTACGGATGATTTCTAGGGCTTATAAGCGTTTTTTATAGGACTGTTTTCGCCAATAGCTAAAATCGCTTTTTTGTTGTTTAATTTTTAGTTTATTAACTACTTTTTCCATGACACTATAGTGATTGTTAAAGATTACAAATTAGTTTAAACTATAAAAATTACCACCTCTGCATAAAAATCTATAATCGAGAGAGTTAGGTAATTATAACACTTCAAGAGGATGGCGTACTATGCTGAAAATTTACTCGGCTTTGGGGGATTGCTGCTCCCATGAACCCAAAAATTTGTACCTCACCCAATTGAAAACCGGTATATAGCAAGGCAAAAGGTATCCATACAAAAGTGCGTGGTGGACTGTCTCAGCTATGCTATAATCCGTTAAGGTCGCTTAGGGTATAAGTTTGGCAGCTTTGGCAGGCAACCTATCGACGCACCCCTAACACAAACTGCCTCAGCAAAAGGGAGAGCATGGTTTGAGATCACGCCCACCAGTCTAGGGAAAACGTCCAGCGCCATGAACATGATCGGATACATCCAAGCTTGATAACTAATGTCTAGACGTGATGATTTACATTTCTCCCTGCGCCGCACTCTCGAAAAAGATGGGTGGACGATTACAGATGATCCGTTAATTTTAGTGCTAGAAAAAACGCTATTGAAAGCTGATTTAGGAGCAGAAAAGTTTTTTGCAGCCGAAAAAAAAGGACGGAAAATTGCTGTAGAAATTAAAGGCTTCGACTCCCCTTCAGTCATTAATGAATTGGAAAAAACCATGGGACAGCTTCAGCTTTACCAATGGGCTTTGGAGAAGCAAGAACCAGAACGGCAGTTGTTCTTAGCTATCAGTCAAGCTATTTATATTCGACATTTCCAAAAACCAATTTTTCAGCTAGCTGTCGAGAGGAATAAAATTAACTTATTAGTTTACGAACCAGAGCGGGAGGCTATTGTTAAATGGAGCGCTCACTAAGCTATGCAGATATTCTGAAAAAAACCCTGCAAGAGGCAACTCGCGCCCAACCTCGCTTACAAGCAATTAAGCTTTATCCTGTTTGCGATCGCGATTCCGGTCATTTTCTGATTCTGGCTACAGGCTGGGATAAGCAACGCTGGATCAACTCCATTCTGTTTCATGCTCGCTTAGTCGATAGCCAAGTCATGATTGAAGAAGATAACTTCGAGGAAGGGTTAACCTCTGCACTGATTGCCGCAGGTATCCCAGTAGAAGATATTATTTGTCAATGGGTTTCAATCCCTGCACCTACTTCCCAGACCTCCTGAACCTCAGATGACAACCCCCCAAGCTATTGACTGGAATTCCCTAGCCTCGGAACTTACCGGAATAGAAATTATTGATGACCCAACCCAAGTCGCTAAATTATCCCTAGACTACTACCACTTCAGTCCGGTACTGGAATCCCAGCTTAAAGATAAACGGGGGAACATCGTAGTTCGTCCCACTACGGTGGCGGAAGTCCTGGAAATAGCTAGGGTTTGCGTTAAGTACAAAGCTCCCCTAACCGTAAGAGGCTCAGGCACTGGTAATTATGGTCAGTGTATCCCCCTCAACGGTGGTCTGATTCTCGATACTACTCGCCTCAATCAGATTAACTGGATAAAACCGGGTTTAGCCTCTGTTCAGCCTGGGGTCAAGCTAGCCGCCTTTGACAAAGAAGCTCATAAAATTGGCTGGGAATTGCGCATGGCTCCCTCTACCTATCGCACCGCTACTATTGGTGGGTTTATTGGTGGCGGGAGTGGCGGCATTGGTTCCATTACTTATGGAGTATTACGCGATCGCGGAAATATTCATGCTCTCCAAGTCGTCACCCTCGAAGACCAGCCCCGTGTGATCGAATTACGGTCAGATCAGTTGCAGAAGGTGAATCACGCCTATGGGACCAATGGCATTATCACCGAATTAGAAATACCCTTAGGACCAGTCTATCCTTGGGCTGAAGTGATAGTAGTCTTTGATGACTTTATGACTGCTGCTAGATTTGGTCAAGCCTTAGGTGATGCGGATGGCTTGATTAAGAAACTGATTAGCATTCACGCTTGGCCAATTCCATCCTACTTTGCCGCTCTCAGCAACTACCTTCCGGAAGCTAAGCACTGTGCCTTGCTGATGATAGCGGAATCTTCCCTAGAGCCATTCCAGGATTTAGTTCGGGAGTATGGTGGAGAGGTCACTTACCAGAAGACTGCCCTAGAAGCGAGTAAGGGAGTCAGCCTAGCAGAGTTCACCTGGAATCATACCACCTTACACGCCCGTAGTGTTGATCCCAGCCTCACCTATTTACAAACCTCATTTGTGAATCTGGAACAGGTGGAGCATTTTTATCAGCACTTTGGGGATGAAGTGATCATGCATTTAGAATTCATGCGAGTAGCAGGACAACTCATACCAGTGGGACTACAAATCGTTCGGTATAGTTCTGAGGAGCGTTTAAATGAGATTATTCGCTATCACGAAGAGTATGGCGCTATGATTGCTAATCCCCACACCTACATCTTGGAAGATGGGGGTATGAAAACCGTTGATATGGAACAGTTGCGGTTTAAGGAAATTGTTGATCCCTATGGATTGATGAATCCTGGTAAAATGCGAGCCTGGGAGCATCGGTAGAGTAAGGAGTGTGGGGAGATGGGGAGATAGGGAGATGGGGAGATGGGGAGATAGGGAGTAGGCAAAGATAGGGAAGTGTGGGGAGTTAAAGAAATATGGACACAACTGGACTCGAACCAGTGACCCCCACGATGTCAACGTGGTGCTCTAACCAACTGAGCTATGCGTCCAAACCATTCATTATGATAGCACATATTTAGAATATAGCAATTTTAAACCCTATAGCAAAGGGAGCAGGGAGCAGGGAGCAGGGAGCAGGGAGCAGGGAGCAGGGAGCAGGGAGCAGGGAGCAGGGAGCAGGGAGCAGGGAGCAGGGAGCAGGGAGCAGGGAGCAAAAGATTTCCTAAGCTTTGCTTCGACTGCTATAGCAATTCTCAGCAACCTTTGAGGGAAATTGCTATTGCTAGCATGCCTATTGCTAGCATGCCTATTGCTAGCATGCCTATTGCTAGCATGCCTATTGCTAGCATGCCTATTGCCTCTTGCCTCTTGCTAGCATGCCTATTCCCTATTCCCTATTCCCTATTCCCTTTCCTTCAAATTCTTTTGAAGGAGGACATGACAGATTAGTTCTGCTAAAATATCCTGGTCGTTCAGCCTTTACCAGCATCTTTATCTTTGAGTCAACCAATAGAGACCGCCAGTATCGATACATTAGCCCAGGAACTCGCAGCCATACAGCAAACTGGTTCTAAGCGAATTGCCTTGTTGGGGTCACGTCACGTTCCTATCACCCATCAGAATCTAATTGAGATGATGAGCTATGCCTTAGTGCAAGCCGGTAATCGTCTGATTACCTCTGGTGCCACTGGAACCAACTTAGCTGCCATTCGAGGTGCTATGCGAGCCGATCCGTCCTTGCTAACGGTAATTTTGCCCCAAAGTCTTCAGCGACAGCCACTGGAATCCCGAAATTACTTGGAGAAGGTAATGCATTTGGTGGAAAACCCCCAAAATGATACCTTGTCTCTCGCTGAAGCTAGTGCCTTGTGTAATGCCGAAATTATTGCCCGGTGTCAGCAGTTAATTTGTTTCGCATTCCATGATAGCCGTACCCTCCTGAACACCTGTAAGGAGGCAGAACAGCAAAGTAAGGTTGTTACTCTGTTCTATTTTGATTAGTTGTGATTAATTGTAATTAATTTTGATTAGTGTGAGCTAGACTATGCATCTATCCGGTTCGGGAATTTTACTTTACTGTATTGTGGGGGCAACGGTTTTAATATATCTACCGTATCTGGTAGTTGCCTACAGCCGTTTCAAACTAGGCTATGACCAAAGTGCCCCTCGCGCCATGTTTGATCAGCTACCGCCCTATGCCCAACGAGCGACTTGGGCACATCAGAACTCCTTTGAAACGTTTATTGTATTTAGCGCAGCAGCGTTGATGGCCTATATAACGGGTCAGAATTCAACCCTCGCCATCGGGTGTGCGATCGCATTTGTAATTGCCCGAGTCTTCTACTCGGTGTTTTACATTCTCGATATTCCCTTGGGGCGATCGCTGATGTTTGGCATCGGCTCTCTTTCCACTGGTACTCTGTTTGTTCTGAGTCTAATATCATGTCGGGATAATTACCCTTAATAAAAATCTCCCCATCTCCCCATCTCCCCATCTCCCCATCTCCCCATCTCCCCATCTCCCCATCTCCCCATCTCCCCATCTCCCCACCCTCCCTCTAATTATGGGTATTCAACCTGACTTGATATAAGCAGCGTCAGTGGCTAGACCAGATCAAGTCCACTTGCTTCGGGCCTTGATAGTTTTGGTTGTTGGTCATTTGTCTTGAGAGCCACCAGGTTGAGCCACCTCCCCAAGACTTATGGGCTTATTCAAGACTGATGCTACCGGGCTTGATATCAATAGGTTTAAAAATTTTGTATAGGGTGCAACAAATTTCCATTTTGGTTTTAAGCTGTTAGATAGTGAGTCACTATTGCTCACGGCCTACCGCTGACCGTTATTAATTATGGCTAGTACCTATTCTTTTGATATTGTTAGTGACTTTGATCGACAAGAGTTGGTCAATGCTGTGGATCAAACTATTCGTGAAATCAAAAGTCGTTACGACCTCAAAGATACTAAAACCACTGTCGAATTAGGAGAAGAATCTATCACCATCAATACTGATAGTGAATTCACCCTAGATGCTGTGCATACTGTTATTCGTACCAAAGCCGCGAAACGGGAACTTTCGCAAAAAATCTTCGACTATGGTAAAGTAGAATCAGCTAGTGGTAATCGTGTCCGCCAAGAAATCACGCTAAAAAAAGGCATCAGCCAAGAATATAGTAAAAAAATCACCAAATTGATTCGAGATGAATTTAAAAAAGTACAAGCCTCGATTCAAGGTGATTCAGTTAGAGTATCTAGCAAATCTAAGGATGACTTACAAGATATCATCCAGCGGTTGAAGCAAGAAGATTTGCCGATTGCTTTGCAATTTACTAACTATCGCTAAGTAAGCATTCAGCCTTCAGCTATCAGCCGTCAGTCGTCAGCCGTCAGCCGTGAGCTAAAAGCTCACGCTACTTGAGGTGCCGTCAGCTTATTTTATTCAAAAGCACATCAAGGTGGCACAGGCTTCTAGCCTGTGACCCATAAGCTGATAGCTGATAGCTGATAGCTGATAGCTGATAGCTGATAGCTGATAGCTGATAGCTGATAGCTGATAGCTGATAGCTGATAGCTGATAGCTGATAGCTGATAGCTGATAGCTGATAACTGATAGCTGATAACTGATAGCTGATAGCTAAATGCTTACACTCTAGACTACTATGGCTTGATCCCAGAGATGACTTCCTTAGCTGCTGCTAATGTGCGGTCAATATCGTCCTCGGTGTGAGCTAGGGAGGTAAATCCTGCTTCAAATTGTGAAGGGGCTAGGTAGATCCCACGCTCTAACATGCCCCGATGGAAAGGAGTGAATTTGGCTAAATCAGAGGTTTTGGCATCATCGAAGTTGTGAACAGGAACACCAGTAAAGAACATACCAAACATAGCGCTGATGTAACCACCAGTAGTGGCATGACCAGCATCTTTAGCAATTTGCAGTAATCCCTCGGAGAGCTTTTTAGTAATACTATCTAGCTGTTCATAGGTACCCGGTTTCTTGAGTAACTCCAGGGTTTTAATGCCTGCTGTCATGGCTAGAGGATTCCCAGAAAGGGTTCCGGCTTGATACATTGGCCCTGCTGGTGCCACCATCGACATGATATCCTTTCGTCCGCCATAGGCTCCCACGGGCAAACCACCACCGATAATTTTACCTAGGGTAGTCAAGTCAGGAGTGATGCCAAATTTCTCCTGAGCACCACCGTAGGCAATCCGGAAGCCAGTCATCACTTCATCAAACACCAGTAGAGCGCCATGGTTTTGAGTCAGTTCCCGCAAGCCTTCAAGAAAACCAGGCACAGGAGTGATGAAACCAGAATTCCCCACCACCGGTTCTAGGATGACCCCAGCAATATCATTGGGATATTGCTCAAATAAAGCTTTAACGGCGTCCAGGTCATTATAGGTAGCGGTTAACGTATTAGCAGTGGCCGACTTAGGAACACCAGGGGAATCCGGTAAACCTAGAGTAGCCACTCCAGAACCAGCTTGTACCAGCAGCATATCAGCGTGACCATGGTAGCAGCCAGAAAATTTGATAATTTTGTCCCGTCCTGTGAAGGCACGCATCAGGCGCAGAACTGCCATACAGGCTTCGGTCCCAGAATTAACAAACCGCACCATTTTAATACTAGGAACGGCCTCAATCACCATTTCTGCTAGCACGTTCTCTAGGGCAGAGGGAGCGCCAAAACTGGTACCCTTGTCTAGAGCCTGGTGCAATGCCCCAATAACGTCCGGATGAGCATGACCGCAAATGGCTGGTCCCCAGGTACCTACATAGTCAATGTACTGGTTGCCATCTACATCCCAGATGTATGCTCCTTCAACTCGGTCAAATACAATCGGTTCTCCCCCTACTGATTTAAAGGCTCTGACTGGGGAGCTTACCCCTCCTGGCATTAGGTTCTTGGCGGCGCTGAAAATTTCTTGTGATTTAGTGGTTTTAAACGACGTAGTGCTAACCAAAATAGTCTCCTAATATTAATAGTGTACGAGTGAGTTGAAAATAAGGGAAAAGGCGATCACCCCATTACCCCCCTTAAACAGGACAACAGGGAACTTCGGATCAGGTAACTTCGGCTTAGGGGCAATACTGGACAAGAGACTATTATCCTATGGAGGCTGATCCGTTTTGAATTTGTAAAGAAAGAATCCAGATTTACTGATCAATATTTAGTGATCAATTGGATGTCAGGTGTGGTATCTTGTAGGGTGTATCTCATTAAAGCTGTTTGACCGGCTGGGTGTTTCAATCTGTTGCCCTAAAACTATGTCAGCATCTGAACCGACTTCCATTAGCCAAGCTATACCAGTTGACCAAATTCGCTACAACGATCAAGGACTAGTGCCAGCCATTGTCCAAGATTACCTAGATGGTACGGTACTAATGATGGCTTGGATGAATCGGGAGTCATTGCAAAAAACCCTCGATACAGGAGAAACCTGGTTTTGGAGTCGCTCTCGTCAGGAATTGTGGCACAAGGGTGCTACATCTGGGCATTTACAAAAGATAAAATCTATCCGCTACGACTGTGACAGTGATGCTTTACTGGTGACGGCGGAACAAATTGGTGATATTGCCTGCCATACCGGTGAGCGTAGCTGTTTCCATCGAGTGGGGGCTAAGAAAGTAGACCCTCCAGCAGATACCTTGTCTCAGTTGTTTGAGATAATTTGCGATCGCCGTGACCATCCCGTAGAAGGGTCCTATACCTGTAAGTTGTTTAAGGGTGGGGATAATAAGATTCTTAAAAAAATTGGGGAAGAAGCGGCAGAAGTGGTAATGGCTTGTAAGGATGATGACCCGGATGCGATCGCATCTGAAGTAGCGGACTTGCTCTACCACAGCCTAGTTGCTATGGCTTACCATCAGGTTGATGTACAGGATGTTTATCGCAAATTGCAACAGCGCCGTCGATAGTGTTGGTGATGGTGAAAAAGGTGATTGGTAATTGGAGCAGATTTTGATCATAGAAAGAAGCCAAAAGGCCAATCACCATGGATGCGATCGCGTTCGCGATCGCGTCTGTTAGAGAGCATCGCTTTTTTTAACCAAATCCGGTAAACTGGCCCAGGTACTGTTAACCATAGATCACTACCTTGGCTTACGATAATATCTGTAAATATCTCGCAGAAAACTACCCAGCTGATTTGGTTAGGTGGCTTCATGGTATTGAAGTTACTGAAATCTCGGTGCTCAAAACTGAGTTAAATACCGAACCGATTCACGCCGATTCCTTGACACTGTTGCAAACGGCTAACCAAATCTTGCAATGGGAATTTCAAACCCTACCAGCTTCCAAGCCATCCCTACCATTGCGGATGCTCAAGTATTGGGTCAGACTCAGAGAAAAGTATAACTGTCCTGTTGAACAGGTCGTGATATTTCTGAAGTTCACCACCTCATCTAAAGTTTATACTAACCAGTTGCTGGAGAGTAACACTAGCCATCGCTATCGAGTAATTAGGATGTGGGAGCAAGACCCTGAGCTATTTTTGGCCAATCCTGCCTTATTGCCCTTTGCTCCTCTGGCATAAGCGTGAGTCTCCTACAAGATTATTAGAGCAAGTGGCGGCAGCAGTAGATAGGATTGAAGAACCACTAGCTTTTACTAACATATCCGCTTGTACCCAGTTACTAGCTGGTTTGCGGTTTGACCAACGGTTGATCACAGAATTATTTCCGGAGGAAGTGATGCAAGAGTCTGTAATTTATCAGAAGATAATTCAAAAAGGACATCAACTGGGTTTACTCGAAGGAAAACGGGAAGGTTTACTCGAAGGAAAACGGGAAGGTTTACTCGAAGGAAAACAAGAGGAAGGATACTCAATCGTTATACGTCAACTGACCCGTCGGTTTGGGAGTGTTGACGACCAGCTACAACAGGGGATTCAAAAGCTTTCTGTGGCTCAATTGGAGGAGTTGAGCGAGGCGCTGTTGGATTTTGAGACCGTCACAGATTTGACGGTATGGTTGGCATCCCATCAGCAATAAAAAATGCCTACGCTTTTTTTAACCAAATCCTGTAAACTGGCCCAGGTACTGTTAACCATAGATAACAAATAACTACCTTGGCTTACGATAATATCTGTAAATATCTCGCAGAAAACTACCCAGCTGATTTGGTTAGGTGGCTTCATGGTATTGAAGTTACTGAAATCTCGGTGCTCAAAACTGAGTTAAATACCGAACCGATTCACGCCGATTCCTTGACGCTGCTGCAAACCCCTAATCAAATCCTACAGTGGGAATTTCAAACCCTACCGGCTTCCAAACCATCCCTACCATTGCGGATGCTCAAGTATTGGGTCAGACTCAAAGAAAAGTATAACTGTCCCGTTGAACAGGTCGTGATATTTCTCAAGTTCACCACCTCAAACAAAGCTTATACTAATCAGTTGCTGGAGGGTAACACCAGCCATGGCTATCGAGTAATCAGGATGTGGGAGCAAGACCCTGAGCAATTTTTGGCCAATCCCGCCTTATTGCCTTTTGCCACTTTAGCATTCAGTGAGTCTCCTAAACGATTATTAGAGCAAGTGGCGGCAGCAGTAGATAGGATTGAAGAACCACTAGCTTTTAGTAACATATCCGCTTGTACCCAGTTACTAGCTGGTTTGCGGTTTGACCAACGGTTGATCACAGAATTATTTCCGGAGGAAGTGATGCAAGAGTCTGTAATTTATCAGAAGATAATTCAAAAAGGACATCAACTGGGTTTACTCGAAGGAAAACGTGAAGGTTTACTCGAAGGAAAACGTGAAGGAAAACAAGAGGAAGGATACTCAATCGTTATACGTCAACTGACCCGTCGGTTTGGGAGTGTTGACGACCAGCTACAACAGGGGATTCAAAAGCTTTCTGTTGCTCAATTGGAGGAGTTGAGCGAGGCGCTGTTGGATTTTGAGACAGTCACAGATTTGACGGTATGGTTGGCATCCCATCAGCAATAAATCGGATGCCTACACATCCAAGCTCACTGGCATGCTCCCACACTTCCTACCTAGGTGCGCTCTTACCATTAAGAATTAAATTCGCCACGGGTCGCACCTCTTGTAAGTGTGGGCTTCTCGCCAAAACCAGCCCTTGCTTGTCCCTATTCCCTACTCCCTGTTTCTTGATCAGCTGTGCCCTGTTCCCTTTGCTATATCAATCCTATAAATCGGCTTTTGAATTCCGATTGAACCCATTAAAAATCCAGTTTAATAATTGGGGAAAAAAACGTTTAATAACTGAGATAATTTTTGCCATTCCATCAGGAAAAACCTGAGGTTTATTATCAATGATTCCTTGAATCGTTTCGCCCATGACCTTAGCCGGATCAGTTACTAAAAATTCCGGCAACCCCTGATTTTCTTTGGCAAGGGTTCCATACTGTTCCGACTGGAGAATGGGAGTACGGCTGTAAAAGGGATAAACAGCTGTAACCTTGACGTTATAAATTTTAACTTCATTTAAAAGCCCTTCGCTGAATCCTCGCAACCCGAATTTACTAGCAGCATAATGAGCGATGCCAGCGGGTGCAATCCAGCCAGCAGCAGAGGAAATGTTAACGATGTGACCTTGGCGACGTTTAATCATATCAGCGGCAAATAAAGAACTTAATCGCATTGGTGCGAGCAGATTTACCTGCATCAGCCTTTCCCATTTTTCCGCAGGCACTTCGTCCATGCGACCAAAAAGCCCAATTCCAGCATTGTTGATCAAAATATCGATTTCTATTCCCAGGTTTTTAACCTGCTGATAAAGGGTTTCGCATCCGTCACGTTCAGAAATATTAATTTCCAAAAGAGCAAGTATATCCCCAGTTTTAACCTCCCGTTGAATAGCTTCGGCACGCTCTTTAAGAAGAGTTTCATCAAGATCTGTGAGGATCAAACGGCTACCAGATTCTAATAATTGTCGAGTCAATTCCTGACCGAATCCACCGGCAGCACCGGTTATCAGTACAACAGCTCCATGGAGATTGCTCATCTAATTGTTCTCAATTTTTGCTCTGGGTTAAATTTTAGGAGATTGGAGTATTCCCCATAGTAATAAAAACCAGGGTAAATTAATGTTAGGTATCAGCGACGCATATTTTATTAATGGTGGCCAAAACATTGGAGCTATAAAACGTAGAGAGCGTAGTGATACCGGACGTAACCCGTCTTTATCGATAATTCCATAGTGATCAGCCAGTTCTGCAACAACTCGAACGCGGCCTGTAAAGTGCATTACAGTTGGGTCTGCAGCAAGGGCAGCAATAACGCGCCCTGTTAGTAAAGGAGTTTCCCAATTAAAGCCTTGAGAGATCACTCGGCTTTGCTGATTACCTGGTTTATCTTCTGCCATTTGCAAAGCCAAACTGGACATATGCTCGGTACCAACTATGCCTGGCCAAATCGAAAGGGATGCCACATTATATTGCTTGAGTTCAACAGCCATATCTGCAGCCAGTCGATCGCAAGCGGCTTTACCCGCTCCATAGGCGGCACCAAAGATGTAAGACATGCCGCCCCAAGATGAGATGGTGCAAATCAACCCCTGCTGACGCTGAATCATCAGTCGAGCTGCAAAAACACTGGCAATATAATGGCTGCGGAGACCGACATGATTGACAGCATCCCAAAGATTCTCAGGGCATTCCCAAAATGGTTTTTCGTATCCATCCTTCAATGCCTGCACTCCTGAAAACGCATTATTGACCAGCAGATCCAGTTGTCCCTTCTGCTCGTCTTGAATCCGTTCAAAAAGTAAGCGCACTTGTTGGTCGTCGCTATGATCTACCATTACCGGAATACAAATCCCACCAGCATCTTGCACAGCTAATTGGGTTTCCCTAAGACTACCGGAAACTCCCTCTGTGACATTGGAACTGTCGAGACTACGACCAGTAATATATACCGTAGCACCTGCCTCGCCAAGGCCAATCGCAATTCCTTTACCAATACCACGGCTGGCACCCGTGACCAAGGTGACTTTGCCTTTAAGGCTTTCCATAATTGCTTTTTTTGATATTGATATTAATTCATGTTAACATTTTTTTGACATTTTATGGTTGAGATTTTTATCTAAACGTCGATGATCGGTAAACGTAACTCTCGAACTAAACAATAAAACGAATAATCCCCTACAATTATACCATAAAAATAATCAAAATGCAAGTAGTTATTATTGGTGCAGGAATGTCTGGTATCTGCATGGGTATTAAACTTAAAAAAGCAAAAATACCTTTCATTATTTTAGAAAAATCATCTCGACTTGGAGGGACTTGGCGGGATAATAAATACCCAGGATGTGCCTGTGACATTCCCGCTCATTTATATTGCTACTCTTTTGAAATGAAACATGATTGGGGTCAAGTTTATCCCTCTCAGGCAGAGATATTGAAATACTTAGAACAATGCACACGTAAATACAATATTTATCCCCATATCCGTTTTAATCAAGAGGTTATTAGTGCCCATTTCAATGCCCAAAATTGCCTCTGGTATGTTAACACAGCTGAGAATGAAACGATAACAGCTAACATACTGATCAGTGCCTGGGGAGGTTTAAATTTACCCAAATTACCGAATTTAAATAGCTTGGAAACCTTCAAAGGAGTCTCGTTTCACTCAGCTAGATGGAATCACACCTTTGATTTAACTGATAAAACTGTGGCAGTTGTAGGAACTGCAGCGAGTGCAGTTCAATTTCTACCAGAAGTTGCCAAAAAAGTAAAAAAACTATTCATTTTTCAAAGAACTCCTAACTGGATTACTAACCGAGACGATGGGACTTATTCAGCCCAGATGCAATGGTATTTTAAGAATTTCCCTATTCTGATGCAACTGCACCGTGGATTACTATACTTGCGTAATGACTTAATCAATTTTTCTCTATTCACTACTGGAAGTTTTATCGGTAAGTACCTGCGAAAACAATTGGAAAAACGCATACACCAGGAAATTGATGACTCCCGAGTACGGGATGCGGTGATGCCCAGCTATCAACCCGGTTGTAAACGAATTTTAATTAATAACGACTTTTATCAAACCCTGAACCGAAATAATGTAGAATTGATTACAGATAAGATAGAAAGCATAACTACTGATAGTCTGGTAACCGAACAAGGAAAAGACTATAAAGTTGATGCTATTATCTATGCTACAGGATTTAACTCTTTGTCCTATCAAAAAATCGATATACGTGGTAGCAACGGAGAGAGTCTAGCGGAGATATGGGGCAACGAACCAGAAGCGTATCTTGGTATTTCTGTTCCCCATTTCCCTAACTTTTTTAGTCTTTTAGGACCGAATACTGGTTTGGGTCATAGCTCGGTCATCTTAATGGTAGAGTGCCAAGTTAATTATATTATCGGCTGCTTGAATAAAATGCTCAGAGAAGACTGGAAATCTCTGGAAGTGAAGGAGGAAGCCATGAGACGTTATTATCAGGATTTATGGAAAACTATGGAAAAGAGGGTGTGGACAAAAGAAAACTGTATGAGTTGGTATCAAAATAAAGATGGGAGAGTATTCGCTTTGTGGCCTGGTAATACTATCCAATATTGGTGGGCTACAAGAAAACCAATTTTCGATGACTATATTTCTACCTAGCCTAGTTGCGATCGCACAAGCGCGGAAGCTGAGGCCGTAGGCCACGCTTTGCGAACGCTTCATCGCGTAGCGGCTCTTTGAGAGCATCGCTACGCGATCGCTTTTTTTGACCAAATCCTGTAAACTTGGCCAGGTAGTCTTAACCACAGATAACTACTTTGGGTTACGATAACATTTGTAAATATCTCGCCGAAAAGTACCCAGCTGATTTGATCAGGTGGCTTCATGATATTGAAGTTACTGAAATATCAGTCCTGAAAACTGAGTTAAATACCGAACCGATTCACGCCGATTCCTTGACCCTGCTGCAAACCCCTAATCAAATCTTGCAGTGGGAATTTCAAACCCTACCGGCTTCCAAGCCATCCCTACCATTGCGCATGCTCAAGTATTGGGTCAGACTCAAAGAAAAGTATGATTGTCCGATTGAGCAGGTGGTTATATTTCTGAAATCCACTCGCTCAGAAAAAGTTTATACTAACCAGTTGGTCGATACTAACACCAGTCATCGCTATCGAGTAATCAGACTGTGGGAGCAAGACCCTGAGCAATTTTTGGCCAATCCCGCCTTATTGCCCTTTGCAACTCTGGCATTCAGTGAGTCCCCGACAAGATTATTAGAGCAAGTGGCGGCAGCAGTAGATAGGATTGAAGAACCACTAGCTTTTACTAACATCTCCGCTTGTACCCAGTTACTAGCGGGTTTGCGGTTCCACCAAAGGTTGATCACAGAATTATTTCCGGAGGAAGTGATGCAAGAGTCTGTAATTTATCAGAAGATCATTCAAAAAGGACATAAACTTGGTTTACTCGAAGGAAAACTTGAAGGAAGGCAAGAGGAAGGGTACTCAATCGTTAGACGCCTGATCACCCGTCGGTTTGGTAGTGTTTCAGACCAGCTACTTGAGGGGATCCAAAAGCTTTCTGTTGCTCAATTGGAGGAGTTGAGCGAGGCGCTGTTGGATTTTGAGACAGTGACAGATATAGCTGTGTGGTTGGCATCCCATCAGCAATAAAAAAAGCGATGCTCTCAAAGAGCCCCTACGCGAAAGCGATTGGCCTATGGCCAGGCTAAAAGCGATTGACCTTGGCCAAAAGGCCACGCTACGCGAATGGTCACGCTACGCGATGAAGCTTCGCTTCCGCTAAAAGCGATCGCTTTTTTTGACCAAATCCGGTAAACTGGCCCAGGTACTGTTAACCATAGATAACTACCTTGGCTTACGATAATATCTGTAAATATCTCGCCGAAAACTACCCAGCTGATTTGATCAGGTGGCTTCATGATATTGAAGTTACTGAAATATCAGTCCTGAAAACTGAGTTAAATACCGAACCGATTCACGCCGATTCCTTGACCCTGCTGCAAACCCCTAACCAAATCCTGCAGTGGGAATTTCAAACCCTACCGGTTTCCAAGCCATCCCTACCATTGCGGATGCTAAAGTATTGGGTCAGACTCAAAGAAAAGTATAACTGTCCCATAGAGCAGGTGGTGATATTTCTGAAATCCACTAACTCAGAAAAAGCTTATACTAATCAGTTGGTCGATACTAACACCAGTCATTGCTATCGAGTAATCAGGATGTGGGAGCAAGACCCTGAGCTATTTTTGACCAATCCCGCCTTATTGCCCTTTGCGACTCTGGCATAAGCGTGAGTCTCCAACCAGATTATTAGAGCAAGTGGCAGCAGCAGTAGATAGGATTGAAGAACCACTAGCTTTTACTAACATATCCGCTTGTACCCAGTTACTAGCTGGTTTGCGGTTTGACCAAAGGTTGATCACAGAATTATTTCCGGAGGAAGTGATGCAAGAGTCTGTAATTTATCAGAAGATCATTCAAAAAGGACATAAACTTGGTTTACTTGAAGGAAAACTTGAAGGAAGGCAAGAGGAAGGGTACTCAATCGTTAGACGTCTGATCACCCGTCGGTTTGGGAGTGTTGAAAACCAGCTACTTGAGGGGATCCAAAAGCTTTCTGTGGCTCAATTGGAGGAGTTGAGCGAGGCGCTGTTGGATTTTGAGACAGTCACAGATTTGACAGTCTGGTTGGCATCCCATCAGCAATAAACAGGATGCGTGGAAATTAAGAATTAAGAATTAAGAATTGGGAATTAAGAATTGAGAATTAAGAATTAAGAATTGAGAATTGAGAATTAAGAATTGGGAATTGGGAATTAAGAATTGGGAATTGGGAATTGGGAATTAAGAATTGGGAATTGGGAATTAAGAATTGAGAATTGGGAATTCTGCCTTCTGCCTTCTGTCTTCTGCCTTCACCATTCTGCCTTCACCATTCTGCCTTCTTAATTCTTAATTCTTAATTCTACATTCTTAATTCTACATTCTTAATTCTACATTCTTAATTCTACATTCTTAATTCTACATTCTGACCAACAACCTTCAACTTGAAACAGACATTTGATACCGTCCCAAGGCCAACAACGGGAAATATTGTTGATAGAAGTGGTACTTCAAATAAAAATGACTGGGAAAACCTGTGCCTGTAAACTCGGTTTCATCCCAACTGCCATCGGGCTGTTGAGTTGACACTAAGTAGTTGACTCCCATCTCAATGGCATCCCTTGCCCAGTTGCCAGTAGCTTCTCCTGCTGCCATTAAACCAATTAAAGCCCAAGCGGTTTGAGATGCGGTACTGATTCCTAGTCCCTTAAGACTGGGATCATCGTAACTAAGACAGGTCTCACCCCAGCCACCATTGAGGTTTTGACATTTCACTAGCCAAGCCGCACCCCGTTCGATACTACGTTGGTGGGTGTGAGGCGCTATTTTAGATAAGGCGGAAAGAGCACTACTGGTGCCATAGATATAGTTAACCCCCCAACGACCAAACCAGCTGCCATCGGCTTCCTGTTCCTGAATCAAAAATGCGATCGCTTTCTCTAACTGCTGGGATTCTATGGATAAATTACACGAACCCAGCATTTCCAGGACCCGTGCGGTCACATCCGCTGTGTTAGGGTCAATCATCGCTTTCAGGTCAGCATAGGGCAGAGAATTGAGCCAGTGTTGATTATTATTAATATCAAACGCCGCCCAACCCCCTTGGTTACACTGCATTGATGCTATCCAAGCCAAGCCACGAGCTATGGCTGCCTGCTTTAGTTTCTGATTAGGCAGTTTCAAGCTATTCAAGGCCATAATCACCACTGGGGAATCATCTAAATCGGGATAGAAACGGTTTTGAAACTCAAAGGCCCATCCTCCTGGTTTCCCTTGGGGATTCTTGACCACCCAATCCCCATAGTCTAGTATTTGCTGCTGCAACAACCATTCGCCACCCCGAACTAAGGCTGGATGATCCGGTTCTAAACCAGATTCCACCATCGCTCGCAATACCCAAGCTGTATCCCAAACTGGGGAAACACAGGCTTGGACTCGGTAGCTGTCAGGGGTTTCAATGGCAAAGCGATCAATGGCTTCAAGTCCCCGTTGCACGACCGGATCCGCAAGATCATAGTTGAGACAACGCAACGCTAACAGGGAATTCAACATGGCTGGAATAATTCCCCCCCAGTCTCCTGTGGCTTCTTGCCTTTCCAAGACCCATTTTTCTGCTGCTGCCAGTCCCTGCTTCCGGAATGGAACTAAATTCAAGTCTTCTGCTAACTTAAATCCATCATCAAGCAATACAAATAAATCTGTCCAATCGGAATTGCGAGGTAGCTCAAACTTGGCGTGATCAGCTCCTTCGGTATATAACTCGTCTAGAGTGATGCTTGGCTGAATATCAAATACTGGCTTCTGGTCAAAGACAATTAATAAAGGAACTGTACTTCCCCTTGCCCAGCTAGACATTTCATAGATCGTAAAGGGAAACCATTGCGGAAACAACATTATCCAGGGGGGAATCGAGGGAATCCCGCGCCAGCTATAGCAGCCAATCAAGGCTAAATGAAATTTGGTGAAAATCCGGGTTTTGCTGATGCCACCTCGTCTGAGAATAAAATCCCTGGCTCGGACCAAAGCTGAGTCGCTGGCGGGTACCCCCAAAAGGCGAAGTGCCATATAAGCTTCCACCGAACAACTCAAATGCCCACCATCGCCATAGAAAAGTTCCCAGCCACCATGTTTCCGCTGTTGAGAACGCAGATAGGCTTCCGCTTTATGTAAAGGTCGTTCTTTGTCAGTTCCCCAAATTTTATGGAGTAGGATAATTTCCGCCGTTATGGTGACATTAGATTCTAGTTCTGCCCACCAGTAACCATCGGGATATTGCTGAGCGAGTAGATAGCTTTGGCTATTTGCGATCGCTTCTGTAACCCCTGAGTTTACAATCCTGTCTTGGGTTTGCATGTTTTACCGTTCCACTTCACACACCAGATTCATCGGTGCGCGCCTCCAAGGCCGCGAGCAATCCCTCGCGGCCTTGGGTCGCACCTTTGGTTACGTTATTTTGCTATTTGTAGTGGATAATTGGCAATAGCTATCAATACAAATGGATACAATCGGATTAGGAATAACTGTTCTATCCTTAGGGATTTGGATCGGATTACTAGGATTTCGGGGTCAGTTTTGGCGAGCAGACCAACGGCTGGTTATAGAGACTTTCCCTACCAGGTCTGTAGGTCAAGGGGAATCCTTACCCAGGGTTTGTGCTGTAATTCCAGCTCGTAATGAAGCTGAGTTGCTCCCCACGACATTGCGATCGCTTCTGGCTCAAGACTACCCTGGCTGCTTGAAGGTGATTGTAGTCGATGACCAAAGCACTGATCAAACTGCTACCATTGCTCAAGCCCTTGCCCAGGAAAGCAACCAATCCTCCGAACGATTCCAACTAGAAGTATTATCCGGTCAAGAGCTACCCCCTGGCTGGACAGGTAAACTTTGGGCCTTAGAACAGGGGATTCGTCATGGGCAGCAGCAAACCCCAGCCCCAGATTATTTTTTATTTACCGATGCTGATATTGAGCATGATCCAGGCAATCTCCGTCAACTGGTTACTAAAGCTGAGATGGAACACTTGGATCTAGTTTCCCTAATGGTGTTGCTCAGATGCCAAGACTTTTGGGAACGACTACTTATTCCTGCTTTTGTCTTCTTCTTTCAAAAACTGTATCCCTTTGCTTGGGTCAATAACCCCACAAAATCTACTGCGGCTGCGGCTGGAGGATGTATTTTAATTCCCCATCAAGCCTTAAAGCGCATCGGTGGGATTGAGGTGGTGCGTCAAGCATTAATCGATGATTGCGCCCTAGCTCAAGCAGTTAAATCTAGTAATACAGCAAGTTTCGCCCCCCTAGCCCCCCAGCGAGCAATCCCTCGCTGGGGGGTACAAAACTCTCAAAGTCCCCCCGAGCGAGGGATTGCTCGCTCGGGGGATTTAGGGGGCTTTAGCAAAACCAATCAGCAACGCCCTGGCTTTGGTGGCATTTGGTTAGGGCTAAGTCAATCAACTCGCAGCTTACGACCATATCCTTCTTTAGCCAGTATCTGGAATATGATTGCTCGCACCGCCTTTACCCAACTAGAGTATTCCCCATGGCTATTAGTCGGTACAGTGATGGGAATGACGTTAATTTATCTAGTACCCCCGATTGGTTTAATCGTTAGTGTTTTGACTGGACATTGGCTGAATGCGATCGCATCTTTTGTGACATGGTTGCTGATGGCTTTAGCTTACTTACCGACACTGCGTCTCTATCAATGTTCTCCTCTGCTGGGATTTTGCTTACCTGGGATCGGGTTGCTCTATACCCTAATGACTATAGATTCAGCATGGCGACATTGGCAAGGAAGGGGTGGTGCTTGGAAAGGAAGGGTTTATTCGGTTGAGGGTTGAGGTTGGAGGTTGGAGGTTGTTCGCGTAGCGTGGCCGTTCGCGTAGCGTGGCCTAAAGGCCAAAAGGCCAAGGTTGTTCGCGTAGCGTGGCCAAAGGCCAAGGTTGGAGGTTTAAGGTTTAAGGTTTAAGGTTTAAGGTTTAAGGTTTAAAGTTTAATTTTATAGCAGTCGAAGTAAAATTTAAAACATATTTTTGTGACCAGATATGCTGTTGCTTATTAACTATTACCCTTTCCATAACTATACTTCAATGTCTATAATTCCTTTCTACTGCCCCTAATGCTTTCAGGGTTGCTTTTTCTAAGTCCGTTAAACCTTGGATTCCAGTGATTTTCATGTTGGTGTAGGGTTTGTTGCTGAGGGTTTTGATGCATTCGCCTGTTTGAATGTCCCAGATTTTAATAGTTTCATCTAAGCTGCCACTGGCAATAATAGTGCCATCACAACTGATAGCTAATCCAAAAATTATGCTAGTATGACCGTTTAGAGTTTTCAAAGATTGTCCAGTTCGTACATCCCAAAGTTTTACAGTTGCTTCATGACCGCTACTGGCAATAGTTTTGCCATCAGGACTGAAGACCACAGACCAGAACCAACCACTATCACCTTGAAACGTTCGCAGACATTCTCCAGTTTGGATATCCCACAACTTAATAGTTTTATCTTGACTGCTACTGGCAATAATTGTGCCGTCAGGGCTAAATGCTACTGAAAATACTCGCTTCGTGTGACCCAACAAGGTTTGAAAACAGTCTCCAGTATTAATATTCCATAGTCTTACTGCTTTGTCCTCACTGCTACTGGCAATAGTTGTACCATCAGGACTAAATGCTACTGATCTTAGGGGAGCAGCGTGCCCCTCCAGGGTTTTGAGCACTTTTCCAGTGCTTAGATTCCATAGCTTTAGGGTTTTATCCCTACTACCACTAGCTAGGGTCATACCATCAGGACTGATGGCGATTGCGGGTGCTATGTTGTAGAAACCAGCGGTACTCTCCTGAAAGGTTTTTAGTACTTCTCCAGTACTAATATTCCATAACTTTATAGTTGTATCATCGCTGCTGCTGGCTAGAGTTATACCATCGGGGCTGAAAACTAAGGAATAAACCCCTAAAGTATGTCCTTGAAGAGTATTAATGCATTCTCCCGTGCTTAGATCCCAAACCTTAATTCTATGGTCATAACCACTACTAGCGAGTATCTTACCGTTAGGACTAATAGCTACTGATTTTACCGAGTCACTATACCCCTGTAAGGTATGCAAACATTCTTGCTGCTTAATACTCCATAACTTTACTTTTTGATCGGCACTGCTACTCAATAAAGTTTTTCCATCGAGGCTAATATCAACTGAAAAAACCTCCAGGTTGTGTCCTGTGAAAGTTTGGATACATTCTTCCTGGTCAAAAGCCCATACTTTCAAAGTGTGATCTGCACCACCACTTACTATACTATCACCATCACGGCTAAAAACTACTGATAATATTCGACCACGATGACCTTGCCAAGTTTTAAGACATTGACCTGTATCGATGTCCCACAACTTAATAGTAGGATCTTGTTTACCAGCAGTACTACATATAGTTTTGCCATCTGGGCTGAAAGCTACGGAATGAAGTCGATCCGTATGACCATGCCAGGTTTTTAGGCATTCTCCACTCTCAGCATCCCAAAGTTTGATATTGCAGTCATAAGATCCACTAGCAATCCTTTTACCATCAGGACTAATATCCACCGCTCTGACTCGCTCAGTATGTCCTGCCAAAGTTCTCAGACATTGACCAGTTTTGATGTTCCAAAGCTTGATAGTTTTGTCATCGCTACCACTAGCTATAATCTGACGCTCTGAATTTAAAGCAATTGACCAAATTCCATTAGTATGTCCTCTAAGAGTGTGTAGACACTGTTGAGTTTGCACATCCCAGATTTTAACGGTTCTGTCACCGCTACCACTAGCGATAATCTTACCATCTGCACTAAAAGCAATTGACTGAATCCAATCCGTGTGTTCTTGAAAAAGCGCGATTGGCTTACAATCAGCTACTCGCCATAAGCGAATGTCTCCAAGGCGATCGCTTGTGGCAAAAATCTCACCATTGGGGTGAAAGGCAACAGAAAAAACTGTACTAAAGACTTTATTAAACAGGGAATGAGCCAGATTTGCCCCAGCAAAATTCACCTCTGTTAAACTAGCACCAACAAAATCCCCACCCAAAACCATACAACCACTCAAATCACAACCTTCCAACGCCGATGGCTGTGCCTTCAACAACAAGGTTGCCGCATTCCCTCCCACATAACCAACTTCCTCCTCAGTCTTACCCCTCGTTCCCCTCACAACCTCTAACAAACTTTCCTTGGTACCCTCCCCAGCCTCAAGCATGGGAACCAGCAAATCCAACACCGCCTTAGCCAAAGGTGCTTTACCAAAGGTACTGGGCAAATCCACCTGAGCCTCAAACCTGGACACATCAGCAATTTCTGCCAAATCAGCTGCCAAGACTCCCAACTCCGCAGCTAACTTAAACGCGACAAAAAACTCCAACAAAGAACGATGGGCTGGAGTATAATCACCTAATTCATCACGAATTAGCATGGTTTGCCCCATCATGTCATAATGCCAGTGGTCTAAATCCTTTTGCTCCTGTACCACCCTCCCAAACAACCGCCGAATTCTGTCGGGGAACAATCGATAATTAAGCTTCATTTTGTCAGTAGACAACATTTCCCAAGACAACTCGCACAGGAAATAGAGCTTATCTGCCATTGAGGTAAAAGTGCGATCGCTTTTAATATCCCGCTCCATCTTCCGGCGTGTTGCATAGAGATAAATGCGGGAAATATCCACAGGTTTACCAGCCTCAATTTCCGGTAAGGCTTCCAAAATTAACTCAATCATCACCGGACGACGAGCTAAATCTAACAGTTGAGTATTTCCCATCACTTTCTGAACCGTTTCCGGTTTAGCTTGGAATGACAGCACTTTTCGGATTTGGTCATCATTAAACTTCTCTAATTTTAGTACTTCAAATTGGGGTTTTTCTCCAGTCAGTTTAGCTGTGGATGCTTGCAATTCGGCATTCAGTAAAGCACGACCTTCTTTAGCTTCAGGAAAATGCTCAGTGCGACAGGTAAGAATAACCTTAGAATTGGGAACGACCACCCGTGCCAATTCCCAAAAATTGTTTATCATCCGCTGACGATCAACTTTGGCTGCCATCTCATCAAAACCATCAAAGATAATTAACAGTTTCCCCATGCGGTTGAGTTGTTCAAACACATTGCTGTTGATCCGGAGGTTGTGTTGACTAAAGAAGAAACCCGCTAGCACATTTTTTACATCCAAAGCTCTAGCATAATCCCGCAGCGTAATTACTAAAGGCAGACGAGGACGTTCTCTTCCCCTAGCTTTTGCAGTTTTATAACGTTGCACAGCACTCCAGGCATAGTGAAAAGCAAACCAAGTTTTTCCCATACCAAATTCCCCCAGCACTGAAATATGTTCCTTTGCTGGGTCATCAAGCCAACGGTCAATATAGCCATCAATCCAACCATCCTCTGATTCATAGTGACTGACAGCGACTAGGTGTTTAGTGGCTGGATGAAATTCTTCTTTAGTACAAGCCAGAGGCACATACATCTGGTCAATGCCTCGGCTTTTTACCTCTGCTTCTAACCAATCAATGTAACCACTAAAATCTGCTGTTTCATCGAGAAGTTCATCAAAGGTATAGCAAAATAGATAGCGGTTTTCTCGTTGCTGTACCTGCTCCCTTGCTGCTTTGCTAATGCGGCGACTGGTTACCAGCCACCCTTCATCAGTGCTTTGTGCTTCTACTGATTGACGCAGTGCTTCTAAGTCACTAACTTCTGCTTCTCCCTGTATCCCTCGTACTAAAATGCGGTCATAGCCCCGCCGTGCAGGAATGTTAATAATCCACTCAAAATAATCATCTCCCCAGACTTGGTAATTTTCCATCTCATAGCTAAGTGCTTTAAACCAACCTCTCATCTGTTCGGCTAAAACTGATTCTCTCGGTTGAGTTCGGGATAAAAGACCTTGATCACTTATTTCTACTAAGCTATTAGGTTTTTCTAGTATTCTTTGTAAACTTTGCTGGAAATTTTTTCGCTGATGGTCACCTATTACTTCTAGTGGTGTACGGGAACGTTTGGCAATGTCGATAAACAGGGCACTAAATTCAGCCAACTCGCGGCGATAATCAAGACCTAGTGCTATAATTTTATCCGCCAAATCCTCATTCTGGAGATAGTCTTGAGCTACATCTAACCATAGACTTGGGTTATCCTGTTCAAAAGCAGTCCTGAATGCTTTTTTTACGTTTGCCTGTCGCAACAGCTTAAGGAATGGTTCTGGTTTCCCTACACCGTATTCAATTAGGGTGTAGACATAAACACCTTCAAAATTCTTGGGTGGTGCATCAGGTTTGAGCTTGAATTTTGTTAAGAGTTTGACAACGGTTTCTTGGCGATTCAGCTTGTCTGTTACCTGAGTAACACCTAAAGAGACAATGGCACTAATGATGTCGTCAATTATGAACATGGGTGTGGTGGGGATAACTAGCTTTACCAGAGTCAGCTCATCTAAATTCGTATCACAAACTACAGATGAAAGTTATTTTATAGTATCACAAACCTAAAATCTGCTGCGGCCATGTCAATAAGCTGCCTCCATTCTCAATAATTTTGAGATTATTGAGAATGTGATTTGATAAATCTGAAAAATCCTAATGGCGTTCGCGTTCACGGAGTGTGGCGAAGTCAAGCGTCGGCTTTACCGAATCGCAACGGTTTATTCTTTTTTGCTCAAAGTACCTTGAAAGTTCAGCGATTGAGTAGAACAAAGGTACTTATTTTGACCTCGATTTTTTCCAATTTCAATAAAAATTGGTTTAATCAGATTTTTTTCAGTTACAATTTATAGAAAATTAGATGAGCTTACCCTGCTAGCTTTACCGCCAGAAGTGTTTAATTTAGCAATATAATTTTACCAAAATGGCTGATGTCTGTCTATCGTTATTGTCAACAGAACAGGAAGTAGGATAATAATCATCAAAACTATATTTAAAGATATTTTTAAGCCTCGAAAACTACTTCTCCTCTCCCCCCACACTTCCGACACTTCCCCTTTGAGCCTAATCTAAGAAAACACCCTTGTTACCATCATCCTACTGGGCAAATTGCTGAAATTTGCGCCATTATATCAATGTTTTCGGTGTGAGTAGTCAACTATCGTTCCCAATGCTCAAACTTACTTGGAGCTTACCCCATGTAACTCCAGCTGCGATCGCTGCAGCCTTTCTACTAACTCCCAATGGTCTAGCCAATGAATCTCAACCAAAGTCAACAACCGCCCAGGAATTATCCATAGCAGTAGAGTTACTTCCCCCCATCTCTGTGGAAGTCATGGAGCAGGTGACACCTGTTGACCAGTTGTTACCAGGATCACCAATAACGGAATTACCAACAAGTACACAAGGGTTTGACCATGAACTAACTCCCCATATCGAACCCAATATCGAACAGACAGATGATCCGATGGCTCAAGTCACATCAGTATCCCAGTTATCGGATGTCCAGCCCACAGATTGGGCATTCCAAGCCTTACAATCTATCGTAGAGCGCTACGGTTGTATGGCAGGATATCCTGATGGTAGCTATCGTGGCAATCGTCCCCTCAACCGTTATGAATTTGCTGCTGCTCTCAATACCTGTTTCGATCAGCTCAGTAAGGTGATTGCTGCTCCCGATTTGTCATCTTCCTACTTTAAAGAAGATCTAGAAGCAATCAAGGGTTTGCAAGGAGAGTTTACCCTCGAACTAGCTCGACTGCGTGGTAACCTCGATGCTGTCACCGCTCGTACTGCTGAAGTCGAAATTACTGAGTTTTCCACCACGACTAAGCTCAATGGCGAAGTAGACTTTATCCTAATTGACTACTTCACTGATAATAAAGCTGCCCCTTGTTGCAGTAGCCCAACTCAAGACGATAGTCTCACCACTACATTCACAGGTCAAGCCCTATTATCCTTTGATACCAGTTTTACCGGTAAAGACCTGTTACGCACTAGAATCGACGCTACCAACGTGCCCGAATTGAATAACCCCCTCGATGGCACAGACATGACTCTCTATGACTTTGACACAAATACTGATCAAGACTTTGTCTTAACCGAACTATATTATCGATTCCCGATTAGCGATCGCATTCAAGCTCATATTGCAGCAGCCGGTCTCTCAGCCGATGAGATTACAGACCCCCTCAATCCCGTCTCAGCCCTCTCCCGTTTTGGAGTACATAACCCCCTTTATCGCCTAACTGAAGGTGGTGGCGCTGCTATTCGTTATCAATTTAATGACTCAATTAGAATCAGTGTAGCTTATTTAGGTAGTGCCGCTAGTATCTCTAATCCCACCGAAGGTAATGGGCTATTTAATGGTCAATTTGGTGCTTTCACTCAGCTAACCTTAACACCAAATCAGCGTTTAGGTATTGGATTAAATTATGTCCATTACTATTCTCCTGAACCAAACTCAGGGATTGATGTAACTGGCAGTACTGGCAGTCAATTTTCCCAAGCACCCTTTGGTGATCAAACCGCTACCTCGGCTAATGGGTTTGGTTTACAAGCGAGATATCGATTTAGTCCTGGTTTTGCCCTTGGGGGTTGGCTTAGTTATATCAATGCCAACGCCGAATCCTCTCCCCGCCAAAGTGGTTTTGATGGCTCAAAGGGGGCTAAAGCTGATATCTGGACTTGGGCGATAACTATGGCATTTCCCGATTTAGGCAAAGAAGGCAATGAATTAGGTTTCGTGTTTGGAATGCCCCCTAGACTAGCTGAAAATGATATTAACAGTCGTCAAGATTCGGATGTATCTTATCACTTAGAGACCTTTTATCGCTACCAAATAAATGACAATATATCCATCACTCCCGGTCTATTTGTAATTATATCTCCAGAACACAACAGTAACAACAATAGTATCGTAGTGCCAATGGTTAAAACTAAATTTATTTTTTGATTTGTTGGTTGATTTGCTAATATAGCCTAAATACAGCGTTTTTAATAACTATAAGGTACACAGGATTTTTTCCCACTTCCCTGTTGCCTGTTGCTTATTCCCTATTCCCTATTCCCTATTCCCTATTCCCTATTCCCTATTCCCTATTCCCTATTCCCTATTCCCTATTCCCTATTCCCTATTCCCTATTCCCTATTCCCTAAATACGTTCACAGGCTTTGCACATTGAGCATGATCAGACTCAGGCTGTGTACTATATATACAAGAAGATTCAAAAACAGGCTGCGTGGAAATTACATTTTTAGGAACTAGCTCCGGAGTCCCAACGCGATCGCGCAATGTGTCCAGTGTAGCGCTGCGCTTACCTCAGCGTGCAGAAGTCTGGCTGTTTGACTGTGGCGAAGGTACTCAGCATCAACTTTTGCGGAGTGACCTGAAAACCAGCCAGATCAGACGAATGTTCATTACCCACCTCCATGGCGACCATATTTTTGGTATCCCAGGTCTGTTGGCAAGCTGTGGCTTAGCGGGAAACATCGACAGGGTTGATATTTATGGACCACCGGGTTTAGATAGTTATCTCCAAGCTTGCCTAAAATACTCTCGCACCCATTTGGCATTCCCCTTTAAGGTTCACACCGTAAAACCTGGTTTACTCTACGAAGACCAGGAATTTACCGTTAGCTGTCTACCCCTGGAGCATCGTGTGCCAGCCTTTGGCTATCGAATATGTGAAAAAGACCGACCGGGCAGGTTTAATGTAGAAAAAGCGATCGCATTAGGAATTCCGTCTGGTCCTCTTTACGGTAAACTCAAACGGGGAGAAACGATTACCCTACCTAATGGGCGTGAGATTAAGGGCATTGACTTGTGTGGAGCACCCGAAACTGGTCGTAAAGTAGTGTATTGTACCGATACTATCTTCTGTGAGCAGGCCATTGAACTGGCAAAGGATGGGGATGTTTTGATTCACGAAGCTACTTTTGCCCATCAAGACGCTCAGATGGCTATTGAGCGCTTACATTCTACCTCTACCATGGCAGCCCAAGTTGCCCTTGGTGCAGGGGTCAAACAGCTAATTATGACCCATTTCAGTCCTCGTTATGCTCCAGGAAACCCCCTTAGGTTAGATGATTTGCTTCAAGAAGCACGGGCAATTTTCCCAAATACCATCTTAGCCTATGATTTCTTCACCTATGAGGTGCCTAGACGACGTTCAGAAGAAAAACAAGTTGTTTGTTGAATCTTGACTGTTTGAGTGTTATCTGTTGAATTTTGACTGTTGGTTGAATCTTGACTGTTGGTTGAATCTTGACTGTTGGTTGAATCTTGACTGTTAAGTCTTAACCTTCTAACTTTCAACCTTCTAACTTTCAACCTCCTAACCTTGGCCAAAAGGCAACGCGTTCGCGTTCAACCTCCTAACCTTCTTACCTTCAATTACATTCCTCCACCTGGGAAACACGTCGGATATTTAACACATCGCTCATTTGTTGAATTTTGGCAAAGCTGCAGTTTAGTTGTTGGTGATCGAGAATATCAATACACAGGTCAATTAGAGCTGGTCTGCCATACTGAGTTTTGACTTGAGCTTTACGGACATTAATGTTTTGGTCACTTAAGCGAGACAGAATGTCTTTGAAGACACCAACCCGGTCAATCACTTCAATTTGCACATTCACCGGGTAGGTTTGGGGACGTCCGTTATCGATATCAGTGGGATTCCAGCTGACCGGTACTAGTCTTTCTCCTAAAACATTTTCCACATTCACACATCCTTGCCGATGAATGGAAATCCCCTTAGTGCGAGTGACTACCCCAATAATGGATTCTCCCGGTAAGGGGTTACAACATGCAGCAAGGCGATACAGTAGTCCTTCTACACCAGCAATAGGATGTGTCTTAGCAGGAAGTTGGGATTGGGGATGAATGGGGGTAGAGCTAGAATACTCTTGAACCACTTCACTTTCTCCTGGCTCATTGTCTAAACCAGCGTGTAGTTCTTCCCGTAGTCGTTTCACTACAAAGTTGAGTGTCACTGCACCGTGACCCAGACCAGCCAGTAAATCCTCTACTTTGTGGTAGTTACAGCGCTCCGCCACAATTTGCATTGGTGCTGATTTGAGCAAGGCTTCAAATCCTTTTTTCCCAAGTTCCTTCTCTAAGAGTTCCCGACCCCGAGCCACATTTTCTTCCCGATGCGATCGCTTAAACCATTGCCGAATACGATTTCTGGCACTGGCTGTTACCACAAAGTTGAGCCAATCTAGACTAGGGTGAGCGTTTTTGGTGGTGATAATTTCTACAATATCCCCATTCTTTAGAGGACAATCGAGTACCCGCCACTCACCATTAACTCGTACACCAGCACAATGGTTTCCCACCTCGGTATGAATCCGATAGGCGAAGTCTACGGCGGTTGCTCCCCGACTCAAAGCGACTACGTCACCATCTGGTGTAAATACATAGACATCTTCATCAAATAAGTTATCTTTGATGTTTTCCATGTATTCCTGAGCATCTTTCAGGTCTTTCTGCCATTCCAATAACTGCCGCAGCCAAGTCAGCTTTTCATCATCAGCCGTGAATTTGGTAGTATTAGAGCCACCGGTTTCCTTATACTTCCAGTGAGCAGCAATACCCCATTCCGCCACATGGTGCATTTCCAGGGTGCGAATTTGGACTTCGATCGGGCGACCATTAAACCCAATCACTCCGGTATGGAGGGATTGATAGCGATTGGGTTTGGGTAAACCAATATAATCTTTAAACCGACCTGGAATTGGTCTGAACAGATCATGAACAACGGCTAAGGCTCGGTAGCATTCCTCTTTGCTTTCCACAATCACCCGCATGGCAGCAATATCATAGATTTCATGAAACCCCTTGTTCTGGCGCTGCATTTTCTGATATATCCCATACAGGTGCTTGGGGCGACTACTAATATCAACGCAATGAACACCGGTTTTATGAATCCGCTCTCGCAAAAGTTCTGAGACTTCCTTCAGGCGCTGTTCCCGGTCTGAGCGTCTTTCTGATACCAATGACTGAATTTCCCGATAAGCACTTGTTTCGAGATACTTAAAGGCTAAATCTTCTAGTTCCCATTTAAAGCGACCAATTCCTAACCGATTGGCTAGGGGGGCAAAGATATCTCGGGTTTCTTGGGCAATCTGAACCTGTTTTTCTGGCTTCAAGTATTCCAAGGTCCGCATATTATGTAATCGATCTGCCAGTTTGACAACGATTACCCTGATATCTGCTGCCATGGCGAGGAACATCCGGCGGAAGTTCTCCGCTTGACGCTCAGTTTTACTGGAGAAGTTGAATTTAGATAGTTTGGTTACCCCTTCTACTAAATTTCGTACCTCCACTCCGAACCGGGATTCTATTTCTTCTGGAGTAATTTCCGTATCTTCAACTACATCATGCAGGAATCCAGCCGCTATCATAGTAGAGTTGCCGCCCAAATCCCTTAATAGATCAGCCACTGCAATCGGATGGGCAATGTAAGGCTCTCCAGATTTGCGGTACTGACCTTCATGGAGTTGGTAAGCAAATTTAAATGCCTCAGCGATTAACAAAGTATGATCACCGACTGGTTCCTCTGCCGCTGATGAAGCGGCTTTTAAGCAATATTGCAGCCAGTCAGGAATCTCAACGTTAAAATTCAGAATAGAGTAGGTGGCGATCGCGTCCATAATTATTTGCCCCTCAGAGAAAAAAATAGATACTGGAGTCGAGGAAAACCGAAATCTAGCAAAATGAGTACTGACTCAGAAGGGCGGCAAGCCTATCCATGCAGCCAAACCCTTCTGAGTAAGCAATCACTGTAAGTAAAGCTTCCTCTCACCCTCCTTTTTCGTCAAGCCAGAATGCTGTCCGGATCCTCAAGTTTAAAGAGATGGAAGCTTGCTTCAATATTTAAGTGGCAGAGCCAAATTGTTGTTTTGGTAACTACCTTGTCTTTAATAGGACTTACGAAGTTTAGTTGGTTTTGCCCCCCTGCCCCCCAATTTTGGGGGGTAATGATGTCAAAGTCCCCCAGAATTGGGAGATTTAGGGAGCATTTGCGTAAGTCCTGTTTAAAAAGAAAAAATTCTTTACATTTATAATTTTACGCTAATAGGGCTCACAATGTTATCTCAATCACATAATCAACCATTACGAGAATTCCAACAAGCCCTAGAACAAATGTACTACAAATTTGGCGCTGATGATGTGGCCCGATCAGCAAATCAGCAGCAGTTTCAAGCACTAAAGGGGCTGTTCATCACTCAGATCGCTAGTATTAGTGTCGAAGACATACCTCTCGATTATGTCTCTCGATGGCAGTCCCTAAAAACCGAAATTCACAAACAGATCCGATTATTGGAAAATGACCTGATGCTTCTGCAGGCATCCCGGAGTGCTGAGACAGCCAAATTAAGGCAGAAGGGAGTATGCGATCGCATTCAGACCCTGATTCAGTACTGCCAAGGGTGGCTGCAACAATCTCAAGAACAACCATAATACTCCTGCCTAGGACTTACGCAGCTGAAACGAAACATCAAATGATATTTCGTAAATCACCAATCACCAATAACAAATTCACCCCACCAGTGTCTTAAACCAGTGGGGTTTGCTGAGGGTTAATTGAAAATAATTAATTACAAAATTTTTTAGCTATTAGTTTCGTGAGGGGTTTCCAGCACTATTCATCTACTCTTGACCTTCATGAAAATGCCTAAGTTTTCCTTGATTCAATTGCTTGATTCAAAAGGTTATAGCACTACGCATTAAGGTGTTTGACATTGATACAATATGAAAAGCTATTATAGTAAACTTTTGCATGCATGCCTTTTGCATGCATGCCTTGCGCGTAGCGCTATACTTATGAGTATTTGATAGAGGAGTTGATAACTGAATGCTTACAATAAACTGGGACTGGGAAACGGGTAACTTCAGATTTACAGATGCTCAAGGCCAAATCAAACAGCAACACCTCTGCTTGCTCTTGACCCACTAACATCACAGATTCTGCTTGAGAAATAGCAGCACCATCACCAGCTTGTAGCAAGTAATTATCTAACTTAACCTGACCTCGTGCTACTTGTACCCAAATATGACGATCTTGAATTGTTTTAGCCATCCCATGGCGTATTACTAATCCTTGTCCTACTCTTGAGCAATTTTTACAAGTTGTTAGAGATACAGCTAATATGTAAGCTATAAGCTATCAGCTGTCAGTTGTCAGCTTAAAATAAACTTCGTTTGGTAGAATTTAAGAGTTCGAGATTAATGATAATAGAAAGTCTGGGGATTTGACCATCTAAGGATATGCTGATTGCTGATTGCTGATTGCTAATTGCTTACACCTTTAACTATTATATTTCACCGAGCAACCGTAAGGCTGAGTGACTGTTTTTTCCACAGGTTTATTATTGATAACACTATTCAAAGCAGCTTGGACATAATTGGTAGCAGTTTCTACATCCGCTGGATTAGCTGAGGGTTTATTATCAATTGCTCCCATGTATTTCAAGACTCCATCAGTATCAATAACATACATATGGGGTGTGGTGCGAGCTTGATATAGACGACCAATGGTGCCTTCGGAGTCTATAATTACTGCTGTGGGATTAGCGCTACTGCTTTGAATCAATTCATTGGCTTTTTGAGGGGTGACATGACCTTGCTGTCCTGGAGCTGAGGAGATAATTGATAACCACACTACTCCCTTGCTGGTGGCTTCTTTCTGAAGTTTCTGCATGTTACCACTGTTGTAATGTTTGCGGACAAAGGGACATTGGTGATTAGTCCATTCCAATACTACGACTTTGCCTTTAAAATCACTGAGCTTGTGGGTGGTATTGTTGCTGTCAACTCCAGTGAATTCTGGTGCTTTTTGATCAATCTGTAATGGTGATGATGCTGCAATTGCGGTGGATGCTGGACTTGTAGTGTTGGAATCTTTAGTGACGGGAGTATTCTGGCATGAGGTGATAATTAGGGCTAGGGTTAACAATCCACTGGTGGTAAGTTTGTTACCGTTTATTTTGAGAAAGTTTTTCATCATTTTTTATTGTTGATTATTATTTGTTGATTATTATTTGTTGATTGTTATTTGTTACTTTCTCTTTTCCATTCACCTACATTATACCTAAATTTTAGAGATTTTTGATGGCACGTTGAACTTGATCTGGGGATAGAATCTGAGGTAGTATAATGGGCTTGGTGAATTCTGAGTCTCCTGGATACAATACATAAAGGGGTACGCCACTGCGTCCGAAGGATTCTAGAGCTTTGGTGATGGCTGGGTCACGATTAGTCCAGTCGGCTTTGAGTAGGGCAATTTTTTTAGACTCAAAGGCGGCTATGGTTTCTGGCTGGTTGAGGGCGACACGCTCATTAACTAGACAGGTAATGCACCAGGAGGCTGAGAAATTCAGGAATACTGGGCTTCCTGATTGCCTTAGTTTAACTAGTCGTTTAGCTGTATAGGCTTGCCATTTGATGCCCTGATTTTGATTATGGGTCAGTGGAGTAGGAGTGGTGCTGGAAACTTGGGCTAAGCTCAGGGAAAATCCTAGGGCGACTAAGGCGCAGATTGAGCCAAGATGCTTTCCTAGAGGGGGGAGTAGGCGGGTTTTTTGGTGCAGCCAAGTGGCAAAGGCAATTAGGATTAGCCCTGCTAGAGCGGCTGCTAAACCGTTGGTTCCAGTTTGCTGGGCTAATACCCAGATTAACCAGGCAGTGGCGGCGTACATGGGGAATGCCAGAAGCTGTTGAAAGGTTTCCATCCATGGTCCTGGTTTGGGTAAAATACGCTGCAATCCTGGGGTGAAGCTAATGGCTAGGTAGGGCAGGGCTAGCCCAAGACCGAGCATTTCAAAGATTGCGATCGCTATCGGTACGGATTGGGTCAGGGCTACTCCCAGGGCGGTTGCCATGAATGGTGCGGTGCAGGGAGTGGCGACTACGGTGGCAAAGACTCCTGTGAAAAATTCCCCGATGTATCCTGAGCGAGTGGTTAATCGTTGCCCAATTCCCATGATGGAAGCACCGAAGATAAAGACTCCCGATAGACTTAAGCCAACGGCAAACATTAGATATGCCATTAAGGTAACGAAAACGGGGGATTGTAGCTGGAATCCCCAGCCGATTTGTTGCCCTAGCGATCGCAAAATTAATAGCACACTGGCGACTACGGTAAAACTGACGAGAATGCCTGCGGTGAATGCGATCGCATGCCGTCTCACTTGCTTGGGACTTTTCTGGGATTTTTGGACTATGTTGAGTGCTTTGAGGGATAGCACTGGGAAGACACAGGGCATCAGGTTGAGGATTATGCCTCCGAGTAGTGCTAGCAGCAGCACTTCCCATCGGGGTTGGGTTGGGGTTGGGGCGGTTTTGCCTATTTCATTGCTTACTGCGGCTTCAATGGTGAAGGCTTGGACTACGGATTGGTTGTCTAGGGATTCTCGAATTACTAGCACTCCAGTGATGGGGTCGAGTTTCCTAAGATAGCCTCGCTGCAATCGCAAGCTGATTCCATCTTGATTAAGTTCTGCGTTTTGGGGCGCTGGGTTGCTAATGATACCGTCTTGATGTGGGAAAAAGGTCACCTCTTGGATTTGAGCCTCTTCCATTTCGGGGGCTTCTACTTGCAGGGTTAAGTCTTGTGGTTCGATAGTGACCGTGACTTTCCATGGGGAGGGTTTGGGTAGAGCTTGACGGGCTTGCTCAAATACCTGTGTCCACTGTTGGTTGACTAAGGGAGGTCTAGAGGTAATTGGTAAGGTGAGGTTAAGGGTGCCTTCTTCGGGAATACAGTTTACTTTACAGACCAGCCAATCAGCTTTTACTCGGAGTTGGAGAGAATCGGGAGTAGCTAGGTTGGCTGGGGGTGTGATTTGGCTGAGTAGGGTAACGTCTTCTTCATAGCCAAAGTTCATTAATGGCTCAAGGGGTAGCCGCTGGGGATAGGGCCAAACGATGTCTCCCACTTCAAAGCCGGGGGGTAGGGTCCAGTTAAGGGTAGCTCCAAGACCCGAGTCACCAGGGTTTCGCCAATAGGTGTGCCAGCCAGGATTGATGTTGAAGTGTAGTCCTACCCAGAAGGGGGTTCCAGGTTGAATGTTGATGACTTCGCTGATTAATTGCACCTCGACATTCTCGGTTTGGACTGGGTTAGCCGAGGCGGGAGCAATGGGTAGTAAGGCAGTGGAGAGGGTTAGGGCTAGGGCTATGATCCAGGTGAGGAGTTGGTAGAACATGATGACTCTACTGAATACATGTTTAACCTACACAATTTTTCTAAGAGGTTGTCTGAGAAGTCTCATTTGCTACATCCAAGCCCCCGTGGGTCCCCCAATTTTGGGGGACTGAAGCCAATTGACTCTTGTTCCCCCCAAAGTTGGGGGGCTAGGGGGGCAAAATTCAGTATAAAAAAACTTTTCAGATATCCTCTAAGGAATCATCTCAGGTACAGTTAGGTCAGTTACCCATTACCCATTATCGATTAAGCAACTAATCTTTTGGTATTAAAATTTTCATCTGCCAGGAATCGAGCCATTTGGGATTACCTGGATTGATTGCGTTGCTGATTATGGGTATGGTCAAGCCCCCCTAGCCCCCCAATTTTGGGGGGAACAAGACTTTCAAAGTCCCCCAAATTTGGGGGACCCACGGGGGCTTGACCAAAACCAGATGATCCCGCATTCATTCCTTAATTCAGCAACGCCGGATTGATTGCGCCTAGCTATTAGGCGATGGACGCGCGTCCCGCTTTCAGCGATCGCGTATTCCAATTGGATTAAAGCGTTGTTCAGCCTTCCCAAACTTCTTCCATGACCATGACAAAACCAGGCAGTACTGATTCATCCCCCTTCACTGTAGCTGGATTGTCCAACTGCTCCACTTCTACCCCAGGACGGTAAATATATACTTGACGACTATTTGGCTCAATCAACCACCCCAACAGAGCGCCATTTGACCTGTACTCTTCCATCTTTTCCTTAAGACTCTTCACCCTATCACTGGGAGAGCGCAACTCAATCACAAAATCTGGGCACAGAGGAATAAACTTTTTCCTTTGTTGAGGCGTTAGGGCTTCCCACCTGTCTTTTTTGACCCAAGAAGCATCAGGGGAACGTTCTGCACCATTGGGCAGCTTAAATCCACCAGAAGAATCAAATACCTTGCCTAGCTTTGTTTGGCGATTCCACAACTGTAGCTGAAAATTAATGTTGGAATTTTTTTGAGATGTTTCACCTCCTGTGGGGGGCATAACAATTATTTCTCCGTCTAATGTGCGCTCAATTCGTAAATCTCGATTAATCTGACAAAACTCAAAAAATTGGTCATCATCCATAGCCCATGCCGGGGGCATCCTCAACACAATAGGATTGGTTTCAACAGCTGTGGTGGCTACTTTCATGGCGATCTCTACTTCCCGCACAAAAGAGTTTCTTCTATTCTAGTTAAGAAAAATACCCAGTCTTTAGGCTATAGCAAGTCTTAACCCATGAGGTACAAATCTCTGGGTTTTAGGGAGCAGGGAGCAGGGAGCAGGGAGCAGGGAAGTGGTAAAAAATAATGTGTACCTCATAGCTATGAAAAACGCTATAAAAACCCAGCTAAGCTGCACGTCACTCCGCACAATTGGAGATTTTAGCACCTCCGTTCCGTTCGGAAACTTGAGTAATTTAACGGTAATGGTAGCAGCAACTACTCCTATTTACCGTAGAGGTAGAAATCTTACTTGTCTAGCTAGTAAGCGATCGCGTATTCCAATGGGATGAAAGCGTTGTTCAGCCTCCTGCTGAATTGCATCTCTCTGACGTTTACGTTCTACCAGATAGGTATCAACCTCATCTCGATGTCTGAGGTAGTAACCGATAACCAAGTATATATCTGGTAGTTGTAGCGATGGATATTGCTCTGCGATTTCCTCTGGCGTGCATCCCTCAAGAAAAGCAGTCACAAGAGTATCTAGGGTGACGCGAGTTTTGGCAACTCGTACAACACCATAGGCATCTGTCTCTATAGGTGCGGGTTCAAGGGCAATTGCTAGAGTCATAGACTTTATCAGGTTTCTATTTGATATGGTAGCAATCGACTCCCCGTTATTCTAGTTCCCATGGTTCCAAGGTAGCAAAATGCTCTAGTAGCACCCGATGGACAAACATGTAGCCACCGCCAACCTTTTGCAAAAAAACACGATCAGTTGCGTAGTCTAAGAAACGAGCGTAGTTCCACGGAATGTGTCCACTACAGAATAGAATTATACGCAAGATGAAATGTTGAATGCAAGCAATACCAGCATTACTTAACATACTCATTAGCGTTGAAATTCCAGGGTTTTGATTAGACGTTCCCATTGAGCAGCAGAATCGTTTTATTCTAACCATTGCTTGAGTTTTTCAGCAATTGGTTTGGGAATATGTCCAGTTATTAATAAACGAGCAACAAATTCTATAAGAGGTTTTTCATTATCATTTTGTTGAGGTATATACTACTCTTAAATGATTTTGGAGAAAACCGTGCTGTAATAGGTTATAATTTAAACTGTATTGGTGTAATGAAAATATATTAATATTATGACCCTGGAAGAATTAATTGCCAGTAATCGGGATCCCAGAGAACTCAAACGAGCAATAGCGGTAAAGATGCGCCTTCAAGGTCTCAAGCATCGGGAAATTAAACCAGTATTGGGAGTTCATTCAAGCTATATAAGTCGTTGGGAACGTCGCTATCGTGAGCAAGGAGTAAAAGGTTTAGAACTAGCCTATAAAGGGAGTTCAGGATATTTAAAGCACTCACAGTTAACAGAAGTAATCCAGTGGATTAAATCTAAAACCCAAACGAGTGTATGGGAGGTAATGGACTACATCGAACAGAGTTATGGTGTAGTGTATTGCTCATTACAAAGCTATTACGAATTACTCAAAAAAGCTGGGATGAGTTGGCATAAAGGTAAAAAAAAAGTCCCAGATACAATAGCTCTGTGGTGGAGGAACACAACCAGATGATCGCCGATTGGTTTATCACCCATGAAAAAGACATTAAAAATGGATAAATCAGGGTGTTCGCTCTAGATGAATCTCATGTGAAAGCTGGAGAGATTTGTGGTTATGGATGGGGTAACCGCAAGCTTAGAAGAGAAATTAATGTGGACAACTATCAAGATTATCAAACTTATTATGGAGCCTTAGATTGTATAAGTGGAGAGTTATTACTTAGAAAATATTCCAAAGCTAACAGTTCCAATACTATCGATTTTATCAACTATTTGCAAGCTCAAAGCCCAGGGAAAAAAATTGTTATAGTCTGGGATGGAGCTAGTTATCACCGTTCTCAAGAGTTTCGGGATTTTCTTTCCATCGTTAATCATGGTGTTCAAAAAGAAGTGCACTGTCTAAGATTTGCTCCCTATGCACCAGAAGAAAATCCCATTGAAAATATTTGGGGGCAAATCAAACAAATTTTACGCCATATCCATTCACGGTGTCGCTCTTTTACCATTACAAAGAAACTCTTTGAATTATTTATTGAGTATCATTTATTCACTATGCCTGATTTAAGTACTTATGAAGCTTTCTCTAATCTCATATAGGATTGGTATATTATCTAAATTATCTAGAATATCATTTAAATTATCAGGGATTTCATATTTCCGATTATCCCCTAATTTATCGTAACAACAAGCGCTATAAGCCTGTTGCATTGGCTTGATTATTTGTTTTTCTAAAGGAAGCAATAGGTTGACTAAACTAGTCGTAATTTCAAATTTTTCCTTGATTGCCTTTAAGCTAGCATTATTGGGATTTTCGTTAAGTGCTTTCTTAAGTAATTTTTCTAAACTATTGCTACTATTGAAATAGTCTACTACTTTGTAAACAATTTCAGTCAAATTTTCCCCACCAGCAATTTCTTCCAGATTTTGACTGAATTGATGTCGTAGCATCATTTCTAATTTAGTTTTACTAGGGAAAGCACTACACAGTGCTGACTCTATCTGCTTGAGGAGATAACCAGGGGTATTTCCAGCATTCATCTATAGCTCTCTACCTATCAACAATACAACTTAATACTCTGGTTCCAACAGAACTGATGCAGTTAAGTTTATTTTGCCTCCAAATCAAATTTGGTAGGGCTTTAACTTTCTAAAAGTATAGATGGAGAGATAGGGATATGGGTAGATGAGCGTTGCTGAATCTTCTTTTGAATATTCGTAGAGCGGGCATCCTGCCCGCCCAAAAAGATCAACCACAGGCAAGATGCCTATTCCACCAGATCAACCACAGGCAAGATGCCTATTCCACTAGATCAACCACAGGCAAGATGCCTATTCCACCAGATCAACCACAGGCAAGATGCCCATTCCACCAGATCAGCCACAGGCAAGATGCCTATTCCACAAAACTCTTAAAATTATTCCATTATTAAGCAACTGCCTCCCCAAGACCGCGCTTTCCATCAAGACAGTCAGATGCACCCCAACCAAACAACCTTCAGCCTTCAACTTTAAACCTTCAACCTTCAACCTTCAACCTTCAACCTTCAACCTTCAACCTTGATATTCCCGACTAACCGGATTAATCCACTCTAACCATTTCACGGGATTTTTCTTTCTTATTAATATCAGAAGGTTTCAGCTTTTGACCCCTAAAGTCTGCTAATAATCCCATCAATGCTGGAACTACTGTAGGTGTCAGTAATGTAGACAAAGCTAATCCTCCAGTCAAGGTAATCCCTAATCCTTGATATAATTCAGCTCCTTTTCCTGGTATTGCTGCTAACGGTAACATTCCCAGTACTGTAGTTCCAGCAGACATGAATATTGGTCGTAAGCGATCGCATACAGCTCTATACAAGGATGTATCGTAATCTATCCCTTCTCGCTGTAATTGCAAAGCTCGGTCTACCAAAAGGATGGCATTATTCACCACAACTCCAGTCAGAATCACAAATCCCAACCCGGTAATCATATCCAGCGGTACCACTACACCAGGAATTCTGTTCACTATCACCAAACTCAACAAGGCTCCGGTTAATCCTATCGGTACGGTTGCCATAATTACTATCGGATAGAGAAAAGAACGGTAGAGTGCTACTAGCAGCAGATAGGTAATCAGTAAAGACAGAAGAAAGATTGACCCCAACTGAACTAATGTTTCTGATAGCAAATCTGCTGAACCAGCTAACTCGACACGATAGCCAGCAGGTAGGGTTTTCCGGAAGGGTTTGAGAATTTGCTGCTCTGTCTGTTGAACTAGTTTTCCTAAGGGAGCTGAGCGCTCGACACTAACGGTTAGGGTAATAGAACGCTGTAAATCTACTCGGTTAATGGTATCGGGTCCAGTGGTATCTAGTACTTCAGCCACATCAGCCAATTGTACTTGCTGACCATTGGGAGTATAGATCACTAACTGACGCAACTGCTCTGGGGTTTTGACAACAGTATGTTGTAATTCAACGGTCACATCCAGTTCCCGTTTACCATCCACAAATTCTGAGGCTTTAATCCCACCGAGAGCAGCTTCAACCATTCTCCCTAACTCAGCTTCTGACAAGCCCACTTCTGCCAGTCGCACCCGATTGGGAATGACTTGTAATTCTGGGGCACCAGTAACAAAACTCGAACGAGCATTGCGCACACCGTCCAGTTGGCGCAATTGCTTAGTAATATCCTGACCCCACTGGTTTAATTGATCCAGGTCTTGTCCTACCACACGCACCGTATAGGACTTGCCTGGATTACGAAAAATGGGAATGCGCCTGGCAACCACAAAGCGATAACCAGGGAAATTAGACTTTACCTTTCCCATCCGATTCACCATGTCATCGAGATTCCTAGCGGTAGCTAACTCTGGCTTGAGACGGACTAAAATCGCGTTGCGTCCGGAGCGTGCTAATACCAAGGTTCGGTCAATTTCCGGCTGCTGTGCCAAGAACTTTCTGGCCGGTTGGGATAGCCGTAGGAATTCTGGAATACTGGTGCCTGGAAAGGGTTCCGTTAACCACATAATTAAATTACGGTTCCCTTCTGGTAGGTAATCCATGGGGGGGAGTAACCGAATACTGACAAAGAGCAATACTACAGGAATCAACAACACAGCCAAACGCCTTCCGATCCGTTTGCCACCAACAGACCAACGCACGGTTTTTAATAACAATCTCTCTAGCTTGCCTTGCCATACTCTAAATACTGCTGAAGTTTTAGCTACAGCTAGCACCAGGACATTTTGGATTTTTGCTCCTCTATTTCGCTGCTTTGGGCGCAATGGTTTTGGGTCTAAACCTTGGCTGCCTAAATCCCCCATCCCCTGCAAAATCTGTTGCGCCTCCGCTTGATTAAGAAACAGTCCCGATAGCATAGGCACTAGGGTCAGAGCTGCAAACAGCGAAAACAATACCGATGTCGATAGAGCAATACCAATATCAAAGAAGAGCTGTCCTGCCTCCCCTGTGACTAAAACAATGGGAGCAAATACTGCTACGGTAGTCAGAGTAGAGGCTAGCATGGCTGACCACACTTCTTGAGTGCCGTCAATAGCAGCTCGGATCGGATTTTTTCCCCGTTGCATGTGGGTGAAGATATTTTCTAGCACCACAATGGCATTATCCACCACCATTCCGACAGCAAAGGCTAATCCTGCCAGACTGATCACATTCAGAGAGCGACCTAGCAAGGCTAAGACAATAAAGACGGTAATAATAGTAGTCGGAATAGTTAGGGCAATTACTGCTACGGTGCGCAATGACCCGAGAAACAGCAGCAACACTAGGGATGCTAGTATCGCACCCATGATCAAATTTTGCTGCACTAAGGCAATAGATTGGTTAATATAGCCATTCTCGTCGTAGTTAATTAAAAACTCGACACCTTCTCCTTGCTGTTCCAGTTGGGCTTCCATTTCCTTGAGTACTGCTCTGACCCCCTTAGATATTTCTGGGACATTGCTACCAATTCGTCTTTCGATACCAATGCCAGCGGTTGGTTGGTCATTTGCTACAAGAACCGTACTTTCTAGCTTGCGACCAATGCGGACATCAGCTACATCCCCCAAATAGACAGTTCCTGATTGGTCTCGGCGCAACACAAACCCTTCCAACTCCTTCACATCCTCAGAGCGACTGACGGTGCGGACTCGGTATTCCCGTCTTCCCACTACCATCGGTCCACCGCGAATATTGCGGTTATTATTGCGCAAAGTATTCACGACATTAGAAAGGGTTAGATTGCGGTCAGCTAAGGCTTTCGGGTCTACAATCACCTCCACTTCCCGTTCCCGTCCCCCAGGAGTAATAATCTGACCCACTCCTTCCACTTGCCGTAACTTGGGTACGATGGCATCTTGAACCAAGTCACGGTAATGGTCTGGGTCAGAATCATGACCTTCTTTGGGCATTAGGACAATCCACATCATGGGACGGCTAACACCACTGACCACTTCAGCAGAGGGGTCTCCCGCTTCTGGGGGTAGAGAGGACACTCGCTGTAATTTGCTCAAGACATCTACTAAGCGAGCATCAATATCTGTTCCCCAATTGAATTCGAGAGAAATCCGACTGCGTCCAGGGCGAGAGCTACTGGTAATTTCTTTAACTCCTGTGACTTCTTCGACGGCTTCTTCGATCGGTCTAGTAATCAGGTCTTCTACTTCCGTCGGTCCTGCTCCAGCGTAGGAGGTGCTAATGGTAATTTCTGGAGTATCACCTCCTGGTCGAAGTTCTAGGGGAAGCTGGAATAGGGCTAAGATGCCACATAGGGCTAGGAGGCAGAACAGAACAAATGTGCCATGTCGCCACCGGACCGCTGTTTCGATAAGTTTCATCAAATTTGGCCGAAGTTGGCAACTTAGGAACTAGGGAATCGGGAATCGGGAATCGGGAATTGGGAATCGGGAATCGGGAATCGGGAATCGGGAATCGGGAATCGGGAATCGGGAATCGGGAATTGGGAATCGGGAATCGGGAATCGGGAAGGATTCTAGAGACTAATACAGCACGGCGGAAATCAATATACTTTTCAAAAAGAGCAAAACTCTTATATACTAAACCTTGAATAAGTAAACATGTAATAATTTTGAATTTTGAATTTTGAATTTTGAATTCCGCACTGTGCTACAAGTTTTTTGAGGTTTGCAAGAGGTCCGATAATTAGGAATTAAGGATTAGTAATGTTAACTGGTGAACCATCTTTTAACCCTTCACCCCCTGACACAACTAGGGGTTGATTGGCTTGTAATTGTTGATTAGTGATCAGGACTTTTTCCCCCATGTCCGCTAGTATTTCTACGGTAAACTGTTGTGCTTTGTCTTGGGAAATGGTATATATTAGGGATTGGTTTTTTCGTTTAATGATGGCATCACGGGGGATAATAAAACTGGGATCTACATCAATGGGTAAGTCTAAGGTGGCTTGAATTCCCATTCCAACTAATAAGTCTTTTGGGGGATTGTTGAGATTTACCCTTACTATTTGTCGCCGTGAGTTGGCATTGGCTGTAGGCACAACGCTGGTAATCTGTGCTCGTTGCTGCCAGTTAGGTAAACTTCGCGGTGCAGTTAATTCCACATACATCCCTGGTTTGACCTGATTAGTAAACTGTTCTGGCACTTCTAGAAAGATATCGAATTGAGCATTATTGACCAAGGTAATGATGGCATCGCCACCTTCCACATAGTTCCCCCTGTCAACCTGGCGGGATTGCACAACTCCGGCTGTAGGCGCTTTAATCGTGGCTCGTTCTGATGCTAGTTGAGCTTGCTCAACCGCTGCCTGAGCTGCTGCTACTACCCCTTTCTGGGCATCAATTTCTTCCTGGGTTGGTCCGACTTGGGCTTCCGCTAACAGAGCTGCTATGCGCAACCGCTCACTGATGGTGGCATCAAGGGTACTTTTGGCTTCAGCAATCTCTTGCTGGGTTTTAGTTTGTTCTGCACTTAGGGCAGCTTGAGCCCGTAAGCGCTCACTGGTAGCTGCATCAGCCGATTTTTCGGCTTCTACTTTTGCTCGTTGAGAGAGAGCTCCTTCGAGAGTTAAGGCTTCAATGCGTTTGAGGTTGTCCTTTGCTTCTTGTTCCCGAGCTTTAGCGGCATCCAGTTCTGCTTGCCGTTGGGCAATTAAATTGGGTTGGACGGCTATCATACCATCAAGGTTGTCCTTTGCTTCTTGTTCCCGAGCTTTAGCGGCATCCAGTTCTGCTTGCCGTTGGGCAAGAATTTCTGGACGGGTTCCTACTTGTAATCGAGCCAGATTACTTTTTTCCTGAGCAAGCCTTGCCTTAGCTTGGGCTAGGGCTAACTGTTGGTCAGCACCATCAAGAATAGCAATGGTCATTCCCGGGGTAACGCGATCGCCTTCTCGGACTTTGAGTTGTTGTATCACACCATCCACCTGAGATTTAATCGTGATTTTTTCACTTGCCTCTACTTCACCCAGTAACTGGATCTGTTTCACTCCTTTACCTAAGGTTAGGGGAATAGTTTCTACAGGTCGCGGTGGTATCTGTTTAGTTTTCGTCGGGGCTACAGGGGGTTCTGGTATTGTCGAGATTTGCAACAACGCTAGACCTCCTACTAAAAAGAGGACTGTGAGTAGCCATGCAGAGGATTTGCCTTTGGTTTCTTCCTGGTTTTGGGAATTTGACTCTGGCTGATAGTGATTAGACACTTGAGGATTTATAGGTTCCATGGTGATGCCCTGACAAAAAGATGTCAAAAAGATGTTTATAGGATAACTTTGCTCAATCCTACTGACGGCCTCATGAACTCGATCAGAGCAGTTGACTTAGATAGGAATTACTCTAGATTTACAAATTTTAATAAAAATTTAATGGTTATGCCATCAAAGTTTTTATATTCTTAGGAGAGGAAAATTTAATCGATGAGTGAACCGCTACTTTGTGTCGAAAACTTGCAGGTGGCCTATCCTAGGAGCCAATCCCTTGAAAAACCCACTTGGGCAGTAGATGATGTTTCCTTCATGCTAGATTCAGGGGAGCGACTGGGATTAGTCGGTGAGTCAGGCTGCGGTAAGTCTACTTTGGGACGAGCAATCATGCAGTTGTTACCGCAACGGTCCCAAGTAAAAGGAAAGGTAAGGTTTGCCGGAAAGTCGGTTTTTGACTTAACCCCTACACAGCTGCGCCAGTTTCGTGGAGAAGCAGTAGCGCTAGTATTTCAAGACCCGATGACTCGCCTTGACCCTTTAATGACTATAGGGGAACACTGCCTAGAAACCCTCAAAGCTCACCAACCCCAACTATCACGACGTGAGAGTAGAGCAAAAGTATTAGAAGCTCTAGATGCGGTGAAAATCCCCGCTAATCGCTTCTCTCAATATCCCCATGAATTTAGTGGGGGGATGCGGCAACGGGTTGCGATCGCATTAGCGTTGTTGCTCAATCCCAAGCTAATTGTAGCAGATGAACCCACCACCAGCTTGGATGTTACGGTAGAGGCACAGATATTAGAAGAATTAACAATGGCTTGTCGAGAACGGGACATGGCACTGTTACTGATTTCTCACGATTTGGCCATGATTGGGGAATATTGCGATCGCATTGCGGTCATGTATGGTGGCAAAATGGTGGAAACTGGGCCAGTGGCACAGATTCTGTGGCAACCTAACCATGACTATACGCGATCGCTCTTAGAAGCGGCACTACATCTTCAGGCAGTTAAAGACCACAATAACAGTCATGACCCTGAGGGAAATTCCAGCTCTGCCATTCCTACCCCTTTGCTACGGGTTACCAATCTCAAGCAATATTATACCTTAGAAAGCAATTTTATTCAGCAACTGGTATCTCAAGAAAAAAACGTTATCAAAGCTGTGGATAACGTCAGTTTTGATTTATATCCTGGTGAAATTTTAGGACTAGTAGGAGAATCTGGTTGTGGCAAAAGTACTTTATCTCGCACTATCTTGCAATTAGTTCGTCCTACGGCTGGAACAGTTGAGTTTAAAGGCACAAATTTAGCTAAACTCAATCGACATTCCCTACAAGAGATTCGTCGTCAAATCCAAATGGTATTTCAGGACCCCCATGCTTGTCTTAATCCTTTAATGACTGTGGGAGAAAGTATTGCCGATCCGTTATTTATTCATAAATTAGCGGCTAATCCAACAGCAGCAAAAAACCAGGTCAAGGAAATGCTAGAACGAGTAGGATTAACGCCTGTAGAGGATTACTACAATCGATATCCCGCTGACCTTTCTGGAGGACAACAACAACGGGTTGCTATTGCTCGGGCATTGATTACTCATCCTAGTTTGGTGATTTGTGATGAACCCGTGAGTATGCTGGATGCTAGTGTCCAAACTCAAGTATTAGAATTAATGTTGGAGTTGAAAGAAGCGTTTAATCTTACCTATTTGTTTATTACTCATGACCTCTGGGTAGCACGATTTTTCTGTGATGGAATCGCTGTGATGAACAAAGGTCAGATTGTTGAAAAGAAACCAACTCATGACCTGTTTACTAATCCTGAGCATCCTTACACTAGAACTTTGCTAGAGGCAGCTCCATTGTTAGACAAACAAAGGTAATTTCTGAGCATTCAGCTGTCAGCTATCAGCTATCAGCTATCAGTTTATGCGCTACGCCCACGCTACGCGAACAGTTATCAGCTGATAGCTGACCGATGCTTCACAGGCTGGAAGCCTGTTCCACAAAGCTGACCGCTGACCGCTGACCGCTGATAGCTTACTAAAGGATTTCAATAGTTTGAGCAGTCATAGCAGACTTACTGGAACCAGAACTCTGACCTTTAATCCGAACCTTCTGATCAGGACTTAATTTTCCTGGGTCAACAGTTTCTCCTTGACGAGTGATTTTGGTATCGGAAAGAAGTTGTACACTATAGGAACCAGACTTCGTCTCTACCTTTAACTGTAGAGGGAAGCTTTCCATAACTGCGACAATTTTACCTTCGATAATCATTTGTTCATCAGTTGACCTTTCTATTGGATTATTATCTGGATTATTACCCTGATTGTTTTCCGATGGAACGTCTGGTTGCGGAGCGCTACAAGCGGAAAAGAGCAGGCTTAATCCAATCAGACTGCTCAAACCAAAATACTTAAAACGAATTTGTAGTTTAGTAGTCATCTGACAGTTTTGTCCTTTGTTAGTTTACCTTTGGGATTGGTAATAGGTAATAAAATCATAGTGAATCGTCAACGACCAATTACCAATTACCAATTACCAATTACCCATTACCCATTACCCATTACCCGCTCAGGGATATGATGATTAGTCCCGGACATATTAGACATTTTTCCAAGCCGACATATTATCAAACACAGACTTAGTGATGCGGACAGCACTGTTAGGACAGCCACCATAGCCGTGAATTCCCACTACATGGTGTTGACCATCTTGCAAGCGCCAGACTGGGCTACCGCTTTGACCGCCATAGGTATCGAGCATATAGGAGAGCTTGCGACCACTGATTCTGGTAATTCGACCAGCATTGAACCATTGTGTGCCAAATGGTTTGTCACCAGCGTAGCCAGAGTTATTTATCAGTAGATTTGTGAGTAAGTCGTCGGATAGATTGGCAAATCCGAACCAGCCGACTCGGTTCCCTAGGGTGTCATCCGGTAGAATAATTGCTCCGTAGTCGAAATCATCATCTTGTTCTTGTGTCCAGCCTTTTACACTGCGGAAGGATGTGCTAACTTGGGAGCCCAAGGGAGCTTCGTTTTCATCAATACCAGGAAAGACCTCAATTTTCCTGGCCCAACCACCAGCACTATGGCTATAGACGCAGTGTCCAGAAGTCATTACTGTCCGTGGTCCAATAAACCAGCCAGTACACAGAGACCGCCTCCCATTAGCTTTGGTAATGATTAACTGGCAAATCCATCGCCAGGGCATACTAGTAAGTGAAGAAATGCGGATGCGGTCGTCACTACCACATACTGACTCCGGCCTTTGGAATTCTCCAGCACCAGCATCTGGAAGATTTTCCATATCCTCTGTGACCAACATTCTTTCCTGGAAATCAAAACCCTCATTAAGGGCTCGGGATTTATTGAATTTGGGTACTGGTTCGATTTCACCGCGACCCATCATTCCCTCAAATTGGTCTTCGATATCTATTGACTGGGATTGAGTTTCGCTGGAAGTGATTTCATGGAGCTGCTGATCCTCCCGTTCTATTTCCTTTGCTTGGTTGCTTTGATTGGAAACTATTTCAGTTTCTGACATAACCATTATCCTTACAATTAATTACTAACAAGAACTCAATTGAATGTTCTTTCCATGTACATAATCGCAAGGTTGCAGTAGGCTTGACAGTACCCGAAAGGGTACTTATAGCGCTACGCGCAAGTCAGAAGGAACGAAGTCAGAAGTCAAAAGTAAGCGATTACTTACGTTTCGGAGTTTAGGAATGTCCTAATCTGAATGGGGCTATATAGTCAATTGTTTAATCAAGGAAAACTTAGGTATTTAACTCAGGGACGGGAGTACATCAGTTATCCTGAACAACCCAACCCTCAAGAACGTGATAGCTGATTGCTGATTTTAGCTAAAATTTGGCATGATAGATGTTTTTCGCCTTTGATACCACAAAGAAGACCTTGATTCCTTATTATAAATAACTTTTTTTCTTTATAATAAGCGCATATTTGTATTTTTCTTTACAACTTAACTATAACACATTAGGGCATCAACACCTACAGCTTAACAATTTGTAAATACATCCCCTATATCCCCTATATCCTTAGATAAGCCCTGTGAGAATAAGAATCACGTACAGCGAGCGAACCTGAATGGCCACGTAATCGATAAACTACTAGATGAACGACTGGCATTGGTCGCCAGCTCTTGGGTAACAGGTGTTTCTGAACCTTGGCTATAACCTGAAGTCAATCAAACGCCTAAGTAAGTCATCCAAGTACATCTTTAGTTTTGGATTTTTAAGAGCTTCTCACAAGCTATACCGTCTTGATCACCATCAAGGTTGTGAATATCCCCGGGATAGGTTTCCAGTAATAATTGAGCTTGTCTTTGACTTTGAAAATCCGCGCAATTACAAGTATCACCTGTACCCACAACACAAGGTGGTATTTCAGGACAGGTTTCATTTTCAAGTCCAATGGAACATAGTGCTCTCTGTCCTGAAGAGCTAAATACAAAAGTCAAAATTGATACTATTAAAGCCAAGGCAGCGATAACATCAGATCGCTCCCATTTGTGACTGTTATTTTTATTATCAGTATGGATCATGATTACATGATTCAAGTTCTCAGTTCAAGTTTCATTGACCATAGATTAGATTCTTCTAACTCCTTGTGTCAAGCCTAATTGAGATGCTCTTACCCTTCATACTTCATAATTGATACTTAACCCTTCATAATTGATACTTAACCTTTCATAATTGATACTTGATACTTGATGCCTTGTTCATTCTTCTTACTTTAACAACTGGGATTCCCAATCCTGACTAGTATCCAACCTAATCACCAACGATTGTTCCTCTTCTGTAAACCCTTCAAATCCAGCCTGTTGACCTTTAAGCAAATCAACCGTAGCATCAGACACATCCCCACGACGAGAGAATAAGCGATTGGCCGTAGGCCACGCTACGCGAACGCATAACACAGCTTCTGGTGCGCAGAGCGTAAATATTTTGTATCGGTAACTGGTAGCGGTTGGCTTTTGCGATCGCTAATTATCGGAAAGCCAGTGGGTCATACTTAGCATGTGACATACTCCCGGCGCTGAACTTGGTTACAGCGCGGGCTTCTTAATTTCACAATTAATACTTTCTGTCCCGCGCCACTTGTCTAGGATTTCTCCCCCGATCGCCCGACTTGACAGACTGTTTCCTTGGGAGCATGTCAATTATGCAGCAACATTAGTACGCTTATCTGGGGAATGGGGAATGGGGAATGGGGAATGGTGATGGGTAATGGGTAATGGGTAATAGGTAATAGGGGGAGCATAAGGAAAAAATCCTGTGTACCTTATTACTATGAGAAACCCTTTAATTAAATAAACAGTAAACTTGCAACTGTTAACAAATAGCAATTAATTAACAGTTGCAAGTTAAATGATCAAAAGCTGCGAATTAAATATAGCAATTTTGATCACGAGTGAGGTACACAGAATTTTTTTCGACTCCGCCCCTCCCCACGCCCGGATCTAGCACTCCCCATACTCTTACTCCTACTCCCTACTCCCTACTCCCTACTCCCTGCTCCCTAAAACCCAAGAAGAAAGTACCTAACCCAATTGAAAACTGCGTTTGCACAATAGCTTAATCGCTACCAACAACTTCCTTGACCGACTCAGCCTGAGATCCCTCCAGACGCGGACCATGAACTTGTACTACTTTTGAAGCAAAATAGTTTCCCCAACGTGCCGCTTGCTTAGTGGTCAAACCATTGGTGAGTCCAAACAACACACCACCGGCAAACGCATCACCAGCTCCTACCGTATCCACGGCCTTAGCTGGGAATCCAGGCACCTGGAAAATTGTTTTATTTTCCACCACTAAACAACCATTAGGGCCATCAGTGATAAAAGCTGTATCCACTAACTCGCCTATTTTACCAGCACAATCAGACAAGGATTCCACTCCACAGAAGTGGCGTGCTTCTGCCGCGTTACAGAAGACCACATCACAATAATCTGTAATCAAGTTACGGAAATCATCAGCAAAATTCTCTACTAGAAAGAAGTCGGAAAAGGTAAAAGCACTCTTTACTCCTTTAAGCTTGGACTGTTCCATCGCCTCAATACAAGCTTTGCGAGTGTCATCTCCCGTCCAGAGATAGCCCTCAACGTAGCTATATTTGCATTGGCTGAGTCGTTCCACATCAATATCAGTAGGAGCCAAAGTAGTAGACACTCCCAGATGAGTACACATAGTACGCTCAGCATCAGGCGTAGTTAGAACCACACAGGTACCAGTTGGACCACTAGATAGCTCAGCTGGATGCACATCAAAGTGAATCCCTGCCTCCAATAGGTCTTGTCGGTAAAATTCCCCATTGGTATCTCTAGAGACCTTACCGGAATAGAAGCCTTTACCACCACTTTGAGCGATCGCAATCATAGTATTAGCAGCCGAGCCTCCTGAGCTCAGTTCCACAGACACATGCTGATGCTCAAGATTCTGTAGAATCATAGCCTGCTTTTGGGCATCCATCAACGTCATTGCCCCTCGATTCAGGTCATGTTCCCGGATAAAATCATCATCCACCAGTGCCAGAATATCGACTAAAGCATTTCCGACACCAAAGACATCAATAGGTCTTGACTGTTGAGAGTTTTCTGTCATTTTCTTCCAATCCAACTAATCATTCACAAAAAATCCAGGGAAATTTTAACTCTCCCCTGGCTTAATCAGACAAATATAACCAACCTATCATTGCTTTCTAAAGTAATGATATTGTTTTCGGTTCAATACTTATCATGGAACATTATTCGTCAATTTAAAATTGAACATTGAAAATTCTTAGTGAAAATTATCAGTGGTCAATCGGCAATTAACAAAATATGATTTAAGGTAGGGAGCATGTCAACTTTGTAATTAGGTACATAGATCCCCCCTAACCCCCCTTAAAAAAGCTGTTTCATTCTCGCCAAAAATAGATGGGGAGATGGGGAGATGGGGAGATGGGGAGATGGGGAGATGGGGACCCACCCCTAACCCCGACCAGGAGGGGAATAAGGAGCGCGAATAGTCGTGATTTTGGCCAAATTTATCTAACCATACTCAAAAGCCGAATCACGAATTGTTAGTCATTTGAGTTGATTGAAGCCGGCTAATTAGTCAGATTTTAATGACTAAATTTGGGGATTTTTCGGAAAATTTTGAGCTATTTCCCTATCCCCTCCTGGTCGGGGTTAGGGGTGGGTTCCCCCTATCCCCCTATCTCCTTTTCTCGTTAACTTATTTTTCTTTGAAACAGCCCTACCTTAAAAAAGGGGGGAATTAGATTTAAAATTCCCCCTTATTAAGGGAAACGGGGGATCTGAATCAGGGATTAACAAAACTGACATGCACCCTTTAAGGTAAGCTATCAGCCAACGGCTGATAGCTTAATGCTTACCTGTATTGTGCAACGCTTTATTTAGAGGTGATAGCAAGAACACTTAATTTAGGATCATCCATAACCTGGATCCCTTCTGGCAAGACTAACTCGTTAATGTAGAACATCTTACCCTGTTCCAAATTTGATATATCAATATCAATGGTTTCGGGAATTTTATCTGGGGGACATTGCACTTTCACTGTTGTAAGCCTTTGCTGCAAAATTCCACCTTGCTTAACTCCCACGGATTCTCCCACTAGCTTCAGAGGTACAACAACCTCTACTTTATTTTGAGAAGCCACCGAAAAAAAACTGAGGTGGTAAAGGGAATTTTTCCAAGGATGAGATTGTATTTCCCGCAGGAGCACTGGACCATTCCAGGAAAGGTCAGGAATAGAGAGCTCGATCAGGGTATTATTAACCGAGGCTGTTTTAAGCAAGTCTTCTGCTGCTTTAGCCGTCATAGTTAAGGATACAGATTCTGCACCATTGTGACCGTAAAGTACGGTGGGAATCAAGCCAGAACGGCGTAAGGCTCTCGGCTTACTACCTTCTGGTCGCTTTTGACATTCTACAGTAACATTCATCGCTAGGAATTTAACTCTTCGAGATAATATAGCCAATTTAATGGCGATTACTGGTCAGCTACCGGTCGATTCCGCCACCGAGGGGGGTGCTGACCTCAATGGTGAGTCAGGGTTTTTAATCGAATCGGAAACTACTGAAATTCAAACTCTCCGACTGACGCCTTGACGCCCTGACACCCTGACCCCCTCAAACTCCCGAAGTTATCGGTGTACCGCTAGCATCCAATAGTGCTCGCTTTGGACCGTGGATTGGGTCTTCCACAATAATTGTCTGGTCACGGCTGGCTCCTAAGGAAACCACAGCAATAGGAACTTTCATCAGTTCTGCCAGGAATTTAAGATAATCCAAGGCTTCGGTGGGTAAATCCTCTAAAGACCGACATTCAGCAGTAGATGTTTGCCAACCGGATAGGGTTTTGTAAACGGGCTGGCATCGGGAAAACACGCTAGTACTGCTAGGAAATTCCCGACTGATTTCACCGTCAATTTCATAGGCGACGCACACCTTAATTTCTTCAAAGGTATCGAGTACATCCAGTTTGGTGATTGCTAGACAGTCAAGACCATTAATCCGAACAGCATAGCGACCAATGACGGCATCAAACCAGCCACAACGGCGGCGGCGACCGGTGGTTGTCCCAAATTCTGATCCTAGCTCACAAAGTAACTCTCCTTCTCGAGTGTGAATCTCTGTGGGAAACGGTCCTTCTCCGACTCTGGTTGTGTAAGCTTTTGCCACACCAATCACCCGATCAATCATTGTCGGTCCTACACCAGCACCCACACAAGCTCCACCAGCAACCGGATTGGAAGAGGTTACATAGGGGTACGTCCCATGATCTAAATCTAGCAGTGTCCCTTGAGCGCCTTCAAACAGAATATTGCGTTTTTGCTCAATCGCCTCATAAATCTTCAAGGAACTATCGACCACATAGGAGCCTAGCCGTTCAGCATACTCCTGGTATTGCTTGATCACAACTGCTGGGTCTAACGGCGGTAGATTATAGAGCTTCTCTAAAATAGCGTTCTTATAATTAATCGTCCAGGTTAACTTTTCTACCAATACTTCCGGATCCATCAGGTCAATGATCCGAATACCAGCACGCTCTGATTTATCCGCATAGGTCGGACCAATGCCACGACCAGTGGTACCAATTTTCTGCCTACCCCGGCGCTCTTCCGATGCTTGGTCAATCAATCGATGATAAGGCATCGTGACATGGGCTATGTCTGAAATCAGCAGATTTTTAGTGGAAATGCCCAGTGCTTCAAGTTGGTCAAGTTCGGCAATTAAAACTTCTGGGTCAATAACTGTACCGGAACCAATAATACACTCTGTATCCGGATACAAAATTCCAGAAGGAATCAGATGCAGTTTGAACGTTTGACCTTGAACAACAACCGTATGCCCAGCATTGACGCCCCCCTGGTAACGGACGACTACATCTGCTGAACGACTCAGCAGATCTGTTATTTTGCCTTTTCCTTCATCGCCCCACTGGGCACCAATTACAACAACGTTAGCCAAGGGTTTATTTTGAATGCTAAAGTTTATCCACCTGATAATTATGAACAGTGGTTGTGACTGCTGTCAACTTTACTGTTGCTGATCTACGCAGAAACTGGAGGAACGAGAGGAACGATAGTAACATAAGTTAGTCTTGACGTAGAATCGCCACTCCAATCTCTTTTAGACTTTACCTATGTACTCTTATCAGTCATTTTTAACAAAAAACTACTTCTACAATGAAAATTTTGTTAGTGGAAGATGATATTCTCCTTGCTGAAAATTTATCCGAAGCCCTCACCAACCAACGTTACGTGGTTGATCTGGTTACCAATGGGGAAGTTGCTTGCCAGCAATCCCAAATGCTTGATTATGACTTGATGGTGCTAGATCTGACTCTGCCCAAGCTTGATGGCTTTGGTGTTTGTCGAAAATTGCGAGCCCAAGGCAATCAAATCCCGATTCTAATGTTGACGGGTCGCGATAACACTAATGATAAAGTCAAGGGTCTAGATGCAGGGGCTGATGATTATCTAGTTAAGCCAGTTGACTTACCAGAATTATTCGCTCGGATTCGGGCTCTGCTGCGCCGAGGTCAATCTATCGCACCACCAGTACTTCAGTGGGGCGATTTGCGTCTTGACCCGAGTACCTATGAAGTAAGCTATGAGCACCAACTTATCCACTTTACCCGTAAGGAGTATAGTTTACTCGAATTTTTCCTGCGCAACGGTCGGCGGGTACTGACTCGTAGTGTAATTATCGAGCACGTCTGGTCTTTTGAAAACCCTCCCGAAGAGGAGACGGTCAACGCTTACATCAAAAGTTTGAGGCGCAAACTGAGATTAGCTGGCGCACCCAGAGATTTGATTGAAACCGTTCACAGTGTGGGATATCGCCTTAAACAGTTAACTCCTGAACCAGTTAAACAGTTAACTCCTGAACCAGAGGAGTAACAGTAATGATTTTTTCCTCTGGCTTGAGTTGGGCAATGGGATCGCCTGTGCCATCTTTTCCCCAAATCGGAACCGATTCCATTGCTAAACGCTTACCGCCAACGGAAGTGACTACCATGACCTCATTGGCGATGGAATCGGTGACCATGCTGACCAAAGCATCTTTAGCGGTCTTAAACTGTAGCGCTTGAGTTCCCAGGTCTCCCCGATTAGCCAACCTGATCGCCTGCGCGGGGAGGCGCTTTCCATACCCCTGCTCAGACACCAGTAAGAGGTTTTCCTCTTCCCCTAAAACAACACAGCCAACCAGCTTTTCTTTACCCTTTAGCCGCAAGGCTTGATTTCCTTGAGCACTGCGTCCCATAATCGGTAACTGTTTGTCATTAATCTCAAAGCGCAACAGCCGTCCATTGCTGGTTGCTACCACCACTTGTGTAGCTGTAGTAGTAGATAGGTTAGCATACTGTAGCTGATCCTCATTTCTGAACTTGGTAAGCAACATACCACGGTTCGTTAGTTTGGTCAACTCAGACACTGATACACGCTTAATTTTACCTTGGTGAGTCAGCAAAACTAGGGTGAAGTTTTCTAAGTCATCTGGCACCCTAAAGTGAGCCACAACTGTTTCTGATTGAACCGAAGTTGGCAGCAACTTTACCAAGGGAATGCCCTGCTTGCGTCCAGCTGCTGGTGGAATATCTCTAATTTTGACTGGGTAGGCTTTGCCAGAAGCAGTGATTACCATTAATTCTTGTGTAGTGAGCGACAGCTGAGCCTCAACTACAAAGTCCTCCCCTTGTTTAATTGACTTCGGTAATTTTGGCTGTGTTGTGGCACTTTGCCGCTGTATATACCCTTGGTAGGTAAATTCTAGAAGTGTTTGTTCTGGCTCAGTTGGAGCATTAGGTAGGGTATCAGGAGTTTTTTGGGGTTGAGCAGATTTCTTACTCTTGTGTTGAGGAGCTATCGGTTGTTCTTGCTGTTCTTCAGTGGAAGCAATAGAGTTGATTAGGGTACGGCGAGGATCACCGTACTTCCGTTTAAGCGATCGCAAATCTTTCTTCAGGGCTTTGAGCAATTCCCGCCGATCATTGAGTAATTGTTGCAGCTGTTCCAGGCGCTGGGAAAGTTCCTCACGCTCGGTCTCTAACTTTTCTCGTTCTAAGCCAGTTAGCCGTCGCATGGGCATGGCCAGAATTGCGTCAGCCTGGATTTCACTTAAGTTTAACTGGTTTTGCAGGGAAAGCTTAGCGGTGGTACCATCAGGAGCATTTCTGAGAATGTCAATCATGGCATCCAGCTGATTGAGGCTAGCCAGTAACCCGTCTACCAGGTGAAGACGTCTTTCTTTCTGGGACTGCTCATAGGTATATTGGCGGGTTAGAGTCTGTTCTCGGAAGCTAATAAATGATTCTAACAACTGCCGCAGGGTAAGTTGTCGGGGTTGTCCATCTACCAAGGTCAGCAGGATAGCACCAAAGTTTGTTTGCAGGGGAGTTTGCTTATACAACTGCTGGAGAACCACTGATGGCTGAGCATCTCGTTTGAGTTCCACCACCACCCGCATCCCTTCGCGATCGCTTTCATCTCGGATATCGCTAATCCCTTCTATACGCCCTTGATTGACCAAAGCTGCCACTTTTTCAATCCAGGCGGCTTTATGGACCTGATAGGGCAACTCACTCACTACAATTGCCCTGCGTTGCCCCCGTTTCCCTCGACCGACTTGAATGGTTTCAAGCTTGGTGATGCCTCGAATGGGTATACTGCCACGACCGGTAGTATAGGCATCCCGAATCCCCTCAGCTGCCACAATTTCCCCCCCAGTGGGAAAATCGGGTCCGGGAATTAATTTCCAGAGTTTTTCATCTGCTAAATCGGGACGGTCAATCAGAGCAATCAAGCCATCTACTATCTCTACCAAATTGTGAGGAGGAATATTGGTTGCCATGCCCACAGCAATGCCAGAGCAACCATTGAGCAACAAGATTGGTAATTGTGCCGGGAGTACCACTGGCTCTTGCTGGGAGCTATCAAAGTTGTCGATAAAATCAACCGTTGCTTCCCCAATTTCTGACAATAGGGCTTGAGCGCCCACGGGAGAAAGTCGGGTTTCAGTGTAACGCATGGCTGCTGGTGGATCATTATCCACCGAACCAAAATTGCCATGACCGTCCAGGAGGGGATAGCGGGTGGAAAAGTCCTGGACTAACCGCACCATCGCTTCATACACCGCTTGGTCACCGTGGGGGTGATATTTACCCAACACATCCCCAACCACACGAGCACATTTCCGGTATGGTCGATCTGGGGTTAACCCTAATTCGTGCATCGCATATAGGATACGTCGATGTACGGGCTTAAGCCCATCACGGACATCAGGTAAAGCACGCCCCACAATCACACTCATGGCATATTCAAGATATGACCGTTGCATCTCCAAATGTAGGGCTGTGGGAATGACATTACTGTTTCCCATTAGGTTCAGCTGTTTTGCCATCAAAAATCCTCCAAGGAATTGACCACAGGGTGTTGGGGTTTAGGGTATAGGGAAATTGCACGCTCGTTAAGGCTACGGTACTCGAAAAGATCGCAAAGATCAGCACAAGAGAATTTCTTCTTGAGCTATCAGCTATCAGCTATCAGCTATCAGCTCTCAGCTCTCAGCTCTCAGCTCTCAGCTATCAGCTCTCAGCTATCAGCTATCAGCTCTCAGCTCTCAGCTATTGAATAAAATAAGCTGACGGCTGACGGCTGAATGCTTACATAAAATCTGAGCATCTGGTTCCAAAGCCGATTTCCCGCCTTAAGATAGTGGTGGGTTTTGCCAAGCATAACTATGGGCACGACTCAAAGAAATAGGCTCAAGGAAAACCCAGCCAGAAGCTTCGCTTCTAACAAGTCGTTGTGCCCACTGTCCCCAAGACACTATAATCTAGGTTTGGATGCAGTTAGGGAAGGCTTTTTCCTGGAGCGTCAGCTTGCCTGGTAAAAAGCCGCCTATCACCTGTATCAGTCCCATGAACATTACTAGTTAGCTAAGCATTTGGGGAAAGTAGACTTGAGAAGATGACATCTTGCATTTGAAATAGCAACATGACCGATTCCCTGTCAAACTTATGATCAAATGACACTTTTGCCAAAAATGACACTCTTGATCCAAGACCCATGAAAACCGTTCTGATTGTCGAAGATGATCCGATTAATGCTCGTGTTTTTTCCAAGATTCTCAGTAAGCGGGGCGGTTTGAATGTAAAGCATACTGAAGATGTAGAAGAAGTAATGCAGATAGCCCAAGCTGGGGAGGCAGACATTATCTTGATGGATGTTTCCCTAGCTCATAGTGTTTATCAGGGTAAATCAGTAGACGGCATTAAGATTACCCAAATGCTTAAGGCTGATGCTGAAACGTCCCAACTGCCGATTATTCTGGTCACTGCTCATGCGATGGAAGGGGATCGAGAAAACTTCCTTAAGCAAAGTGGTGCCGATGACTACATCTCCAAACCTGTTGTTGACCATCAACAGTTTGTTAATCAGATCATCGCTCTATTGCCCCAGGACAATTAAATTCCTTTCTTGAAAATTGCCAATCTTAAACCACCCCCCTTGAGATGATTGCCCATATTTGGTTGCGATCCCTCCCCTATTGGCAATTGATGGAGATCAAGCACTGTTTTTAGGAGTCACCCATGACAGGTGGAGTTGGGCTGCTTAGGGTAGACCTTGACTCTGGATAATGGTGGCTTGGATTCTGGGATTTTCCAGAAACTTTTCGGTTTCAGAAAGCAGGCGCTTACCCCACAGGTTTTCCTTAAGAAACTCTAAGTTAGCATAGCGGCTATCTAGGCGGATTGCCGCTTCTCCCATTAATAGTGCCTTTTCGATATCCCCTTGGGCATACAGAGCCACAGCGATCGCAAGTTGAGGTTCTGCGGCCTCTTTATCAATCCCTATCGCTGCTTCCCATTGTTTAATGGCACTCTCCACATCCCCTTGTTCATAGTTCACCAACCCAATGTTGTTGATGGCTGGCCAAAAGTTTTTGTCTTGGGCAACAGCTTTGTTGTAAGCATCGATGGCTTCAGTATACTGATTCAGCATATAGTAAGAGTTACCCAAGTCAAACAGGGCTTCTGGCACATCGGGCTTGAGTTTTAAACCCGCTTTCAACTGAGCGATCGCTTTTCTATATTCAGTTTTTTGAAAATAGGCTGACCCCAAGGTGAACAGCACTCCAGCCTCTTCTGGTGCCAGAGAGAAAGACTTTTGCAAGGCTTCAATGCCTTGATCCAACTCCTGGGACTGTACGTACAACGTTCCCAAGATAAACCAGGTTTGATAGATGTTGGGGGCAAGTTGAGTGGCTAACTTGGCCTTAGGCAGGGCCAGGTCGTATTGTTGAAAGCGGACTAACTGAATGGCCTCCTGAGCCAGAGTTAAGCCCTGCTGTTCGAGTTCCTCTGAATCCAATTTTAGGGTATAGGGAATGAGTGCTTGTCCAGCAACTGGTGCTGACCAACTCATCAAACCCATCAGAACAAGAATAGATAGTAATGGAATAGATTTAGGCACGGTACAGCCTCAAAGAACAATTAGCTTAATGTGAATCTACAGGTTAGGCAACTACTGAGAGTAATCCCGGAAGGGTATAGCTCTAGCTTTACTCATCACGATAGGACTTTCCTGCTTCATCTGTCATCCTAGAGGATCCGAGCAAGGGACGTGTGGGGGGGTCGGGAGTCGGGAGTCGGGAGTCGGGAGTCGGGAGTCGGGGGAGTAGGTTGATTTGGGTGGAACAGGCAAGATGCCTATTCCACTAAGATGCCCATTCCACTAAGATGCTCATTTCACCAAGATGCCCATTTCACAAAACTATTCAAATCATCCCGCATTTAGGCAATGCCCAATTTTGCCATTGCTGAATCAAAGAAGGAAATTCTTTCAGCAAAGTTTTTAAGTATAAATACTTGTTGTTGCAGTTAACCAGTGATGCCACATCACTTTTCTAGAGGAAATATTAAAATAGATTTGTTGGGTCAGGGATAATATAGCGCGTTCATCGGACTTATGAGGTACAGTCTTTTTTTACGCTGATTACCTTAAAAGCCTATTGCCTTCAAACCATCAGCTTTGTAACTCACCCAAATAACAATTGCTATATGAGCGAAGATAGTATTCCAAAGCGCTTCCGAAAAAAAATCCAACAAGCCAGGGAAAAAAACCTTGAAATACTAAATTTGAGTAATTTTTATTGCTTACTCAAACTGACCAATATTCCAGAGGAAGTTTTTGAAATAAAACCAATTAAAGTCTTAAATTTAAGCTATAACGAAATAAATAATATTCCAGAATCTCTTGGGAATCTATCCAATTTAAACAGGCTAGATTTAGCGGATAATCAACTAACCAACCTCCCGGAATCTCTTGGTAATCTATCCAATTTAACGGAGCTAAATTTAGGGAATAATCAACTAACCAACCTCCCGGAATCTCTTGGTAATCTATCCAATTTAACCAGTCTAACTTTAGGGAATAATCAACTAACCAACCTCCCGGAGTCTCTTGGTAATCTCTCCAATTTAACCAGGTTCAATTTATGGTTTAATCAACTAACCAAGCTGCCGGAATTTCTTGGTAATTTTCAAAAGTTAACCAGGTTATATTTATCGAGTAATCAACTAACCAACCTGCCGGAATCTCTTGGGAATCTATCCAATTTAACCGAACTATATTTAAGGAATAATCAACTAACCAAACTGCCGGAATCTCTTGGGAATCTATCCAATTTAACCGAGCTAGATTTAGCATATAATCAACTAACCAAACTGCCAGACTCTCTTGGAAATCTCTCCAATTTAACCACGCTATATTTATCGGGCAATCAACTAACCAAACTGCCAGACTCTCTTGGAAATCTCTCCAATTTAACCACGCTATATTTATCGGGTAATCCCCTGGTTGTGCCACCACCAGAAGTTGTCAGTAAAGGGGTAGATGCCATTAAACAATATTTGCGGCAATTAAGGGAAGAAGGAGAAGCTTATATCTATGAAGCTAAGTTGTTGATTGTCGGTGAGCCAGGAGCAGGTAAAACCAGTTTAGCTCAAAAAATTCAAGACCCCCAATACCAACTCCAAGAAACTGAATTGTCTACGGAAGGAATTGATGTTATTAAATGGAGTTTCCCTCTAGATCAGGAACGAGACTTTAAAATCAATATTTGGGATTTTGGCGGCCAAGAAATTTATCATGCTACCCATCAGTTTTTTTTAAGTAAACGTTCTCTCTATACTTTAGTGGCGGATAGTCGGAAAGAAGATACGGATTTTTATTATTGGCTCAATAGTGTAGAACAATTTAGTGACAATAGCCCCCTGTTGATTATTAAAAACGAGAAACAAGACCGCCAAAGGGAAATTAACGAAAGCGCTTTGCGAGGACAATTTACCAATCTCGAAAAAACTCTGGCTACTAACCTCGAAACTAACCGAGGCTTAGCAGAGATTATCACTGCTATTCAATATCACATTCAAAATTTACCTCACGTGGGACAACCATTACCGAAAACTTGGGTAAATGTTCGTCAAGCCTTAGAAAACGATTCCCGGGATTATATATCTCTTCAGGAATATCTAGATATCTGTGAAACCAATGGATTTACTCAACGGGAAGATGCATTACAGTTAAGCGGATATCTCCATGATTTAGGCATATGTCTTCATTTCCAGCAGCAAGAAGATTCGTTGTTATATAAAATAGTCATTCTTAAACCAGAATGGGCGACCGATGCAGTTTACAAAGTGCTAGATAATCATGACGTTATTAATAACAAAGGAAAGTTTACCCGCAAGGATTTAAAACGTATTTGGAAAGACGACAAGTATGCCTCTAGCAGAGGAGAATTACTAGAACTAATGAAGAAATTCCAACTTTGCTATGAAATTCCTGATTGCAAAGATACCTTTATCGCCCCTCAACTCCTCAGCGATAACCAACCAGACTATAACTGGCATGAATCTCACAATCTGATTTTACGCTACGATTATCATGATTTTATGCCCAAGGGTATTCTCACTCGGCTTATTGTGGTGATGCACCAGTATATTGACCGACACAAATACGTTTGGAAAAGTGGCGTCATCTTAACTAAGGACAAAACCAAAGCGGAAGTGATTGAATATTACGCTAAACGGGAGATTAAGATTAGGGTTGCTGGTAGAGATAAGCGGGGATTATTAACCATAGTTGCTTACGAACTAGATAGAATACATGATTCTTATAAGCGCTTGAAGTACAGTAAGTTAATACCTTGTAATTGTCATAAGTGTAAAGACAGTCAGTCGCCACACTCTTATCCCTTTCAAACATTGCTAAAATTTATAGCAGATAAGCAATACACCATTCAATGTCAAGAAAGCTATCAGATGGTGAATGTTTTGAGTTTACTTGATGATATAATAGGTTTGAACAAGTTAGTATCTAACGAGCAACAAGATAGTAATCAATCAATTCAGTTTAAAGGCGATATTCAAAAATTAGTATTGCTATTATCAAAACAAGGTAATATTTCTGGAGATTTTTCTGAACTAATGGCTAATATCAACGATAAAAGTCAAAATATAAATATATCGGATAACGCTACAGTAAAAGATAGTTTTGCTGTAGCGTTTAACTTAGGTGAGATTAGTGGTAAGGTTACCAATACTATCAACCAGTTACCTAGCTTTGATACTGAGTCTGAGTCTGATAAAAAACAACTGAAGGAATTACTCAGTCAACTGCAAAGCGCAGTCTTAGCAGAAGATTTGGATGACGAAGACAAAGAAGAAGCCCTAGAACAAATTGAAGACATCGCTTCTTCTTTAACTAATTCCGAAGATAGTGCTGTGAAGAAAATAGCCAACAAGGCTATGAAAATGCTAATCAGAATTGCTGGTGCTTTGTCTCCTACTGCTAATATGGTTACTATATGTAAGGAATTACCAGACTTGATTAGTAAGATATTTTGAGAAAAAGGCAATACTAGGGCGTGTCTTCTTGCCTCGGAGATCCCCCGTTGGTCCCCCTTAAAAAAGGGGGACTTTGAGTATGGCTCCCCCCTTTTTTAAGGGGGGCTGGGGCAGGGCTGTTTCATTCCCTCAGAAAGCCCATATACTAAGAGAATGTGGTAAGATAATTAAAAAAATGAGCTCTTCTTTGATTGAAAGACTCGGTGAAGTCAGGGATTTTCGTACAACTGACGGAAGACGACATCCATTGTGGGTGGTACTACTAATAGTGATCATGGGAACCATGAGTGGATACTTGGGTTACCGTGCCCTGGGAGATTTCGCACAACGTCACCGAGAAGATTTAATCGAAGCCTTAAAAATACCAAAAGGGCGTGTGCCATCTTACTCCACCATACGTCGTGTCATGATGGGTATAGATTTTGATAACTTTGCCAAGGTCTTTCAAAGTTGGGCATCAGAGTATATCCAAATCAGTCCTAAACAATGGTTAAGCATTGATGGCAAAAGTATTAGAGGCACAGTGAGAAATAGCAACACGAAATATCAGAATTTTATTTGCGTGGTCTCGGTGTTCACTCATGATCAGGGTTTAGTATTAACTCAAAATCAGTTCGAGAACAAACATGGCAGTGAAATCAGTACAGTTCAAGCTTTGATTAAAACACTTCACTTAGAACAAGCAGTGTTGAGCTTGGATTCTCTACACTGCCAAAAAAAACCTGCGAGTTAATTATCAACAGTGGGAATCATTATGCCATTGCCGTAAAAAATAATCAGCCCAAGCTCTATCAACAGATTCAAGTCAATACACAATCGGCAGCGCCCCTGACAACTCATACCACCATCGAGAAAAAACATGGTCGCCTCACCAAAAGACGTGTCAGTGTGTTTGATGATTTGACTGGTATCACTAACCAATGGACTGGCTTAAAAACCCTGATTAAGGTTGAAAGAACAGGACAGCGAGGTAGACAACCATATGTAATGGTTGCTTACTACATCAGTAGTTTGGTCGCTGATGCTGAGATTTTCGCACAAGGCATTCGTGGACATTGGGGAATTGAAAATCGCTTGCATTGGTCAAAGGATGTGGTTTTTCAAGAAGACCGTTCATCGATCACAGGAGCCCACGCTCCTGCCAATATGTCCATTATTCGTAGCATTGTCATTAATATCCTACGTAGTAACGGTTTTTCATCTATGACTATTGCTCAAAGATTAATTAGCAACAACATCCCCACACTTTTGGCACTTTTGCAATAATTTTGGGAATGAAACAGCCCTGGGGGCTGGGGGGGATCTAAATCTTGCGGAAAACTTTGAAAACACGCCCTAGGCAATAGGCAAGACTAGGCAATAGGCAATAGGCATGCTAGCAATAGGCAATAAGTCTAAAAAGAAAAAAAAATAGCCGTAGACATTATGTCTACGGCTTTTTCAATGCCACAGTAAGTGGATTGAAATTGTCATGTCAGTCAGATCCCAAACCAAACCTGATGTGATCTTATTTTACAAGACCAGGAGCCTTTGCTAGGGGGGAAACCCCCCCAGAAATTTAAAGTGTTATGGCAACAGCCAATACTTCATCATTGTAGTCTTCACTTCTCCTGGAACCTCCGTCGGCTCCATAGGGCTCCACTCGCAAATCTCTGCATAGCCAAAAACATAGAGGGTGTGCATGCTATAGATTACTGCTTTACGAGAGCCTTTGAGAGTGTGCTCAACAGGGTATTTTTTGAGGTTTGGGTTAAATTCTGGTGACATGTTTCAAATATTGAACTCGACGTTATAACTATAATCATAATGATTATAGTTTATGTTGTCAAGGGTTTTACAAAAGTTTTTTTGGGAGTTTTATGGAGAAGTTGCAATGGATTTGAACGTTATAATTAGAGGGATTAAATAGGGAATCGGGAATCGGGAATCGGGAATCGGGAATCGGGAATCGGGAATCGGGAATCGGGAATCGGGAATCGGGAATCGGGAATCGGGAATCGGGAATCGGGAATCGGGAACAGATAAAATGAAGATAGCGTTTATTGAATTTATGTACGCTTATCAAGCTCAAATTCCCCCTTTTTAAGGGGGACCAACGGGGGCTCAGTTTGTACCTCATGGGAAATATAATTGCTATAGTATTTGATTAGTTAAGTAATGAAATTTATGGTTATAATTTTAGATGCCAGATTTATAGCAATTTGCAGATAATTGAATTATAAAAATTTCAACTGAACGATGAATGCTGATAGCTGACGATATCAGGTTAATAAACAAAAGCGATACTCTTTGCTGAGCATCGCTTTTGTTGTTAATCTAATGTTACTTACAGCGTTTTTCAGAACTATCAGGTACACAGGATTTTTTCCCGATTCCCGATTCCCTAACCCCTCCTGGGAGGGGTTAGGGGTGGGTCCCGATTCCCGATTCCCGATTCCCTGTTCCCTTTCCTATAGCTAATAGCTTACGAATCTGAAGGTATTGGTTGGGATTCTAGATACCTCAGAAAAGACATTAACTCATCGTCACTGAGCAGCTGACGCGATCGCTTACCGTAAGTTTGTAGAAGATAGTCTTTCCCCTGTTGAGTTGTCCAACCGAGACGCTTCATTTCTACATTGGTTTTAGTAATGATTTCAGAATGGTCAATAATCGGAAGACTCGATGATCCCATGTCACTGGTGTTAGTCTCCATGGTATGTTGAGAATATGACTGGACTGGAGGATCAGGTTGTGAGGTCTGGTAGCTAATTGGCTCCCTCTTCTTAGGGATGTCAGCTGGCACAGAGGTTTCTACTTCCCTTGAGAAGGAATCATTGCTAAAGTTCCTTGCTGGTTCTACTGATGGGATATTGGCAGCGGTTTCCCTAACCTCTCTAGCTCTTGACTCTGAGAAAGAGTAACTACTGGTGTCACCGGTTCGAGTAGCTTGAGTAAAATGATGATTGGGTTGAGTCTGTTCCTGACTTGCTGAGGTCGAGCCAACATCATAGCGAGGCCATGGTTGCAGCGGCAGATTTACCTCACGCTTTGCTCTGGGATTATCCTTGTTTTGATCAATCCCTTTGGTGCTATCCATGCCTAAAGCAGCTAAGGCTCTAAGTCTGGCTTGATCTTCTGCTAATTCAACGGTTTGGGCAGCAGCTAGACCAGTGACCAAAATGGTATCCTCAACTTTAACGGAGCAACGTACGATGTACTGACCATGGTCAATCGCTAAAAGATCGCTGATCAAGCTGCCTTGAGGATAACGATCTCGGAACTGAGTAAACATAAAACCATTTCCTGCCCAAATCTAAGCATTACATCATAGCATAGCTTGACCCGAGAACTGTAGCAAAGGGAACAGCTGATCTGCGGATCACCGGAACATTTCTTCCCGATTCCGTACTCCCGTTGATGTACAATAAAACATAATATAATAGAACTATCTTTGGTAAGCTGGCGCTAAATCCTTCTGTAGTTCAAGTCTTCAACAGACGTAGGAGAAAGGAATTTCAGTGGTGTTCCTGATCCAGTTGAGCAGCACAGCCAAGCAAAACCAAAGTTTCTTTTTCCCAGGCGCTCTAGGAACAGGAAATCAGAGGGCGGGTACCTCCAAGTTCCCCTCGTTGCCCACACCTACTATGTTCCACAAGAGCTGTTATCTCCTGATGTAGTCCGTTGCCTTTTAGCCTACGCAAGTCAGTATGACGATTCAGCAAATCTGAATTTAGGGCGTAAGCGTGACCAATCGGTTGCCCAATAGGTAGACTAGTAGATATAACTGGGGAATTTGGACACAGTTCCAAGGCTGACCAGACTAAGCTAAGCTTCTCTTTTGCCCCAGGGGCTAAAGCATCGGCAAAGCAAGGGGACTAAGTTACCAGCAAGCTTAATGGTTCCGAGTATTGCAGTGTCTGAACATAAGAGTTCTAACCAAAGAAACTGGGTGGCATTGGACATTCTCACTCTTGCTCTTGGAATCGGTTGCTTCTTATACATAACTGCCTGATTAGTACCCGTTTGATGACAACTTCGCCAACGAAACAATCGTCCTGGGGGCCTCAAACCGTAACTCAAAGAAGGTGCCATGGCGTTTGAATCACTGGCTATTGACCAAGCTCTGACTCAAAAATCCCGCAAGCTTTGTTAGGTGAGTCATTATCCTAAAAAGTTACCCTGACCTTAGTCTTGCTTCGGAACAAAAACAACAGAGTCGGTTAACCAGTTTAGGCAAACCATCAGTGGATACCCTTTCCTGGGAAAGAAACACAAGGGGTGGAACAAGTTCAGCTACCCGGGAATACTGATGCACTATTCTCTGCTGTTGGGGAAGTGTACACCTGGCTTGCCTTTCAATGTTCAGCCGATGACCCGATCGCATCAGGGACTGTCCTACCCTAGCGATCGCATAGTCTTAAGGGCAACAAGCAAAAACCACGATCAGACGAAAAGGATTGTTGGATGGAATTTTCAATCGCTACATTACTTTCTAATTTTACCGATGATAAACTAGTGGCACCCAAAGTCTTAGAAAAAAAACTTGGTTGCCAAGACAAAGACGGTCTCAAAAAACTCCAGATTGCCCTGGATGCACTGGAAAAATTAGGAATTCTGGTCAAAGATCGCGGCAGGTATCGGCGTGTTTATGAAGAAGATGTGGTGGAAGCCAAGCTGCGCTGTTCCAGTAAAGGCTTTTGTTTCGCCATCCAAGAAGTCGAGGGAGCCGATGATATTTACATTCGGGAGAGCAATCTGAGTACTGCCTGGAATGGCGATCGCGTCCTAGTCAAAGTTACCAAAGAAGGTAGCCGACGCCGCTCTCCTGAAGGAGAAGTGCGGTTAATTCTCGAACGGGTAAATCCTTCAGTGCTAGCGCGAGTCAAGGAAATTGGTAATGGTTACCGAGCCTTTCCCCTTGATGACCGACTCTTGTTTGAACTAGATCTTGAACCGGATGAGGAAACCTTAGACAAAGCAGTGGATCATCTGGTTCATGTAGAAGTGCTACGCTACCCCCTCGGACAAAACCCTCCCCTGGGAAAAGTTGCCCGTATTTTAGGAAGTGATGCAGAAGATGCGGCTGACACCGACATTGTCTGTTGCAAGCACGATTTACGCTCTAACTTCCCTGATGAGGTACTTCTAGCCGCTGATAACTTACCGAAAAAGCTGAAAAAATCAGACTATACCCAGCGCCTAGATTTGCGAAAAGTTCTGACCATTACCATTGAAGATAAGCTAGCTAACTCAGAGAAGGTAATTGTAGAAAACGCCTTTACTCTAGAAAAAACCGAAGCAAATCAGTGGCAACTGGGGATACATATTGCTGATGTGGCTTACTTTGTCCCTGACTCTCCCTTGGCTGATGAAGCCAGAAAAAGGGGTACAGCAGTTTATCTGTCCGATCTGATATTGCCTTTACTACCGGAAGCCGTTGCCCAGCTTTGTTCCCTAGTACCAGGTCAAGACCGCTTAACCATGTCGGTACTACTCACTCTAGACGAAGCTGGTAAGGTAGTAGAATATGAGATTCAACCGTCCATAATCCAGGTACACTACCAGCTCACTTATGAGCAGGCTCAGTCCCTTCTGGGGGGACATGAGGAAGCTGACTCAGAATTGGCACCTGTGGTGGACATACTCAAGGAACTGTTTTTTACCTTGAGTCCAGCAGTCAGGGCGCAACGAAAGCAGCGGGGTGCCTTTGACCTAAATTTGTCCCAGATTCCATACCCCTATAAAGATGAAGGAAGAGTGGGGGCTCTGGAGGTTTCTTCAACAGTACCAATGCAGTCGTTGTTGAAGGAATTAGTGATCTTAGCCAATCAAGCAATAGCTACCCATATCCAAGCCCTAGGTTTGCCAGGGATTTACTGTGTCCAGGGGCTACCGGATTGGGATGGGCTTCAGGATTTGATTAGGTTGGGCATGAATCTAGAGCTAGATATGCAGCTTGAGAAAGAAGAAACCATTACCTCTCAAGACTATCAGGGCTTTACCCAGCTATTTTCCAAATCCATAGCACCTAAAGTATTGATCTATTTGTTGTTATCAACCTTAAAACCAACAGGTTATAGTTCAAAACCAGGATCCCACTTTGGTCTAGCATTGGATACTGGGTATACTCACGGAGTATCACCACTGAGGCGCTATGGAGATTTATGGGTACAACAGTTACTGCATTTGGTATTTGAAAAAGGAAGAGACCGTCGTTCTACCCGTTCCAAAGACCGCGTAAATCTCAATCATAGCAGCTGTCAAGGTAATATAAACTGGAATGTTTTACCACCAGAAATTCACCAAGAGTTAGAAAATCAGTTAACTACATTAATTCCCCATCTCAATGACCGTGAAAAGATCACCATGGATGCAGAGATGGATTTACAGGGGTTAAAGAAAGCTGAACAAATGAAAGAGCGTACAGGAGATATCTTCAGCGGTCTAATTACTGGGGTTCAATCCTACGGCTTTTTTGTCGAAATTGAAGACTTGTTAGTAGAAGGATTAGTTCACGTTAGCTCTCTCAAGGATGACTGGTACGAGTATCGCTCCCGTCACGCCTGCCTAGTGGGTCGCAAAAATCGCACTGCCTATCGCTTAGGCGATCGCGTCGAAGTCCAAGTCAAGAGTGTGGATTATTACCGTCAACAAATTGACCTGGTCACCGTAAGTGGCGGTAGTTTTGCTAGTAACGAAGATTTAGAGGAGTAAATTATTAGTGATTGGTTAGTAGGTTACTAGAAGGTTAACTAACCACTAACCACTAACCAATCACTACCAATGAAATCATATTAAGTCCAGTTAATCACTTATAATAGTATTGATGATAATAGGGTTAATTCCCTTTTGTTAATTAACAATTTTAAATTAAAAATTAATAAACAAATGACGAACACCATTCAATGATAAGTATTAAACCGGACATGATTTGACTACTGACTAATGACAATTCCTTTAATTCTTGGTGTCACCGGTGCATCTGGGCTAATCTATGCTGTACGGGCTTTAAAGTATTTACTAGAGGCTGACTATGCTATTGAGCTGGTGGCATCGAAATCTACCTATATGGTTTGGCAGGCAGAGCAAAATATTCGCATGCCTCTAGAACCCGATCTACAAGAACAATTCTGGCGTCAGCAAGCGGCAGTCGATCAGGGAGGCAAACTCATTTGTCATCGGTGGGGGGATGTGGGAGCCAGCATTGCTAGTGGTTCTTTCCGTACTTTAGGAATGGTGATCATGCCCTGTAGTATGAATACCGTAGCGAAAATGGCTGCGGGCTTCAGTACTGACCTGCTGGAGCGTTCAGCAGATGTTCAAATTAAAGAAGGGCGTCAGCTAGTAATCGTACCTCGGGAAACACCCTTTAGTTTAATCCATCTGCGTAACCTGACCAGATTAGCAGAAACAGGAGTTAGAATAGTTCCAGCTATTCCCGCTTGGTACCATAACCCTCAAACCATCGAAGATTTGGTGGATTTTGTGGTAGCTCGTGCTTTAGACCAGTTAGACATTGACTGCATTCCCCTAAAACGGTGGCAGGGGAGAAGTAATGATTCCCTACTATGATAGGTAGGAAATAAAGATATCGGAAAGATGGGGGAAAATAGGGCAGAGTTAAAAGACCGAGTAGTAGGAGGCTAAATCGTCAGAGTTTTCTGCCTTGAGCCGGACATATGCTGATAAATCTTCATCACCCCTCAACCTTTAACCTATAACCTTCAATCCCTTGGTTTATGTTTAGGATTATTATATTCTTATGTTTGGTAATAGGTGGATTGGCACTGTTTGTTGTTGATAATTGGTTGCCAGTGCTACCGTTAGTCTTTCTCGGCATGAAGACACCACCTCTACCTCTAGCCTTGTGGATTGTTGGTGCCATTGGAGCTGGAGTTCTAACTAGCATCAGCCTACGACTCCCCAATTACCTGGCTTGGCGTTACTCTCGTCGAAATTCTGAACCACCAGACGACGAGCCATTATTTTCTGAATATAGCCGTCGTGAAAGTTATCAAACCCAGACGAGGCAGGAGAAAACTCGTGAGCGTCCAGCCTCGAAACAAACGTCAAAAGATGATACAAGCTCGGATTGGGAAGAAAGTAGTAGTCAAGAGTGGGAGTTTGAGGAAGATCAGAATTCAGATCGAGTTTCATCAGGTCGCCAAGGGGTTAAGCAAGATTCGACCTCACACACCACTAAAGGGGATCCCACTAGCTATGACCTGAGCGAAGAACCCGAAAGTAGTGATCAAAGTGGCTCTGTTTATTCCTATAGTTATCGCAAACCTGGTAATTCAGGTGTTGGTAAATCCGAAACAGTTTACGATGCCAAGTATCGAGTAATTAATCCACCTTACAAGAAAGTAGCTAAGCAGCCTGAAGAGGATGAAGAGGACTGGGGGTTTGAGGATGATGAAGACTTTGAATAACCTTACTGACGGTTGATTTTCTTGCTCGTTGGAGAGAGTTTGAGACGGAATTGAATACCCCGTCCTCTTAGGTCGGGGATTAATTTTCCCAGTGTGGTGTTAATATAAGAAATAAGGGTCTCAAAAAAAAACTGGGTATTGACCCTACCAGCTACCGACCGTGCGGGGGAAAGTTACGCCCAGGTCGATAACAGCCAATTAGGTTGTGCCTAAGAATCCCCATTCCGGCGACGGATGGGGAAGTTCAAGACTAGCATAACAATAGCAGCCAAGGCAGTGAAAGGTCACTTCTTGGCTGTCACTGTTAGATAGTTACTCAATAATTATCCATTTGGGTAACATACTCCCACACTGACAAGTACGGTTCAGTGTGTGCTTCTTAGCAACTCCAGCTATTGCGAACGGATACACGGGTTACTTTATTAACGACACAGGATGCCCCGACCCGCCGGAACAATACAATAAGTTCTATTTTTAAGCACGTAGGTGGCGGTTAGCTCTTAATTTATTTTCCCTACTATTATAAACTATTATAAACCCTGTCCGCAATTCATCTGACACTTATGCTGCGCATGTTCGTTGTGAGCCATAAGAGCGGATGAAGCTAATTGTTCATTTGTTCGCGAGATTGCTGTCTCACGCGACCAGTCATAGCGGCTTCTTGTAAGACCATAAAGGCATCCAGATCCGCCAAATCGTACTTTTTATGTTTTTGATGAAGCATCCTGCGTAATTTATCCTCGGCTTCTATGGTAAGATAACCGGTGGTGAGAGCTTGTTTGACAATGTCACGAATTAGCAACATTTACTTTGTTACCCCTACTATAGATGGAGTGACCACTAGTGAAAACCAGTAGATCGGTTCCACTAGTTGATAGTTTTGTGAAACACCGAAATCAGCTGCTTCATCAGGTAGTTGAGCGCCAGGGATTAGAAACTATGCTTTATACATATTTGAGTCTCCCTGGTCTAAAAAATTGAGGATTATTTTACCCTCGTGCCAAGCTTGGACTTTTATTCAGTCCAGAGCCTGACCAGTCTTACGGTGGTCAAACACCGCTTACCCAGTCGGCTTAGGTCTAAGCCTAAGTTTCTGGCTATTTTTCTAATGATGGCGGTTTTAACCGCCTTGTCTTGCTTCCTCCGCCACATAGCCACATGAATTATGACGGTTTCCACGTTCCCGTTGTCTTGATGCAGTCGCAGATGAGCAAAACCACGGCAGTTGCTCATAGGGAGAGGCTGTGTGCTAAGGCTTACCGAAGCACCAAAGTCAGGCCCAGTGGTTACCCCCTTTGGCCTCACTGGCTCCCCAAAACCACGGTACATCGATTTTTTTGGGATGAAGTTTAGATGAAGCTATTGTGGATAATAACATAAATGTGAAAGGCTGTCTCCCAGTGGGAACCCTATAGTGGTACGGTTTATTAAGTGAACTAAGGGTAATCACTGATTAAACTGGAGAGGGCATGCGTGAATGACTTGTTGAAGGGCATCAATGTTTTTCTGATTGGCATGATGGGCGCTGGCAAAACTACTGTTGGAGGTTTACTAGCTAGTGAGCTAGGCTATGGTTTTTGTGATACAGATGCCCTGATTGAGCAAATTGCAGGTAAAACGATTAACCAAATATTTGCTGACGACGGTGAAGAAGTCTTTCGACAGCTGGAGACTCAGGTACTCTCGGAACTATCGGCTTATCAGCAATTGATTGTTGCTACAGGAGGCGGTATTGTAATTAAACCCCAGAATTGGAGTTATCTGCATTATGGTCTGGTGGTCTGGTTGGATGTGCCTGTGGCAATGTTAATCGAACGCTTGCAAGAGGATACCACTCGCCCCTTATTACAGAAACCTGATCCTGCTTTAGAATTGCAGAAAATTCTTGACCAAAGACGGAGTCTTTATGAATTAGCTGACCTTCACATCTGTCAACAATCTGGGCAGACTGCACCAGAGGTGGCTTCACGAGTTATTACAGAGATTCCGAAAGTTCTTAAAAAATCTACACAAAAAAATTAGGGTCGTTTTAGAGCCATTCATTATTGTTGGGATAGGCGTTTGACTGGTTTACCCCCTAATAAGTTATGGGCATCTTCCAGAAAAGCTGGTATTAGATCAGCATGAGGACTTTTACGCAAACATTCCGTCAGGTCTAATTCTCTGACCTGATTGGCTTGGGCCCCAGGAAACCAGTGACCCGCATTAGTTAAAAGGTTGTAGCGCATTTTTGCATACTCAACCAGATCGTACGCGATCGCTAAATTCCTCAACCACAAAATCACTGGAATATTTATACCGCCTGGGGTTTCTGAATGGGTGGGTAAACCAATGTGCCAACTTCGGAACCAGTCTTCTCCCAATTTTGCGATCGCTTCTGACTCCAAACGCTCTAAAATCGGTGGTAATATTTCCTCTGAGTGCTCCAGAAGTTCTACAGCTTTGAGGTGTTCATCAAAATCTGATGGTCGAGATGCGCCTAGACTCAAGGTATGGACCTGGGGATGGCTCAAACAAAACAAATCATTAAACACCATTGGGCTAAGGGGAGCACAAAGTTCCACTAACCGTTGTGGTGGTTTATAGAGCATACCCCCTTTATCGGAAGGGCTAATGATGAACACCCCCATATCGTGACGAGTAGCGGCTTCAATAGCAGGCCAATTTAACTGATTAATGTAATACCAGTGCAGGTTAACGTAGTCAAACTGGTCGGTTTCAATGGTGTTAACAATTACATCTGTAGGACCATGGGTGGAGAAGCCAATAAACCGTACCTTACCCTCTGCTTGAAGCTGTCGCGCCACATCTAAATAACCACCGGGACGGATAGTATCATCTAGCAACTCAGGGGTATTAATCCCATGGATTCCCAGTAGGTCAACATAGTCAAGTTGTAGGAAAGCGAGGGATTGATTAAACTTACGACGAAACTCTTTGGGGTCAGGCTTAGGAGTAACTTTAGTCTGAACAATCAGTTGTTCTCGGGTAAATTTGGGCAAAATCTCTCCTAATTGCATCTCAGAAGTACCATAGCCACGAGCAGTTTCTATGTGATGAATGCCAAGCTCTAGAGAACGGCGGATTGTTGCTTCGACATTCTGTTGATGATCTCGGGGAATTTGCTCCTTGGGAACATCCTGCCACTTGAACTGGTATCGCATACCACCACAGGAAAAGACTGGCATCTGTAACTCTGTACGCCCAAATCTTCGATATTGCATCATAAACGTGCTTTGAATCACCCAGCTGCTAGTGTCTGCTCTTTGTCCATCTAACTACCTTTACATTACTTTACAACGTCAGCATTCAGCCGTCAGTATTCAGCCATCAGCATTCAGCCATCAGCATTCAGCCGTCAGCATTCCGTAACTCAGCATTATTCGAATGCTTACCTGTTGTCTTGATCCAATAGCGAGTGGTTTTGGGTCTGTGTGGGTCACCTGCGTCCGCACCGCTGTTTGCCCCGTGGAAACCACGCCAGTTGCTAATAGGGGGAACCCCCACAGGTCGGCACTGGCTCACGGTCATCTCAAGCACCATTAGCAAGTTCAGGTAACGTGACCTCCCCTGTTCCCTTGCTGCATCGCTGATTCAAAAGCTGACAGCATTAAGCTGACGGCTGAATGCTTACCAGCCTCGAATGTTAAGGCAATCGGATCTAGCGTTTACCAAGCTGGTAAGGTACAATAAGGATACCTCAGATAATTCTGCTCAAGAACCATGAAAGCCTACTCTGTTGATCTTAGACAAAAAATTATTGATGCTTATAATCAAGGCAATATCTCTCAACGTAAGCTTGCTCAACAGTTTAATGTTGCCTTAAGCTTTGTTCAAAAATTACTCAAACAGTATCGAGAAACCGGAAATATTGCTCCCAAAGTTCGAACTAAACAAACTCCGATCAAACTTACCCCAGAGCAATTAGATATTCTACGAGATCTTGTCATCAAAAACAATGATGCTACCTTAGATGAACTCCGGATTTGGTTAGCCGAAGAAACGGGAGTTTTAATTGGTCGTTCCACAGTCGATAGAATGATTAAACGTTTGAATTTAACCCGTAAAAGAAACCATAGACGCCACAAACAAAAATAAATAGGCACAAATAAATTCAAAAATAATCTTTATATAGCACTACGCATTCAGATGTTTGACATTCCTAAACTCCGAAACTCAGTCATAGCTGACTTCTGACTTCTGACTTCTGACTTCTGACTTCTGACTTCTGACTTCTGACTTCTGACTTCTGACTTGGGCGTAGCGCTATATTTCATGGATAATGGGTACTGGGGCAATGGGGAATAGTAATCAGATTAATGATACCCCATTACCTCATCCCAATTACCAAAATTGTAAGCGGTCAGCAGTCAGCGGTCAGCTTAAAATAAACCTCATTTGGGAGAATTTAAAGGTGCGCTTGACCCATTAAGAATTAAATTTGCCACGGGTCGCACTTAATAGTTCGAGATTTTATCGAATTCAAAGTCTCGGTAGTAAGCATGCAGCCGTCAGCTGATAGCTGATAGCACCATCTGTAGCACCATCTGTAGCACCATATGTAGGCCATTAGCTGATAGCTGATAGCTGATAGCTGACTGCTTACCCAAAATTTAGGGACTATTTGATAAGTGATTAACCAGACTTAATCTCAAATATCTTGAGCTGCCCGCTGAATCAGATGACGAGCAACAGTTTGAATCCCAGTATGCTCATAACAATTAGTGCTAGCGTCTAGAAATGCCGCTACATAGTCTAACTTGTCATCAGCAACTTCTATGAAGCCACCCAGACGCTCAAACAGTGACTCAGGGCTTAACCCAGTAGAGGAAATTAAATTATTCATCCAGTCACCAACTTCATCAAAGGTGTTACTGATAAATCCCTGTTTATCGGATTCAGGAATTGAGTCACTGAGGGCTTCAAAGGCAGGATTATCTTCTAGAGCGGACTTCCCTCCTTCTTCCAAGCTATTTCGGACTTTAGAGATGAAGTCAGCACCCAGAGGAATTAGACCATCGATGCAAACTAAGGCTACCATCCGCATCAGAGCTTCCTTATGATAGTTTTCTGTCACAGAAGCAGCAAAATCTACCGGATTAAAGCCAAGGCCGTGAATCTTGCTATGAGCGATCAGTTCTCCGACCAGTTTTATACTCAAATCAAAAGATTGAACGGTGTCAGCTTTGGGAGTCAGTTTGTCTAAGAATGGGATCCAACTCAAAGTATCCCCGACTTTGTCAGCTAAAGCTGCTGCTGCGATCGCTGTGTCAGTATTGTCAAGAGTTTGGTAAATCCAGATAGCTGTTTGGTATCCCTGATCAGGGTCTTCGTACAGCTCAAGTGCGCGGGCACTAATTGACTCAATCACATCTTGATCTGTTTCCCCTGTAACTGCGCTAATTGTATTGTGAAAACCGACGAGATTTTCCCATTCCCCCGGAACAACAAAATCCAGGACATTCAGTACTGTTACGGTTATATTATCCGTTGGAAGTTCGTCAACTAATTCAATAATTGATTGACCCATTTTCAGTTGTTTTAATTATAAACTTCTCTCACGAAAACATACACAATTTTAAATGTCAATTGTGAAGGAATCATGAAAAAAATCTGTAAGCTATCAGCTTTGCTTAGGTAGCATACTGAGCAATACTAATTAACGTCAAAGTCTTCAGGAAATTCAGGAGAACTTGGTTGAGCTTCTAGCAGTGCAGCAACCCCATCCCCCTTGAGCTGATTACCAATTACTAATAGCTTTTTGCCAGTAACATTATAAATGTCATAACGTTCATTGCCTTCAAAAAGGTTATTTCCAGGAGTACTAGCAGTGCCTAAATCTGGCTGAGATTGGCTAATCGCTACCAAGCCATCCCTACTATTGTTGATAATTTGGTTCTCGCGCAGCACAGGACGTGCAGACCCTTCAATCACTACCCCGTCAATGTTGTCACGAATCTGATTATTTACTACCAAGGGTGAACTGTTGCCCCCTATCGCCAAACCATGACCGGTTTGCTCAATAATATTACCCCGGATTTCTCCTGTTGCTTCCCGAGTTACAGAGATACCGTTTCCTTGGTTATTGGCAAAACGGTTATTTTCAATCAGAGGATTTCCTTTACCACTAACAAACACTCCTTCGCGATCGCTATTGATAAAGGTATTGTTACGAATGATGGGATTGGTGGATTCTACCCACACACCACTCCCTCTGGTATTAGGATTAGTAATAGTTAGTCCCAGAATCTGAGTATCTTGAGCTGCCAATATCGTCACATTCTGACCTGCCCAAGTGCGACTGAGGTAAAGACCGCCACCAATTATCACTACTCCTTCACCTCTAGCGGACTTGTTTCCCTGGAGAATCATGCCAGGTTTGAGTTTAAGGGGAAAGGTTTCTCCCTGTTCAACGGTGTACTGACCTGGAGCTAGGTGGATAGTAGCTAAGGGACGAGCTTGCTTTAAGGCATAGGTAATAGTTTTGAAGGGATTAGCAGTGGTTAGACCAGCGTTTTCGCTATCTGTACCTTGTTGAGAATCCACATACAAAACTTGCTTTATCGCTGGCGGCGACTGGCTAGGGTTCGATCTCGGTAAGGTACGAGTAGGAAAATTGTCTGGTGTTGGTCTACTTATCCTGCCAGATGAATCCCATTGCTCACAGCCTGTTACCGCTAAAGCCATTATTAATCCAGCAGCAACTAATACAAAGTTAGGGGATTCAGTCAGCTTATCAACTTTGTATTGCAGCATTGTCAAGGTTAGTACTTAACTCGATGAGAGCAAAATTTTATTAGTGTATTATAGCGTTTTTCATCACTATGAAAAACGCTATAGTAGTTCACTCTAGGCTAGTCAATTTCTTCAGCAGCACGAAGAATTAAATGACGCGCAACGGTTTGAATACCAGTATGCTCATAGTAGTTAGTGCTAGCGTCTAGAAATGCCGCCACATAGTCTAACTTGTCATCGGCAATTTCTACAAAACCCCCGAGACTGTCGGACAGTGAATCACGGCTTAATCCAACAGAGGATACTAGATTATCCATCCAGCCACCAACTGCATCAAAGGTTTGAGTAATGAATCCCTGTTTATCGCCATCTGGGATTGAGTCCCTGATGGCTTCAAACTCATCATTGTTGGAAAAGGATGATTGATCTCCTTCTTCAAGGGTATTTCGTACTTTAGACACGAAGTCTGCACCAAGAGGGATTACCCCATCAATACAAACTAAAGCTACCATCCGCATCAGAGCAGCTTGATCATAGTTTTCCCGGATAGAACTGGCAAACTCGAAGGGATTCAAGCCAACCTTGTGAATTTTGCTATGGGCAAGTAGTTCCCCCACCAATTTCAGACCCAAGTCAACCCCTTGCAGCTTGTCAGCTTTGGGAGTCAGTTTCTCTAAAAACGGGATCCACCTAAAGGTATCCCCGACTTTGTCGGCTATTGCCGCTGCTGCGATCGCTTTGTCAGTTCTGTCAAACTTTTGATAAATCCCAACGGCTTTTTGGTATCCCTCATTGGGGTCTTCGTAGATGGCGAGGGCGCGATCGCGAATTTTCGTAATCACCTCGTAATCCTCTTCCCCAGTTAGCTTGCGAATGGTATGGTTAAACCCCACTAGGTTTTCCCACTCCCCTGGGATCACAAAATCCAGTGCGTTCAGGATTTTTACAGTTAGGCTATCGGTTGACAGTTCATCAACTAACTCAATTATTGATTTACTCATAAAAAACAAGTTTGAAGTTTGGACACCCCGTTTATGGGGGGCCAGGTCGGAAACACGAACGTCAAGTGCGGTTTTCACCCTGCTACCTAGCCTCGAAGGCTTGAAGCCCTGTCTAGGCAACAGCGGGGTGCTGACCTTAATATTTTCTCTAGATAGTTTCTCTAGATAGTTTTCGGTTAGTTTAACCTACACCATCATAACTATAACAATCCGATTTTAGTTGTGAAACTCTCCAAGACCGGAAGTGGAGCAACAGACCAGAAGTCGGGGAAGAGGGGCAATAATTTGACCATTGGTTAGTTGAGCGCAAATCAATTGGGAGTGCGCTAAGCGTGGGTTCTATTTAACTAATCGCTATCTTAAAAATTAATAATTATGAAGAGCTAGGGGCTCAACTCTCTAATTATATCATGTCGGGATAATTACCCTTAATAAAAATCTCCCGCATCTCCCCATCTCCCCACACTTCCCACACTTCCCAAACTTCCCACCCTCGCTCTAATTATGGGTATTCAACCTGACTTGATCTTATGGGGATTAACCTATTCCGGCAGAGGATGTCAAGGCTTTACGATTACCGGTGTTCCTATAGCCACCTTTTCAAATAAATCTCGGACATCTTTATTGAGCATTCGGATGCAACCGTGAGAAACAGCTTGTCCGACGAGTTCCTCAGCAGTTGTTCCATGAAATCCAATATAATTCTTCCCATTAGTCCAAAAACCAATCCAGCGATCGCCAAGGGGATTATTCGGCCCTGGAGGAATTACTTCACCTGTCCAAGGATGCTCCCAAGCTGGATACTGAAGCTTTTGGAGCACTTCAAAATTGCCTGTTGGTGTTTCCCAACCCGCTTTACCAATGGCAATGGGGTAAGTGTTTAGTACTTGAGCCGCTTGATAGACATAAACACGACGTTCACTCAATTTAATCACCAAACGAGTAATTTGAGTAGCCTCTGCTGGGATGTCTTCTTCTAGAGGAAGATATAGATCCAGGTCTCCAAGAAGTGGCAATTTTGGGGCTTCAATTCCAGGCAATTGATTTTGATGTAAAACCTCTTTGGTAGTAGCGTCAGGACTACTGGTTTTTTCAGAGGCAGCTACCTGCTGTTGCTCATGAAGTATTGGAATTACTATACTCAAGCAGAGTAGCATTAAGCTCCGAGATAGCAATTTACCTCTCACCATTACTAATTTTTTTTTATTTACAACAACTTTATAACATCACTTTAATATACTTGAAAAGCAACATTAGCAAAAACGTTAACCCCAGGCCATGAGTGAGGTTTGGAGAAAACAATCTTAGTAAATAGACTGATAAACTATTCCGGAAATAATCTATTCTTTCAGTAGATTTTACAGTAGATCCGTTAATTTTAAATTCTTCGAGTAACAGAAATATCAATTAAGTTGATGATAAAAATTAAAAACTTGAATGTATGGACAGGGACTACTTTGTCACTGCTGCTGTGTACCCTTGCTATGGCTCCCGCTCAGGCTAACCCAATGGGTGAACACGCCCAAAACCGGATCCTCAAACAAGATCGGGGGCAAGAGCTTGACAAAGGTACTATCAAGAGTATCGTTGGCAATATGGTAAAGGTTAAGCTTGACAACGGTGACAGCCAAACTGTTTGGCTACCGACTTCCAAGCTCAGGCAATTGCATTTGACAGAAGGTAAGGAAGTCTTGATGGCTGGGAATCGTATCCTTAATGTTGTTAGTTCAAGTGATTTGGCGAGTTCAGAGACTCGGAGGGTTACCAGTAGTGTTACCGAGGTGTTAGAGTCTCTCCAACAGAGGCGTATCGAACGGATGAACCGTATTCGGAGAACTGTCATTTCCACTCCTGTACAGCCAACAGTGACAACTCCTCCTCGAACCCCAATTGGGCTACCTGTCAGAGCACTGTGGTAGCAACGGGTGCGCCTACCTGTGGGGATTTCCAGGGGGCTGACAAGATGCGATCGCATACAGAACTCAAACCATGAACGACTGCATTAACACAATGGTTGATAGTTAACGGTTGCCTTGATGCTTAACAAGGGTTTGTCATAGTAATGAGGTAAACAGGATTTTTTTCCAGTCCTCTTTTCCCTGCTCCCTGCTCCCTGCTTCCTGCTCCCTTCTCCCTCTATTCCCATAAAAAATATTGCCCGGAGTGTTAACTCCGGGCTAATCAATAACGTCGATTAAAATGGGCTGATCATTACCTGATCTGTAATCCGATAATTCTATTTCGGAGCTACAATATATGGAGAGGAAACCCCTTGAGCCTTACCTGATGTGACCAAAGCCTGATAAAGCATAGAAACCATCTCAGCATGAGTAGCAGGCTGATTTGGTCTGAGCATAGTTTTTTCACTGTAGTTAACAACTATACCCGCTTCTGTTGCTGCTGCTACTTTCTCAATCGCCCACTCAGGAATGTCATCCTGATCTCGGTAAATCTTTAACGTTTCGGCTGGATTGGATGAAGGTTGAAGATCAAGACCGCTAATCAGGCTAACTAAAACCTGTACACGAGGAACTTTTTGCTCAGGACGGAACTCCTGTCCGGGATATCCTGACATGAAGCCGGTTTCGGTAGCTTCATCAATTGCTTTAGATGCTGATTGATCAGTAGGTTTATCCTTATAATTTACTCGTTGTCGCTTCTTCTGCTCTTGAAACGCTTTTTGAATTTGAGCAGCTAACTCTCCCCGTGTTACCTGTCTGTCCGGTAGAAATTCCTGATCAGGTAAGTTAATTAATACTTTGTCCTTGGCTAGAGGTCTCATGAAAGGACTTGCCCAATGATTTTTAGGAATCTCTGCTGGTTGAATGGAGCGGAAATCGCTAACATCTATAGGGATAGTTTGTGATGAGGATTGGGCTTGGTCAGGACCTGTGCTACCGTCAGTATTACCATCTGATCTGGCTTGGTCAGGACCTGTGCTACCGTCAGTATTACCATCTGATCTGGCTTGGTCAGGACCTGTGCTACCGTCAGTATTACCATCTGATCCGGCTTTGCCCTTGGCCATGGTGCGGTCGCGATATCCTGTGGATGAGTACCCTGATGAGAATAGCCCTAGGAATGGACTAGTTTCTGACTCCTCTGGTGAGTTACCTTGAGCTGACCCGAGCATTAAACCCGTGGCTGGATCAACTGAATATCCCCTGAACCAAGAACTCGTTCTTGATTTGGAGGATGAGGAGCGCGCAAATGATGAATTACCCCCACCCGTGATTGATTTAAGGCTTGGGAATAGTGATAGTTCTCCCGTTGACTCTGTTGACTCAGATGATGCAAAGGGAGACTCAAGGGATTTGAAGCTAAATTTTCCCCGGTTGCCCCTAGTGCCCCAAAACAGAATTAGACCAATAGTGGCGAAGGCTACGATAATTGCCAGTAATTCATCAAGGTCTAGAATTGGTTTGCGGCTTGGCTGAGGAGCTGTTGGGGGTGATGTCCGCTCGGACGGTGATTGATTTGTCATAGGATGGCTGAGATACAAATCTTTTGACTGCTGTCCCTGACTTTAAAGGGCAGGGATTGCTTGAATTTACCTAGATTAAACCATAGCTATGTTTTTCACAAAAGATTCAAATTTTCCAACCCCAGGTTAATCTTACTCCCCAAAATACTAGTAAACTTGCCAGTGCTAACCAATCACACCAGCGTAAACGCAGTTGATGCCACTCCACTTGATGCTCATTGGGACTAGTAAAGCCCCTGACAGTCATAGCACTAGCAATTTGCTCAGCCCGTAACAGCAGATTTTCCAGAAGCTTTTCCGCAACCATTAACCAAACTTGTAAGCTTCGGCTCAGACCGAGTTTTTTCCAGTTGATAGCACGAGTGCGTATGGAACGACCTAAATTCTGTACTTCTTCGAGCACTAGGGGGATAAAGCGCAAGGAAAGGGTTAAGGTGAGCAGAATTTCGGTAACCGGAACATTGAAACGCCGTAAGGGTTTGATTAAGCTTTCTAAACCTGCGGTAATTTCTTCTGGTGCTGTGGTAAGCAGAAAGAGACTGGAACTGTAAACTAGGATAAATAGAGTTGTGCTGATCCGGACCGCTAAATCTATTGAGCGACGAGTAATAGTAAGACTAATCATAGTAAACGCTTTACCACTCCAGATGACATAACGGTAGTCACTAGTTTGAAGTTGGGTGTGCTCTTGAGGTTCTGGAGGTAGTCTGACTTGATGGTCAATGGCCATACCATCTGGAGCGATCGTAGTGATCAGGAAGACAAAACATGCTAGCATCAACAACCAACCCATTTGCTGACGCCACACCCGCCAGGGAATCCTAGCTGATAAGGTGATTAGAATCAGTAAGGAGGATAGCCCGAGCCGACAGTAGGGATTTGCCAACAGGGGTGCGATCAGAAAACTGGTCAACCAAAACATCTTTACCCTGGAGTCGAGGTGATGCATCCAGGTGACTGGTTGTTCCAAGTATAGTCCGATAGGAAGCGATCGCAATAAGTCCATGTTAGTGGTGAGTGCTGAGTGGGTAGTAGTCGAGGGGGTCAGTTGTCACACGCGGGTAGCTCGATTGAGGTTGATTTGAGCTTCTTCTCCATCACGGACTTTTTTGCCTCGCCACAGTAATCGTACTGGTGTACCAGTGAAATCTAATTGTTGGCGGAACTGACGCTCTATGTAGCGACGGTAGTTCTCTTTGAAGCGTTTGGGGTCGTTGACAAACAGGGCAATCGTGGGGGGTTTAGTTTTTACCTGGGTACCGTAGTAGATTTTGCCCTGACGCCCTTGGCGATTGGTGGGAGGAGTGTACCAGCTAACGGCTTCTTGTAGGACTTCATTAATCACAGAGGTAGAGACACGACGTCCATGTTGATTGGCAGCGGTATCAACTAAATCCAAAATTGTTTCGACCCGCTTGCCTGTTAGGGCACTGACAAAGATGATTTCAGCCCACTCGATAAAACTCAGTCGGTCTTTAACCAGTTTTTCGTATTCATAGATAGTGTAGGAATCTTTTTCGATAGCATCCCACTTATTGACTACAATTATCGCAGCACGTCCTTCATCCGCAATACGTCCTGCCAGTTTTTGGTCTTGCTCTGTCACCCCATCTATAGCATCAATCACCAGTAGCACTACATCTGAGCGGCGAATAGCTTTGAAGGCACGATTAATACCAAAAAATTCCGGTCCGTAAGTAACGTTTTTCTTTTTGCGAATGCCAGCGGTGTCAATCAAGCGATAGGTTTGGGCATCAGTACCCTTTTCTGGATCTGCTGACCGTTGTACTACCATATCAATGGCGTCACGAGTGGTGCCAGAAATTGGACTGACAATCGAGCGATTCTCCCCAGTGAGGGTATTCAATAAGCTGGATTTTCCGACATTGGGGCGTCCGACAATAGCAACTTTAATCTCTGGGATTTCTGGGATAGTGTCTACATTGGGCAGGTAGGTAACCAGCTTCTCTAGTAATTCTCCTGTACCATTGCCATGAATTGCTGAGACCGGGAAGGGTTCTCCTAAATTCAGTTCCCAAAACTGGGAGGCTAGGATAATTCCTTGCTGGGGCGATTCACATTTATTGACAGCTAGCACAACTGGCACATGTTGTTGACGTAACCATTGCGCGATCGCTTCATCTCCAGCTGTCGGTCCTGCTTGACCATCCACCACTAACACTGCTGCACTCGCTTCAGCCAAAGCTGCCATTGCCTGTTCTCGAATCAAGGGCAAGAACTCGGTATTGTCATCAAAGACCAAGCCGCCAGTATCCACAACCAGGTAGTCTCGGTCTTGCCAGAAAGCTGGGCGATAAGTGCGATCGCGGGTTACTCCTGGTTGGTTGTGGACAATAGCATCGGTCACTCCTGCCAAACGATTGACCAGGGTTGATTTCCCCACATTCGGGCGTCCGATAACTGCAACAATTGGCAGGGCCATAAACTGGATGTCCTCAAATGAGGAGTGTGAATGCTTTAGTCTTTAATTCTATCGCAGTTCTCAACTGGGTCAGGTCACTTGTCCTAGGGAGTAGGGAGTAGGGAGTAGGGAGTAGGGAGTAGGGATTACTCAGGGCTGGGCTCATAATAATCATGACTCAAACCAGGTACAGCGACAATTTCCCCTTCGATGTCCCCTAACAGAACTTTCAATCCTGCACCACCAGCCTTAGTGCGGATATAAGCTAAACCAAAGACTCCCTGGTCAGTTTCGGTCACACTGGTGAGCTTGCCCACTTTTTCCCCATCTACGGTGATGGCGCTCCCTAGGTCAGTAGGAGCACTTAAGCGGATACCCCATAGTCGTTGCTTAACTCCTTTGTAGGTATTCAAGCGCGCAATGGTTTCCTGACCAATGTAACAGCCTTTGCTGAAGGAAATGGTTTGCCACAAACCAGCTTCGAGAGGATTGTAATCTTCTGTCAGTTCATGACCAGGCGCAGGGCGTCCCTGTTGGATACGCAACTGTTCCCAAACGCGATCGCCTATGGGGATTGCTCCTGCTGTGGTTAAGGTTTGCCAAACCTGGGCAGCATTCTCGGCAGGGCAAATTAGAGTATATCCAGGCATTGCTAAGCCACTCCCTACAGCGATGCGGACTTGATTATCCCCGAGCATCAGTTGCTGGTGACTAGCATCTTCTGCTGATATCTCCACACCCAACCCTGTTAAGAGGGCATTACTTTCTGGTCCCATCAAGGAGAAAACAGCATGGTGATCCGATACATCCTGCAATGCGACTCGATCCATGGGAAAGATATAACGATCCAGCCACTCCATGATCTGCTGACGGCAATTTGGAGAAACTAGCAATAGCACCGCATCTGCTAAGATATAGGCAGTAGCTAGGTCGATAGTCCGAGCTGTAGATGTAACAAAAACCGTCTCACAGCCTTGGCCTGGCTGTCGTGTTTGGAAGTCATTGGTGCTTTGATTGTGTAGATAGCGTAGTCGGTCATCACCAGATACTTTTATCAACCCCCAATGGCAACAATCAACTAAGGCAACTCCCTGACGGGCTGCTTCAATCTCTGCTCCATCATTGCCAAAGCTTACTGGAATCATCCGTGAAGCCACCGACTCAAACTTTGCCCCAGCCAGGCGCTGGACATCTAGCAATTGGTCATTTTTCATTGTTATCTACCAGTGGCAATCCTGCCACAACTTCTTCTACTAGCTGTTTGGCTTTAGCATCTAGACACTGCCAATCCACAACACCAGCCTGATCAATCAGCATCGGATCAATTTCTACTGGCTGAGTATCTAATTCAGACTGGGTTGGTCTATAGTCACGAAAACAGACTTGAAAACACAAATCCCATAAATTAATGGCAACTGAAGTATCTTGATGTGCTAAACACAACTCATAGCCCGGTATGGGTGTAGTAACGTTTTTATAGGTGACTTTCCAGTTTGTTGGCTCCAACTGTCGCCCAATTTGGTCTATTATACGAATAAACGTAGGTTGCATCAGCACTTGAGCTTGTTCCCATGCCAGGGTATCCTTAAATAAGGGTTTCATTAATTAACTCCCAAACATCCCTTGAAGGGGGTTATTCTACCAGACATATAATAAAACAGCAATTATTCACAGGCTATCCGTCGCTCTTAATACTATACCGATAATCGTAAGCGTTCAGCGGTCAGCGGTCAGCGGTCAGCGGTCAGCCTTTAGCGGTCAGCCCTCAGCCCTCAGCCCTCAGCCCTCAGCCCTCAGCCCTCAGCCCTCAGCCCTCAGCCTCTAGCTGATAGCCTCTAGCTGATAGCCTCTAGCTGATAGCTGATAACTGATAACTGATAGCTGATAACTGATAGCTGATAACTGATAGCTGAATGCTGATAACTGATAGCTGAATGATAATCAGAATATAAATTGTCACAATCCTGGTCAATAATACCGATCAGCGTATGTTAAACATGAGACAGTTAGCACCCCGCCCCCTTGGTGCGGAGTTTTAAACTTCCTTTTTGTGAACTCTTAGGCACATCAATCCTATGTTAGGCAAGTTACTGGACGGGCGTTACCAAGTGACTCAAGTCCTCGGTTCCGGGGGATTTGGCAAAACCTATTTAGCCAAGGACACGAAGCGTCCAGGTAACCCAAGCTGTGTTGTTAAGCAACTTCAGCCTCCCAATGGCTCTCAGACATTTTTAGAAACTGCTCGACGCCTATTTAGTAGGGAAGCTGAAACCCTTGAAAAGCTGGGAAATCATGACCAAATTCCTCGGCTACTTGCCTACTTTGAAGAAGACCATGAGTTTTACTTGGTGCAACAGTTCATCGAAGGGCATCTCTTGAGCCAAGAGTTGTCCCCTGGTCACCGATGGCAGGAAAAACAGGTGATTGGGCTATTGCAGGAAGTCTTAGGTATTTTGGAATTTGTCCACCGTCACGGTGTGATTCATCGCGATATTAAGCCCGACAACCTGATCCGACGCACGGCAGATAAAAAGTTAGTGTTGGTGGACTTTGGTGCAGTTAAGCAAGTTCAAACTGAGCTGGCTAGTGCCTATAGACAAACTCACCATACTGTGGTAATAGGCACTCCTGGCTATATGTCCAGTGAGCAGGCTTTGGGTCAGCCCTGTCCCAGCAGTGATATTTATGCCCTAGGGATTATTGGGATTCAGGCACTAACTGGAATGGTACCAGATCAGTTTCACGAAGACCTCAATACTGGTGAAGTAAACTGGCAATCCCTGGTGTCTGTGAGTGTAGGATTGGCGAATGTCCTTACTAAAATGGTTCGCTATCAAGTCAAAGACCGTTACCAGTCGGGATCGCAGGTTTTACGAGACTTACAGAAATTGAGTACTAATTCAAAACCGTACTCCATCAATTCCCCGACCTACTACTCAATTCACAATATCCCTACAGTTGAAGAAAACTTCCCACCGGAGCAAGTACCAACCCCGTTCTCAGAGCAAAAAACTTGGGACGCAAATGTTGATAGGGGTTCTACTCCAAATAAACCAGCACCTTCTCCGTTGCCTCCAACTAAGGCGGATAGATCGGATAATTTGTCTCTGATCATTGGCACTGGCATTGCCCTAGTTACTTCCTCGATAGCTGGTATGGTCTACTCGATGCGTTCTAGCTCTTGGTCACCACCTAGAATAGCGCAACCAATTCCTAATAGGAGTACACCCAATCGCCGTCAAGCTCCGGTGGTATATGAGCCACCAGCCCCAGCTGCCCCAGGTAATTGCCAGGTGACAGGTAGTAGGTTGAATGTGCGCTCCGAGCCGAACGGGTCAAAAGTTGGTAAGCTGAATCAGGGAACCAGTCTGGTTCTAACTGGTAGTGGACAACCTGGCTGGGTAGAAATTAGTTCACCGGTTAACGGGTGGGTGTTTACAAATTTGACTGACTGTGTATCGACGGTTGAGCCAGTGGTGGCAACTGCTCCCAAGAGAAACGTTCCTAAGAGAAACGTTCCTAAGCAAAAAGTGTCCCCAAAACCAACACCTGTCGTCAAGAGGGCTCCATCACCACCACAGACCCGTCAGCCAACACCAGCACCACCGGTTGTTGATAATGGCTCACTAATTTTGGCAAGGGCAGTGGAAAACTATCAGGCAGGAGATATCAAGAGGGCAATTGCGATCGCACAAGATGTGTTGCCTAGTAGTGCTGCTTTCAATGGTGCCCAAACCAAAATTGACCAATGGCATAATGAATGGGTATCCTTTGAACGCAAATTTGATCAGATTCAACAAGCCTATGAACAGGGTCGGTGGCAAGATGTGTTGAACTATGCTCAGAACAGCAATTTGCCATCAGGAGGCTATTGGCGTCAGAAGTTAAATCGAATCATTGCTGAAGCTAGGCAGCAACAAGCTCAAGTGGAAGCTAAAAGAAAGCAACTCGCTGTACAGAATCAAATTGGCTCTAGAGCAAACCAAGCGATTTCTGGGTCACAACCAGACTTAAATAAAGGTATTCAAAACAATTCACAGCCTGCTCCAAGACCGGTTTCTATTGCCACACCATTGCCTAAACAGCCAGTGGTTACCCGAAAGATAACCACTGCACCACCACCGTCTCAATCTACTAAAATCAAATATTACGTGATACTCAACGACGGGAGTTCTAGTGGTTTAGCAAAAGCCAGGAAAATTGTCCCTGGTGCTTTTTTGGGTCGATTCCCACAAGGGTCTCGAATTCAGATGGGAGCATTCAAAAACGAAGCCAAGGCAAATGCTTTTGCTAACCAACTACGTCAACAAGGAATGTCTGCTTCAATCTATAGACCTTAATCGTTTTGTTGAACGCGTAGCGTGGCCTTTTGGCCAAGGAAAACCTGTGACCCTCGATGGGTTGATTTAGTATGGGTCAGCATATGGGAAACCAGAACTATGGTCTGCTGGCGTCTCTGCCCATGCCCGGTTTGATTGGAAAGAGGATGTTTACGAAATAGCCGAGGAAAGAGAAACTCCCATCCAACGGGTGGCGACTGACCTGCCATAGAGTCAGTTAAATACAGACGAAGCACACAAACGACCAAACTCATGTACCACCATCACCAAGTAGGTAGGGATTTCCGACAATGCATCTGTTGTGCAACCTCACTTGTGGATAAAAGGGCGTACTGGCCTTTTGGTACTGTCGGCGTTTGTCGCGCCTAATGCTGGCTGCATATGTCTAGTAGCGTTAACAAAAATGAGATTTTCGTTGGATTATATAGAATTATCGGCAAGATCAGACTTCTTATAAGCATATAAAAAAGGTTTGTTTTTTTGATCCGATATTAGGTTGCGTACGGTGACTTTGGTCGCAGGGCAAGGGTCCGAACAACGCCGGCGGGCATAAACATGAGACCGGTTGGGTCGTGTATCCATGGTCGAATCGCCCCGTCATTAGAAATACTCTTTCGAAGGCATAGCCATTGCACCCAGTGACCGGCGTGATATTATACCGAAACTTAGACGAGTTTGGCCATAGGATAACCGGTTCATGGCGTGGAAAAAAATCCGTTGACTAGTAGGTGTGGATGATGTGTTTATGACCGGTATGGGTTTTTTTTGTGGTATGAAAAGGTTTTCCCATCACCCAATCTATATTTCAAATGTCCCCACGAGGGATAGACATGTATATGTAACCAGGCGTTCTTTTCAGGAGTAGGCGAGGTATTTTCCGGTGTGGAGCCATGTAATGGTTCGGGTGAGCCGAATATTTCAAGGCGGTTGTATTACTTAATCCCCCGCATTGGTTAAAGGCCAGTACGCGACGGACGACTAGATTTAGGGTGCGGATAAAGAAGAAAAGGCTGGCAACTGTTAAGGATTTTCTCCAAGAATGTTGCACTATCTACAAAGATGTGTTAGACTTTAAGCATAGATTTAATTCCATTAAAGATACTTTGTAACTTAAATTAAAGCCGATAACCAAGGTTTTGGTAGTTACGTTAATTGTCCAGAGTGGAGTTTCATTTATGCGCTAAGCCGGGCTTTGTCTGGGTTTAGCCTTGGGAGATACCCCCTGGCTGCGAGAGCAGCTAGCATTAGTGGGCTAAAATCTGCAAAGTAGATTTTGGTAGCTAAAAAGTATCGGAAACATGATGCCTGGAAAAACAAGGAACAGTAAAGTAGATTATAGGGGTGGGTAGGGTTGAGTAAGCGACCACGACCCTACCCCGTTCGACGAATAAACGAATATCATCAGTGGGTACATCAAATGAAGACAAAAAATCAACCGTTAAGAGGGGAAAAAAGAGAATATCACCGAAAACCCCATCAAAGGCATGCCGTTCTTTGGCTAGTGGTGGTGCTGTGCGCGTTCAGTATGCTTGGGACCCCATCATCTGCCATGGCCCAGAATCAGGTAAACAAAAAAGATCCTTGCGTTATTACGAAAACCGACCCGTTCTGTGTGGAACGACTATCGCCCCAGGATGAGATATCGGTGAGAGGAAGGGATCAAAGTGCGGGAAAGGTTTTGTGCTTTCATATGCAGTTAACTGTCCCCGAGAACCAGATCTGGCAGGACGCAGTGGTGAGATACTTGAAAGCAGAGGTCCCCCCGAGGTGGATAGAAGAACCGGTGAGCAAGGGAGAGCCATGGTATCTTTACGCGAATGGGCTCTGGACAGAGATCCGCATAGTGAATAAGGGACCGGCACCGCTCGACTTGGTGGCATCGGGCGTTTACCGAAGTCGATGAAGAGGCAGATAACCAAGACAAGTGCGTCCGAACGTTCGTAGGGGTAAACCGAGGCGGTGGGTCGAAGCGTGGTCCACCAACCCAGGCGGTGGAAAGGGCCATGGATAAGGCGTAGTTTAACAAGTCTTACCTATCCATAAGCCCCATCAGGCCGAACAAAACACCAGAGAGAAAAAGAGGTACCCGGAAACGGGTGTGAGTTGAATCAAAGGAGAGCTCACCCAGACCCCCAGGTTGACCCTGAACAGGGTATAAGACACTTTAGGCTCAACCGAAGGGTTACACAAGAGTGAAATCCCCTCAGCCATTTCGCCGATATCCCACCTTTCACCCATCGCCACCAGCGTTGAAAATATGCCTCAATGCGCTCACTGGGCGCACAGAGCTCATAAAGCCGAGTCATATTTTCAAGCATCCGTTCCACGGTCTTCCGAGCGATTCCTAAACCCGAGGTCGAAAACCAATAGCCTAGCCACCACGTCAAAACCAACAGGAAATATCTTGGGGGCAAATGCGTACGCACAAGATGTTCTCCGATACTTTTTAGCTACCAAAATCTACAAATCAGATTTTGGCTCACTAATGCAAGCTGGATTTTGCCAGCCAGGGGGTATCTCCCAAGGCTTTACCAGGACTATGCCCGGCTTAGCGCATAAATTTGATTCCACTATTTACAAAAAACGCAACCCTTAAACCCTTGGTTTTCGGCTTTAATGTAAGTCGCAAAGTATCTCTAATGAAACTGAATCTATGTTTAAAGTCTAACACATCTTTGTAGATAGTGCAACATTATTGGAGAAAATCCTTAACAGTTGCCAGCCCTAGTAGTGCCGCTTTCAATGGTGCCCAAACCAAAATTGACCAATGGCACAACGAATGGGTATCCTTTGAACGCAAGTTTGATAAGATTAAACCAGCGACTAGAACAGGGTCGGTGGGTTGATGTATTGAACTATGCTCCGCAACAGCAATTTGCCAGCACATTGGCGTCAGAGGTTAAATCGAATCATCAATGAAGCTCGGCAGCAACAAGCGTGCATTAGAAGCTCAAAGAAAGCAACTCGCTGTACAGCAATCTTATTGGCTCTAGAGCAAAGCAAGAAATTCAAAACAATTCACAGCCTGCTTCACGACCGGTTTCTATTGCCGCACCATTGCCTAAACAGCAAGTGGTTACCGGTCATAAAACTACTGCGCCACCACCGTCTCAATCTACTAAAATCAACTATTACGTGATACTGGACGACGGGAGTTCTAGTGGTTTAGCAAAAGCCAGGAAAATTGTACCTGGTGCTTTTTTGGGTCGATTCCCACAAGGTATGAGAATTCAGATGGGAGCATTCAGAAATGAAGCGAAGGCAAATGCTTTGGCAAACCAACTACGTCAACAGGGAATGTCTGTTTCTATTTATATCCCTTGATCCAGACCCAGTTATGGAATAGAGCTGAGGAAGGAAAATAGGTGGAAAACCTAGTTTTCGTAATAAATCGTAATATAGTATAGATACAAGGGGATGTTGTTCAGTAATACTATTGTATCAGGAGAAAAAACCCGCAATGGTGAGAAGAACCCTGTGAAATTTTCTGATCACCATGGTGCAGGGGTAAAAAGAAACCGACGGGAAAAAGTAAGGATAAAAAAATACTTATGGGTCATTTACGATCGTTATTGGTTCTAGTGGTAATAGTGCTAATGCTCACGATGGGAATCGAAAGGAAAGCATGGGCAATAGATCAGGAATATATCTGCGATTTTGGCTCAACCTATTATGCTTGTGGTCCGATGGTTCTTAGTGATGATAAAGTGTTACTTAAAAATCGGGTCCATGGCAGAGTCAAGGTGATCATAATAGCCAAAGAAAGTAGCCAAGTAGAGGTGTGGAAGGAAGGTGAAAGTTATACCCGTGTAGATGATGGACATATTCTACACCGTGGAGAAGAAAAGGAATATTCGATCACGCCGGAGTGGCATTATGCTACGATCCGCGCAATTGAAGGAAGTGTGGTGTTTGCAGGAATTGGATCAGAATTAGAAGAGCAGTTAGGTATAGAAGCATACAAGAATATAATGAGACAATACTAACGAATTTGCGCTTGTATCTGGGGTTTTTTCTCATGCCACCATCGTCTGACCTGCCAGACATCGGCTATAGGCGTGTAAAGGCTCACTAATTTTGGCAAGGGCAGTGGAAAACTATCAGGCAGGAAATATCAAGGGGGCAAATGCGTTCGCCTTTGGCGTGGCCTACGGCCAATCGCACAAGATGTTCTCACGAGATGTGCCGCTTTCAATGGAGCCCAAACCAAAATTGACCAATGGCAAAATGAATCGCGTTGCTCGTGGAATGGAATGATTTTAAGAGTTTTCTGGAATGGGCATATTCCGTGGAACTGGCATCTTGTGTAGAACTGGCATCTTGCCAGTTTCCTCCTTATTTTCGGGCGTTGCTGAATTATAGAATGAATGCGCGACCATCTAGTTTTATTAAAGCCCCCTAAAATACCCCAATTCTGGGGCAGGGCTGTTTCATTCTGGATCTAAGTAACGAGTTTAGAGGCTTTTAGGCATCCCATACCTGAATTATCGAAGGCTGAAATGACGTATCCTTATCAATGCATAAAATATTTTAATTTAGAATGAAATAGCCCTGCTCCCTAGTATGGGTGGTAGTGCAAATTGGAGTAAAAGGGTTTGCCGGAGATGTAAGTACAAAATACCGGAAAAAATTATAAAAAAAAGAAATAAAAAGAAATAAAAAGATTGTACGTGGTATGGTTGAAAACGAAGTACTAAAGAGAGAATCAGAAAGGAATGATAAAATATATATCTTACCTGGTAATTACCCTCATGGTAGTGGTGGTAACGATAAGTGGAATAGCTTTGCCTGCCCAAGCGGACATGTACAATGATATAACTTGCGACCTACGCAAGCAAAGTGAATGTAATAAAAAACTGACCCCGTTCGGATTAACAATTATCCCACCAAGGAAACAAGGAATATCTATAGAGGTGAGTGAGGGAAAGTGGGAACACGAAAAATAGAAGATAGCGATCAGCGAGTTAGGTGAAAAACAGCAGGAGGAGTATGAGATAGAGTATGGTCAGCCCCTCAGACTTGAATACGGGACAGAGGTAAAACCGCTCCAAATTATCAAGCAAAGTGATGTCAAAGCAGATGTTACGGTGAAGACCAAATAAAGCAATGGCTAAAGTATGAAGGTCAGCGGTTTACGCATCTTGTCAATAAACCTGGGGGGGTTCTCAATAAACCAGGCATTATTGTGCTTATTGACAATGGCTTTTCAACAGATAGTGTTTAGTTAATTTAAAAAACACTATCTAAATATAGGATTGAAAAAATTAGATGCGTTTACCCTGGTCAACAAGGAATGTCAGCTTCAATCTAAATCCCATAATAATTAGGGGTTGCGGAATTAAGGAAAGAAAGCGAGTATTAAGTAACTTATTGCCCCAAAAAGTACCCAATTTAGGATGAATAGGAGAGTTTTTTTCACCCATTATTGTGGGGCAAGAGGGGCAAAACCAGACCCCGAAAATGCCACGCAAAAAATTTCCCTTTATGAATATTGCGGTCAGATGATGATATTGTGTTTAAATGCACAGACAAAAAAAGAGAGGAAAAAAGAGAAATGGCCAAAAAACTAGTGCAGTTCATGATGGTAGTGTTGTTTGCGATGATTCTGTATGCCACCCCTGCCAACGCATCTAGCGTCCAAGAATGTAAAGCAAACACCCCGAGTTGTGAGGGGACATTAAAACAAGGAGAAAAATTAATCGTACACTCAGGATGGATGCATCCCAATTCGCTTTATGTGACCCCAAAAGGAAAAGCAACTTATGCGATCACGTATAATTACAACACAGAACAGTATAAGGATGTCACTGAAGAAAAAGAATTCTACACCCTAGGGGAAGTCATGACAATAAGCCTAACGGATGAGCAGGGTGAAGTATCATATAAATCGGTTTCACATCCGCGACGGTAGTTCTCAGCGGTGTCCCAACGGGGCACCATTAATCACACATTGGACCAATCCCAGCATGAATGATCTTATTAGCCAACCAGACGGTATGCCAAAGGGCTTTGTTGTAGATCAGCGACTGAAAACATCCCCTGAAGATGAGATTTTATCAAGTATCGTGAGTGCCACCAAGATGTATTAAGAGACGGAAATCGAAAATTGAACCTTAATCAGAGGTGGTAATTCGTTCTTATGAGTGCGCTGTAGATGAACGGGTGGTTGTAGATTTAGGGTGGGCAGTGCATCAGCAAGTACTGTACCGCAAGCCTAGCGTCAATGTAAGCACTGCCCACCAGCAACAGATAAATCAGCAAGGTAAGAAAAGCGCAGATGTAGGGTGGGCAGTGCATCAGCAAGTACTGTACCGCAAGCCTAGCGTCAATGTAAGCACTGCCCACCAGCAACGGATAAATCCGCAAGGTAAGAAAAGCGCAGATGTAGTGTGGGCAGTGCATCAGCAAGTACTGTACCGCAAGCCTAGCGTCAATGTAAGCACTGCCCACCAGCAACGGATAAATCCGCAAGGTATGAATTAGGATTGCTCTAGTAAGGAACTTGTGGGCAGTGGTGGGCAAAATTTAGATGATCTAGACTACTCCAAACCACCAAGGTGTTTTTGCCCACCCTACAAGCTGCTAAGCAATTGTGCGTAAGTCTGTCAGAGATATTGACTAGGTAGGTAGGAAAAAAGGGAACCATAAGAAGGACAAGGCAAACAGGGGAAACAGAATGCTGCATGGTTAAGTCATCGCTGTAAACCAGTGTGCTTTTAATTCCTTTATTTCAGGACTTACGCACACAATCCATGGGTAGGGGGGCTGGGTATCGTTTTGCCCCCCTAGCCCCCCAATTTTGGGGGGAACAAGACTTTGAAAGTCCCCCAAAGTTGGGGGACCCACGGGGGCTTGACCTAAATCAGACGTTTGCGCATTCTTTCCAAGAATCAGCAACGCCATATTTATCCGTGCTTTATCGGTATAGTAAAACCGTTGATCTGACTTGACCGTCATGAAATCTGCCCACTGCTCCTTGATCTGCTAACTTCTTCCTGTTGGGCCTAAGCTTTCATTGTAGAAAACTGTAAAAACACTATTACTACTAGTGAACTTAGGTCATGCAAGACTTTCTAGAATATATGCGGACTCTACAGGTCTGGCAGCAGTTAGATAGACCCACCCAAGCCGAATCACCCAACAGCTTTTCCATCGCTACCATCCAAAGTCTGGGATCTCCCCAGCAAATTCCCGATTATGCCCGAAATCATGCTCTACTCCAGCATCCCTGGTTGCTGAGTTTCCAAAATCGACCGTTAAGGCACACTCACCTAAAGGATTTAGCCACTACTGATCAAAAATTAGGAGTCTTAGTGGCTGATCATCCCCGATTACCCGGTTTAATCAGGGAAACTGGCGTCAGTCGTAATCTAGAAACTTGGCTCAAGCAGCGTTATCTGATTAGTTGGTGCTTCCCCAATTGGCTGACTGCTGTTGCTTCTAAGCTACCTACACCCCAAACCCGAATCCCTTTATTAAAGAATCTGTATGAAGAACATGGATTATCGGGGAAATCTGGTCATAGCAAACCCCATCCTCAAATGTGGCAGCAGTTATTTGAAGAATTATCAGCGATGGACCTACTGTCACGCTACGCGATCGCACCAGGTGAGTCGATACCTCTACCAAAGTCATCACAAGAATTATTACCAGGAACCCAACGCTTCCTGCAAATCTACACCACTGCTTGCTTCCAATACCCCGCTGCCTTTGGATTGGGGATACTGGCTTTCACGGAATCTATCCTACCCTATGAAAACCAACTGATTTTAGCAGGTCTGAAAAAACTGGGTATTTCCACGAAAGGACAAGAATTCTTTGCCGTTCACTGCGACTGTGATCAAGACCATGCTGAGGAAATCTTAGATGTGATTGAGCAGATCGCTAATTGTCCCCAAACCCTTTGGCAAGTTAGGCAAGGGGTGGCAATGGCAGTAAGAGCTCGTCAGGGATTTTACGACGATTTGCATCGAGAATTGGTACTGCTGCGTCAAGAAACTGTTGAATCCGGTCGAGGTTGAGGACTTTGGCGATTGATAAAGTCATCCCGCTGGTGCTTTTCATTGCTGTTGGTTATGCCCTGAGAGGGAAATTTCAAAAACCTGTAGCAGTTGGTGCTATTAAAACGTTAATTATCAATGCTTTACTTCCTGCCGCTCTATTCCTATCCACGATCAAAATTGATATCGGTCAAGGTTTACTGTCGCTACCGGCATTCGGACTTGCTATCAATCTCTTCTTGTTAGGAATTGGATGGTTATTAACAGGTTTGGTAATTCCTAGCAAAGAAAAAGCCAAAGCCCGCTCGTTGATATTGATGTTTGCCTCTTTAGCTCCTGGTTTAACAGTTTATCCGTTTACTCAGGAATTTTTAGGTGAGCAAGGACTAGCTCTAGCCGGGTTGGTAGATGTGGGGAATAAATGTTTTGTGCTAATCGGTCTTTATGCTTTAGCGATCTATCTACACCAACGCAGTGTTGATACTTCCCACATCAATTTCAGCAAATTCAAAACTATTGGACTGACTCTGATCCAAGAACCAGCAAATTTGGCGTTGTTACTGGGTTTGTTGATAGGAGCATTAAATCTAGGTAACACACTTATCCCAGAAATAGTTTTGCAGGCCCTGCAACGGTTAGCGGCTTGCACTACTCCCCTGATTCTGTTTTTTGTAGGGATTTCTCTGAAGCCTAAAACCTTGAAATTACGGGAAATTTTACTAATTTTACTCGTCCGCTCAGCAGCAGGATTCTGGTTTAGTGCAGGAGTACTGATTTTGTTTAAACCAGATACATTGGCAGAAACGTTACTAGCTGTAGTTTTACCCCAAAGCGGATTGAGTTTGTGGCCGTTGTTGTATGCTTCCCAGATTAATATGCTCGACCAAGAGCAATATCGGCGTACTCACCCGACATTTGATACGGAATTTGCTCTAGGATTACTGAGCACTTCTATTCCGATATCGATTGGTGTTAATTTAATTATTTTTTCTAATAGCGCGTTTTTTATCTTACCGTCCCATCTGGGATTAGTCGGAACTATCCTTTTGCTCCTGTTCAGTATAGCAAAGGGAACAGGGAACAGGGAACAGGGAACAGGGAACAGGGAACAGGGAACAGGGAACAAAAATTATCACAATTCCTAAACGGATCCCTATCTGATTTAATAGACTTCGCGGCAGTTGTCGGGAACAGGGAACAGGGAACAGGGAACAGGGAACAGTGGACAATAATTGACGCAAACAGTATTAGAAAAATACTTTTGCAAGAGGTCTAATTTTGGTAGTGAGCATTAGGCAGTAGCAGGAAAACTGCCACCAATGAAATGGATATCACTGAAGGTTTCGTTCGCGTAGCGTGACCGTAGGTCAATCCACAGACGAGCGCCACAACGCAATGGATTATCTGGCTGATAGACAATCCGACAAGGACCGAGGATTTCTACTTGATTGCCGTATAGATTGTCGCCGCTTCGTTTTACTGAAATCACTGGCTGACGCTCTTCTGGACTTTTGTGATTGTTGCTGCCAATGCGATTGCGGTTGACATTGATCTTGGCCAGAGCAGGAGGACGAGTAGTACGCCATTTGCCCTTTGGTCCACGCTTCTTTTCAATGATTTGGGGCAGATTGTTGAACAGAGGAATAATCCAGAATTTTCCGCTTTTATAAGCACCCCGGACGCGACCATCATTGAGGAGTTGGCGCAAACGTCGAGAAGAAATACCTAAGAGAGAGGCGGCTTCAGTAGTACAAACGGACTTGTTCATCAGTGGACTTCCTTTACTCTTCCGATATCACTATTATAAGGCAAAAAGTTAGCTGAGGTGGTGTTTGTAAATTATTGTTAATATTTATTTACAAACCCACCTCAGCTCAAGGGGAATCTAAATTGAAGTTTTCGACATTATTCTGACTAATTAAATATGGATTTGCATGGGGATGATGCTCGGGTCTTTGGTGTAGGTAGACTTAACAGAGGGATCATAGAGTGGTGGTCCCACCTGTGAGAAGCCATACCTTTTAAACAGCGGAAGATTATGAGGTAGAAGCGCAACCAGCATAATCGAGGCATTATGCTCTTTTGCGACCTTAACAGCAGAAGAGATAATCTGATTAAAGGGGATTTTTCCTCGCTTTTCTTTGAGGACGACCAGACGTGACATTTCACAGACCTTTTTTTGATCAAACTGCTTGAGGTCAAACCCACTTTCCTCTATCGGTAGTCCAAGAGAGTTGTTAGGGAAGACAATTCGGTAGGTTCCTACAACAGCGTTGGAATCAACAATTTGTATATAAACTGAGACAGGATCGTAGTCATCAGGTATCTGCATCCCGAACAACTCTAACTCCTGGTGAAAGATGGAGACCTGCATTTGATGGCAAAGGTCTAATTCCTCAGAGATGCTAACCTGCTGAATGGAAATGGTCATTGATAGTCTTTTTGTTCTAGTCTGTTAAAACTGGGAAATTTTTAACCAATTTCCCTCGATAAAGCCCAGGAAAATAGGACTGACTCACTGTTAACGGAATTTGGTCATCGTGAGTAGTTGAAAATGAGCCACCAGAGGGCTGAGACGCTTAATTTTCGTTTTCTAAACCGTCATTGAATATTACCGCTTTTTGTAAATTGCAAAGCGATCGCCATTGTTCGTGCCTTGAAAATAAAATCCCGATTCTGTTAACATTTGACGAGTAGTTTCCGGTTTAAAAACGGTAATTGTGATTTGTTCTTGAGCTACAATTTATCCATCTTTCTTAAAGAAATACCTTTTTTCAAAGGTATAATAGTTTGGGGTATCTTCCCCTTCTTCAATACACTGGGAATAAACAATCCCTTCACCCAGGGATTTGTCAAAGTCATCATGGGGTTTTTGCAGGTGTAGCAATAATAATCCCCCTTCTTTTAAGTGGCGACCTACATTTGCTAACCCTTGACGATTGGCTTCAAGACCGGGAACGTGACCCCCAAATTGCCATTGAGCTTGATCCCCCCTATCAAGAATTCCCCAAACTCCTCCATTGGATATCGCTACATCGAACTTGGCGTTTAAGTCCATTGTTACCGCATCAGCTTCAATCAATTTAACCTGATTTACCAACCGTTGTTTGGCAATTTCAAGCATGGATGCGGTAAAGTCAATTCCCGTAAACTCGCAGGTTGGATCGAGTTCGATGTACTTTTGAGCCAGTAGTCCTGTTCCTACACCCAACTCTAGAACCTGACGACCATCACCCACTATCGAGTGGGCTTCCTTAGCTAGGCTCTGATAGTCGTAGTAACCAGATGTCACCCACAAATCGTAATATTTGGTAATCTCTGTATATTGATTGACCATTTTGTCTAGAAATTGAACGAATGAACAACGGAAAATTTTGTATGTTATCTGCTTGAGGGTTAATCTCTACGGATAAGCATGGATCAAAGTTCCGACTTCTATTTAGAGTCAGCACTTAGCCAAAATTACCGGTCTTATTTTACAGTAAAATGGTTATTGTCTCGCAATAATCTACAAAAAACCCGACACAACGGCTCATTGCTGTGCCAGGTCTTGCGGACTCGCCTTGCCTTCTTGATAGTCCCGATGGCTAGTTCGAGCTTGCCACAAGACCGATCTTTACTTGATTGATATTAATCGCTCTAAGCGTTTCTAGCGTCTTCGACCCAGCTATCAAACAGGTCTTGATGGTTTTCAATCCATTCTTCGGCATGGCGACGGATATCTTTTGAGCTATCTTCACCCTTATTGAGTAATTCATTTTGGGCATTGATATCCTCAACGGGAATATGAATCAATTCAAACAAGCGTTTGGCGGCTGGGTTAGCAGATACAAATTTCTTATTAGCTACGATTCGGATCCGATCGATGGCAAATCCCAGATTTTTACCATCTATCGAGGTATCTTTTGCGGTCAAGTCTTTCTGTGATTCTGGTAGATCAGTGAAGGGAACTTCTAGCCAGACTACATCTTGATCTGGTTTTAACACTGCTGCCATCCACATGGGAGTCCAGGTGTAGTAGAGGATTGGTTGTCCTTGGTTGTAGCGAGTAATGGCATCTACAATTAAGGCGGAGTAGGTTCCTTGGTCTTGCTCAACGGTGTCTTCGAGTCCGTAAGCTTTAAGATGATGCTCAATCATAATTTCACAAAACCAACCGGAATTACAGCCAATCAAATTGGCTTTACCATCACCATCTGAGTCAAAGAGTTTAGCGATTTTTGGGTCTTTGAGTTGCTCAAGGCTAGTGATGTTGTATTTATCAGCAGTTTTTTTATCAATCTGATAACCTTGCAACAGGTTAGACGTGATTACTCCGAGTCGTTCTAACTTCTGATCACCACCACTTTGTTCAAAAAAGGGTCTATGACCTATGTCCCAATGGACAGCAGTGTAATCTAGGTCGCCGTTGCCTAAAGCCAGGTGCGCGGTGACGTATTCAATTTGTTTTGGCTCTTTGATGGTGTAACCAAGCTTTTCCAGACCGATGTTTACAATTTCGGTTTGGAATTGTTCTTCTTGCAAGCTGCTATAGACCGATTGTACGCTCACCCCTTTACCAGGCATGGCTAGATTAGAGTCTGTGGTTACCTGGGAGGGTTGTTGCCAAGTGATAAAACCCAGGAGTGCCAATAAAACGGTTCCTGCAACAGTAGCCCAAGCCAGTTGTTGACCTGTCGAAGAGCGCACCAAACCAATTGGTCCTCGTTCCAACCAAGGGATTTGGTTGTTGCCTTGACTGACTATCTGAGTGATCCGATCCAGCATGACTGCGATTAGAACGATGCTCAATCCTCCGACAGCAGCTAATCCCACATTCACCCGACCTAGTCCTTGCAATACCATCTGTCCAAGTCCTCCTACACCAATCATGGAGGTGACCACTGACATGGATAAGGCTAAGAGGATGGCTTGGTTGACTCCAGCCAGAATGGTTGGCATGGCTAGGGGGATTTGGACTTCGAATAACATTTGTGTCGGGGTTGAGCCAAATGCGATCGCAGCTTCGACAACTTCTGTGGACACTTGCCGAATCCCGAGGTTAGTCAAGCGAATCAGCGGCGGTATGGCAAAGACACAGGTTGCCATTACTCCAGGCACTGCACCAATCCCAAACAACATCACTACTGGGACAAGATAGACGAATGACGGTAGGGTTTGCATGGCATCGAGCAGGGGTCGCAGCACTTTCTCAATGCGATCGCTACTGGCACAGGCAATACCAACGGTAATGCCCACCACCATGCAAAACACTACAGCAGTCACCACTAGGGAAAGAGATACCATGGCTTGGTTCCAGGCTCCGCAAAAGCCTATCAAGCTCAACGCAGCAACGCTATAAATGGCAATTCTTCCACCAGCCAGTTGCCATGCTATCAAGGCAATCAGAATCAGTAAAATTAATGGAGGAATCGATAGCAACAGCCATTCTATACTCTCAAGGGTGACGCTAATCGGTAGACTAATCCCTTGAAAGAAAGGACGAAAATTGTCAACCAGGAAATTCACTGCTGCAGTAATCCACTGCTGGAGGGGTAAGGTATAAAGCTCAAAGGGGTTCAGTAGAATATCTAGACCTCCTTGGCTCGTAGCGATCGCAAAAACAGATAGAGTCAAGGATTTCAACACAACAATACCAGTATTTTTATTAATAGTATCATGTCGGGGAGCATTTATTTGGTCAGGGGTTGGTAATGGGTAAGCTAAAACCCATGGAACATGTTTTTTAGCAAGGCAATAGGCAATAGGCAATAGGCAATAGGCAATAGGCAATAGGCAAAATGTGACTAGGTTAACTTTTTTTAGTTAATTTTAATAATAGACATTTTAAATACACAACTGCTTAATCAATTCACTCATTATTAATTAATTTATATATATTATTGATTTTTTACTCAAGCAACGACTGCGTCAATACAATAATTACAGTTTTTTGTATTAACAATAATTCTGATTTAGTTGATTAAATCTTGTAAGCATTCATCGCAGCTGGGATAATTCTCCCCATTTCCCGTTCTTCCCGACTCCCGACTCCCGATTCCCGATTCCCGATTCCCGATTCCCGATTCCCGATTCCCGATTCCCTGCTGCCTAAAAAATTTTTAACAAAAATTCTAAAAATATGTTATAATATAGGTTTATTTTTATGTTATAATAAAATCACGTCATCAAACACTAGCAATGTTCCATGACAAAAGCCAGCCTAAGGATTTTCGACGGTCACAAGGCTGGCTTTAAATCCCTTATGAAAAGGACCTGATTTATTATGACTTATGCCAATCGCCTACATCCGTGGGCAATCGTTCGCCTGTTGCCCAAAATGCAACGAATTGTTGTTGGTCGTTACCGCAATCGCTCTGATGCTGAGGGGCATATGCAAGCTCTGAAACGGCTTATGCCTGATGCTAAATTCGTGATTATTTTTGATCTAGGTGATCTTATAGGTGAAGAATCTAGGGATGAGCGGGAATAGTTGAAGGTTGTAAGGTTGAAGGTTGAAGATTGAAGGTTGAAGGTTATTTGGTTGAAGGTTATTTGGTTGAAGGTTGAAGGTTGAAGGTTATTTGGTTGAAGGTTATTTGGTTGAAGGTTATTTGGTTGAAGGTTATTTGGTTGTCAGGTTGTGGCAGGATACGGGCAAGATGCCCGTTCCACCAACATGCCCGTTCCACTAAGATGCCTATTCCACCAACATGCCCTACTCCCTACTCCCTACTCCCTACTCCCTACTCCCTATTCCCGACTCCCGACTCCCGACTCCCGACTCCCGATTCCCTACTCCTCAACCATAGAGCGCCAATTCCCAGAAGGAATAAAACTCGCCCAATAAATGGGATGCTGATACTGTGGACTTCCTAGCATTTGTAACTGAACCCTTCGCAAAGCTTCAGAACGCCCTTGGTTATCCTTCAATCCTTGATAATAAGACACCATTAGATACTTCGTAGCCTCATCATTCACGTTCCACAAACTAATGACTTGGCTTTCTGACCCGGCAATTACCAACGCTCGACGCAATCCATATATTCCTTCGCCAGCACTGATATTGCCTAAACCTGTATCACAGGCTGATAACACCACTAGCTTTGTACCTGATAAATTTAATCCGGTTGCTTCTAAGGCTGTGAAGATGCCATCTTCTAAATCATTGTCTGGCTTGTTGTTCTTAATTCCTGCTAATGCTAACCATGACCAAAGTAAGGCATTATCCCCATTAGTCAACTCTTCCTTTTCAGGTCTGTTTTGGAAGAAACCATGGGTAGCGATATGTAGTATTCTGGGACGAGTAACCTGTTTCAATGCTGCTTCATTAGCGTGAGCACCCAACAACGGCTCCACACCCAGCATCTTTGCGATCGCGTTTACTTCCTCAAGAGTACCCGGTAAAGGGGATAAGCTCAACTCTGAAGGATTAAAGTCACGTAAACTGCGGGTTGCTACTATCTGGTTTTCCTCCCCAAGGGCAGTAGTTTGAGCCGAATTATCAAAATCTGGTGCTCCCAAAAGTACTGGTTGGGTGAGCTTGCGATTAGGATTGGATAATCTCAGTAAATCCCTACCGGAGGTGAGATAGGTAAAACCATAGCTTTCTACTAAATACCGGTTGTCTTGATCTACTAAAGCTTCAAAAGGGATGAGGTTGAGGTAGCCGTCTGGAGACAGTAAAATCCTGCGGCTATTTCCCAACAAAGCACGGACTTTCGCCATCAGCTTCTGATCCAGATTGCGGGCTGCTTGTTTTAACTGAGGGATGCGAGTTTTTCGGTCTTGAAGGGATAATTCAAGTATCTCCCACAGAGGTTTCAAAGCATCTACTTCCCCTAAATCAATGCCTTGGGGTGCGCCTTGAGAACGGAGTACATAGGCGGCATAACGGGGATTACCCCAGCTACTCTTTTGGGGATTGAAGGGTTTGTACTCTACAAATTCTACCAGTGCCGTATCCAATGGAATGAGTTGTTGAATGGTTTCGATGGTGACTGGTTGATTGATTTGGGCAAATTCACGACTGCGCCGACTAATTTTTGCGACTAGTTCCTGTTCCTGATTAGTTAATTCATTGAGTTGATTACGATATTCTTCAAGGGAAAGCTTATCCGGTCGGTTGTAGGTGAGGTTAGCGAGTTGGGTGCGAGTATTGTTTAGTCGGTCTAGTAATTTTTGGCTTTGGAAATCTAAGCGTTTACGCAACAGTTGCTGACTATGGGTCAAGAAATCCAGTAAACGACCTTTGCGACGAAGTATAGTTGTTAACGCTAGACGAGCTGCTTTTTCATCATCAGGAGCTGAATTTAGGTGTAGAGAAATAGCTCTATCTCTTGTCCCAGAAATAGTTTTCATGTAGTCTCGTTTTTGCTTTTCAGCACCAGAAACGAGATTACGTTCTAGATTGAGTTCTTGGATATTTAATCCTGCTTCAAGAAACTCCAGAGCTTGCGGAATGTTTCCTTGACTGTGATGTAAAACAGCTAAATTATTGAGGTTTAATGCCACATCTGGGTGTTGGTTCCCCAGCAACCGTCTGTTCATCTCCAAAGCTTGGGTTAACAAGGGTTCCGCCTGTTGGTACCTTCCCATTGATTGGTAGAGTAAAGCCAGATTGTTGAGGCTTAATGCCACATCTGGGTGTTCCTCCCCCAGCAAAGGTCTATACATCTCCAAGGCTTGGGTTAACAAGGGTTCCGCCTGTTGGTACCTTCCCATTAATTGGTAGAGTGCCGCCAGATTATTGAGACTTTTTGCCACTAATGGGTGTTCTTTACCCAGTAACCGTCTCCACATCTCCAAAGCTTGGGTATACAAGGGTTCCGCCTGTTGGTATCTTCCCATTAATTGGTAGAGTAAAGCCAGATTATTTAGGCTTAATGCCACATCTGGGTGTTCTTTACCCAATAACCGTTTCCACATCTCCAAGGCTTGGGTTAACAAGGGTTCCGCCTGTTGGTACCTTCCCATGGATTGGTAGAGTGCCGCCAGATTATTGAGGCTTTTTGCCACAGAGGGGTGTTCCTGCCCCAGCAACCGTCTATACATCTCCAAGGATTGGGTATACAAGGGTTCCGCCTGTTGGTACCTTCCCATTAATTGGTAGAGTAAAGCCAGATTATTAAGGCTGCTTGCCACAGATGGGTGTTCTTTACCCAGTAACCTTCTCCACATCTCCAAAGCTTGGGTTAACAAGGGTTCCGCCTGCTCGTACCTTCCCATTAATTGGTAGAGTAAAGCCAGATTATTCAGGCTAGTTGCCACATCTGGGTGTTCTTTACCCAATAACCGTCTCCACATCTCCAAGGATTGGGTATACAAGGGTTCCGCCTGTTGGTACCTTCCCATGGATTGGTAGAGGAAAGCCAGATTATTGAGGCTAGTTGCCACAGAAGGGTGTTCGTTGCCCAGCAACCTTCTCATCATCTCCAAGGCTTGGGTTAACAAGGGTTCGGCTTCTGAGTACCTTCCCATGGATTCGTAGAGTCCCGCCAGATTATTGAGGCTGGTTGCCACATCAGGGTGTTCCTTGCCCAGCAACCGTCTCCTCATCTCCAAGGCTTCGGTTAACAAGGGTTCCGCCTGTTGGTACCTTCCCATGGAATAGTAGAGTGTCGCCAGATTATTCAGGCTTAATGCCACATCTGGGTGTTGGTTCCCCAGCAACCGTCTCGTCATCTCCAAGGCTTCGGTATACAAGGGTTCAGCCTGTTGGTATCTCCCCATTGATTTGTAGAGTAACCCCAGATTATTGAGGCTTTCTGCCACATCTGCGTGTTCTTCCCCAAGCACTTGCTGTCGAATTATCAAAGCTTCCTGGGCGAGGGGAATCGCTTCCGAATATTTCCCTTGCTCATTAAGATCAATAACTTGCTGATTCAGTTGCTTAGCTTTGGCGAGTTGTTCTTGTGCTGATTCCTGTTGTTGGGCAATAGTAGTTTCTCCCACTGTGGGCTGGGGCGTAATTAGTCCTACTGAGATCAAACTAACTAGAGCTGTTGCCCAAATTGTTGGCCGTTTTGGTTNAATAAGCAAAATAGGAAACTTAGACGCAAGGCTTGATGGACACGGAGGTATTTTTTCGCCCCCCAGTTTTGCCCTACAAACGGTCCAATGCTGGCAGAGATTGCAATTAGGACAATCTGGCTAAAGGATTCTACTCGTGAGGCAATGCCAAAACCTGCGACTGCGATAGTTCCGTAACCAGCTAGCAACCCAGTGATCACACCAATAGATATGGGAAATACCATGCTGGTTCCAGCAGCAGGCAAACCCACATAGAGAATTTTTTTCCAGGATTCTAAAATTACTCTCAGCTTGGGCAGGTTGAAGCAAAGCATCTGCAGCCGATTGTTGAGAAACCACAAGGCTACAACTAGGGTGGTGGCGCGGGAAATTACTGTTGCGATCGCTGCCCCTGCCAGTTCTAATCGAGGAAATCCTCCCAGTCCGATGATTAATACTGGATCGAGGGCAATATTGACGAATGCAGCAACCGTCATTATCACGCTGGGAATAGCAGTATTGCCGGAAGCGCGGATAGCATTGTTACCCACCATCGGGATAACCAGACAAATCATTCCCCAATACCAAATCTGCATGTAACTACGAATCAGTGGTAGCAAATCGGCATCAGCTCCTAAGGCCGTGAATAGGGGATCGATAGTTGCTAATCCCAGGAACGTGAACAGTGCTACTACTAGCAGAGACAGGGTTAGACTATCTGTTGTCAGTCGCCGCACTTTCTGGAGATCCCCTTCTCCAATGGCACGGGCAATCACAGAGGATGCTCCCACCCCTAACCCCATCGCTAGACTACCTAAAGTCATCACCACGGGAAAGGTGAAACTCATAGCTGCTAGGGGTTTGGTTCCCAGTTGTCCGACAAAATAGGTGTCAATCAGGTTGAAAGCAATAACTGCAAACACTCCCCAAATCATCGGTATCGTTAGTCGGGTTAGCTGGGAGCTCACCTTCCCTTCAATCAGGTTTTGCTTCATGGTAGGGCATAGCTTAATTAAACTTAATAAAATTTTACTAAATTTAATTGGTTTTGAGGATTTATCTATAGACAAGGCAAGAGGATAAAGAGGATTAATGGGTTAAAACAGGTCAGTTAAGTAAATCGTTTCGCCTCATCTATAGTGTTTCTGATAGCTATGAGGTACAGAAATTTTTTTTCCTTATTACCTATTCCCTATTCCCTATTCCCTATTCCCTGTTCCCTGTTCCCTGTTCCCTGTTCCCTTTTACCTTTGCTATAGCTGACTGCTTAAACTAATAGTTACAAAAAATTTATAAGGTTAAAAAAAAGCTTCTTTATGCTCAAGTAAGTTTTAACAAATGCTTCTTTGTGCTCTGGTTTTAGACGACGAAAAGGACTATAGGTAGATTCCCAGCAGAAAAGAGAATAACCATAACCATTGTTTTGGGCAATTTCTATCTGCTTGTTGAGTTCATTTATGGGCTTAGGGCGATAGAATTCTCCACTGTAGATACCTACGGCTACCGGAACGTAATAACTAGCTTCTCGTAAACCAGACGATCTTAGAGTATTGATTACTTCTTGGCTGGTCTTGCGATAAATTTGGACAATCACTTCATCAATCAAGCCTTGGCGGATCCAATACAACCAATTTTGAGAATATTTTCTGTAGGAAAAGCTTGGGGAATTGGGAGAAAGAGATATAATTAAATTAGGGTTAATTTTTTTAACCGCTTGGTAAATTTTACGGGTTAATTCCGTCATCACTCTGGCGTGATTTCCAAATTGAGTTGGAATGCCCCAATGATCGTCTAGTTGAATACCATAGAGGTTGGGATAGTTCTTAGCAACTTCAGTAAATAAATTAATGAAGTACTGTTGAACATCTGGGTGGTTTGGATTTAGCCACAGATGTTGATCGATAGCTTTTTCTCCTGTTGACGTCTTCAGGAGCCAATTGGGATGCTGCTTAGCAAATTTTGAATTAAGATGAAGCATCATGCCATGCTCATACCAAGCATAGATTTTTAAGCCTTGACGTTCACCTTCTTTGATAGCGGCTTTTAGGGGGTCGGTGAAGGGTAAGGTAATCCAGTTATTTTTGAGGGAATAGTTACTAGGATAGGTAGTTCCACCATTATAAACATCAACGTAAATTCGATTAAAATTCAGACCAGATAACTGGTGAAATACATTGTCAGTTTGTCCTGTATAGGATAGAAAGTTGTTACCGACATGAGTTAGCCAAATTCCTTGAATTTTATTGGTGGTTTTTGGGGTATGGCGAGGGGCAGGAATGATAGTGTTAACTCCTACCAGGACTACCACTCCTATTAATGTCCAAATTATAAATTTATTGAATTTTTTGGTTAATGGAAATTTCATTAGTTACTTGGTAATTGGTAATTGGTAATTATTATTTTCCTAGGCATATGCGCACTTATCACAGGCTAGAAGCCTGTGCCACGCACGCTACGCGAACAGCTATCAGCACTCAGCTGTCAGCTTTTAAAAGGAGGAAAACTAGGTATAAAAACTTAGGCATTTGGCCGAGGGAGCCGAGTACATGATTATTCGTGGGACTTCCCTCAAGAATCACCAACGCCCAAATGACCAATGACCAATGACCAATGACTAACGACTAATGACTAACGACTAACGAGCTTCCATAGGAATATAGGGAGCATCGTGAGTGCCAGTGTAGACTTGAGTAGGTCTAAAAATTCGATTGACGGCTAGCTGTTCCTTCCAGTGAGCTAGCCAACCTGCAACCCGTGCGATCGCAAACACTGGTGTAAACAAGTCACTCGGAATACCCAGCTTCCGGTAAACTAAGCCGGAATAGAAATCCACATTGGGATAAATCCCCTTGTGACCCAGTTTTTCCTCCACTGCTTTCTCCAACTCCAAAGCAATGTCGTAGTACTTGTCTGTGCCAGATTCCTTAAACAGTTGTTCCGCTAAGTTCTGAAGTATAGTTGCTCGCGGGTCTTTTACCTTATAGACTCGGTGACCGCAACCCATAATTTTTTCTTTGCGCTGCAAGCGCTCCTCCAAGTAAGGGTGGACATTCTCCACTGAGCCGATGGTTTCCAACATGGTAATCACTTCTTCATTCGCCCCTCCGTGTAACGGACCAGCTAGAGTTCCCACCGCTGATGCCACTACTGCATAGGGGTCAGTAAGAGTAGAAGCAGTCACCAGAGCCGAAAAAGTAGAGGCATTGATAGTATGTTCGGCATGGAGTGTCAGGCAAACATCAAAGACATGAGCCTCTAGGGGAGTGGGCTCTTCCTCATTGAGCATATACAGAAAGTTAGCTGCATAGTCAAGATCATCCCGAGGGCGTACTGGATCGTCCCCTTTGCGCATCTGCTTAAATGCTGCTACCATGGTAGGGATCTTAGCCAACAGGCGAACCACGGCTCCCCGAATGTATTGTGGATTGTCTAAAGCCCGCTTGGAGTAAAACAGACCCAAAGCAGCAGCAGAGGCTTGTAGAGCATCCATCGGATGACCAGTTTCTGGAAAACATTTCATCATGTCCCGGATGCTGTACTTGATCCGTCGGTGGAGGCGAACGTCCTCCTGGAATTCATAAAGTTCGTTCTTAGTAGGGAGCTCACCCCAAATCAGTAGATACGCGGCTTCTAGGAAAGTACTTTTTGATGCGAGTTCTTCGATCCTAATGCCACGATACTCTAGTATTCCCTTCTGCCCATCAACGTAGCTGATACTGGATTGAGCTGCTGGAATGCCTTCTAAACCTGGCTGGTACTCGCAAGCTATCATGTTATTACCTACAGAATCTTCATTCATCTCAGGCCAACTTACCAGAGATTAGTGCTTAAGTCTTCCGTGCTACAAAGATTATTTTTACTGTGATGACTATATTATAGCACTCTTTGACTTCTCTGACCCATGAATGGGGGGAGATTCCGAACACCATCAACCCTGAAAGATTGCTATACTAACCACTTGGGTGAGGTCAGCAAGAATAGCTCACTGCGACCGAAGGGCTTCCCAGTATTAGGAAGCTTTAACCCAATTACTCCAGCTTTTTTTAGCACTAGTTTTTGATCGGATACTCCCCACACCAACATTTCCGCCCAATTAGCTAAATCCGGTTGATGACCAACTAGAGCCAAACGTCTTTGAACATCAGTCTTTCTCCACCTCTGCTGTAGCCAGCTGAGCCATTGGTGAATGTCACCCTCAGGAGCGAGACTATCCGACTCTTCAACCAATGAGCCTAAACCAACATCTTGGAGGATAGCAGCGGTTTCCTTAGCTCTGACCAATGGACTAGTCAAGATTAGGTCAAAGTTTAGCCCTCGTTTATGGAGCTCCTTTGCTACTTTACTAGTTTTTTCATGGCCAATTTTGGTCAGTGGCCGCTCTCGATCGTTGTTGTAGGTGCCTCGCTCAGCAGCAATACCGTGGCGAATTAAGTAGAGTTCCATGGGCTGATTGTTAACAGTAGCTTAAAATGCGATCGCTACACTTAAAATACTCCTGAGTTCATCAGTTGGTATTAGTTAGTTTACTGAGTACTTGCACCATTGTCATTAATCTTCGGGTGGGCAGTGCCTACCAACGCGCTTTGCAAGGTTCATTATCTGTCTGGTGCACTGCCCACCCTACATGAACCAAGCTTATTGAGAATGGTGCAAGATGTGAGTTTAGATAACAGTATCCTGGGGATTAACTAATCGCAGTAGTTTTTGCTTGACTTGGGTATCAAACACCTCCCACTTGAGCTTGGCATACTCCGATTTGTCATTAAAACTACTCAAGAATCCCGTCGGAATTTCAAAGCCACCAGCCATCATGCGTCCACCACCAAAGAAACGCCCATGACTGTCTTGACCGAAAGCTTCTTTGATAAATTCATCAGGGTCGAGGGTTAACTTATTGGTTCTCAAGGAACCAATCACCACTTCTAATTCTTGGTCTTCATCGTAAACAATCCCATAAACCACAGCAGTGTGAACATTTTCTTCAGTAACTAAAAAGTCAGCAGCTTGGGGAATAGCATCCCGGTCTTCATAGCGAAGATAGCCCACACCAGCCATAGAGAAGTTATCTTGGAGAATGCGATATTTAAGCGATCGCTCAATAACATCCATCACTCGACGAGATCGAGATGTCTTGAGTATAGCGTTAAGGAGTTGAGTGTCATAGAAGCGGCTCAGATATCCAGCTGCCAAGAAATCCTCTTCCTGAGCCTGCATCAGCATATTAGTATCAGAGCGCAGACCATGCATCAAAGCTGTCGCACATTTGATATGTTCACTAATGCTACTATCGAGCTGTAGTAACCCAGCCTGAAGGTAATGGGTTAATAGCGTCGCGGTGGCTCTTGCTTGAGGACGAAGGTCAATAAATTCTGCTTTCCACTCCCCTTGACTACTGTGATGATCAAAGATGGCAATTAGAGGAATATTCGCCTTGGTAACAATCGGTAATAGCTGGGTGGTTGTACCCTGGTTATCAATCAGCACATAGCCCTGATACACCGATAAATCTTGATTTTTTGTGGTCTCGACACTGGAGCGTTTGGCTGGTAAACCAGTCAGCTTAACCAGGGCAATGTTTTCCTGGTGAGAGAGGGTCCCAGCATAGACAATATCGCATTGGATATTATACTCCTGGGCAATCAGCTGGTAAGCCCAAGCGCTAGAGAGAGCATCTGGGTCAGGGAAATCTTGTAGGATGATCAGTTGCCGCTCATTTTGATGACGCTCTAGAGTCTCTTGGAACTGTTGTACTTTTGAATGTACTTTTGAACCTGATGTAGACTGCCGCCTTGTTGTTTGGGAATTTCCCACGGAAGGATTTACATCTTGAGTAGATGACGGTTGCGCTTTAGCATCAACCTGTTCTGAATCTAAGCTAGATGCACCACTGTTAAGTAAATTGTTAGTCATTAGTTATGAGTCATTAGTCATTAGCCATTGGTGATTAGCCATTGGTCATTACTCATTAGCCATTACTCATTAGCCATTGCTCAACCCCCTTTTGGCTTCATTAATCGTGGGATGAATTAGCGGACTAAGCACCAATCACATACTTCCGCCACTCCTGATGCCGTCCAGTTTTTAAGTCTTTAGCAATTTCAAAGTGGAGACTACTATAAGGTCTCCGGGGTTGGGTTCGCAACATCATGTTGGCTTCTTTAGGGGTGCGATTCCCTTTTTTGACGTTGCAGCGCACGCAAGCTGTAACAAGATTTTCCCAGGAGTCACCTCCATGGCGAGAACGAGGAATTACATGATCTAACGTTAAGTCATCACCACTGTAACCGCAGTATTGACAAGAGTGACCATCACGGTGCAGGATGTTACGACGGGTAAGGGGAATCTCTTTGTAGGGTACCCGGACGTAATGGCGCAGTCTAATCACTGTAGGCAGTGGAAAATCTGCGTAAACGTATTTGCCGTTATGTTCGATACGCTCTGCCTTACCCTTGATCAACAACACAACCGCCCGTCGCCAGTTGGTGATGTTGAGCGGCTCATAGGAGGCGTTTAACACCAGAACCTTACCCATTGGTGATCTCAGCTAGGAGGATTTTCCCAGATAGTAGCACAGGTTGCTCAATCTGGGTTATTTTTCCATGGGTTAGTTTAATTTAGGGTGTTGCTAAACTGCTGATCTAAAGGCTGAACTAAAGAAATCCGTCAAGGGTCAACTCATGTATAGTTAGGTCAATTACCCATTACCCATTACCCATTACCCATTGCTAATGGACCTGTGAGCAGATAAGTAGTCATTTTCCCTTTGCCTTTGACTTCAAACGGTTCCCGTTTATCAAACAGGTACTTATCTTTTAATTTTTCATATGTTGTACCTGTAACCTGAATGCCACCTGGTATACCCTGAGATTCCATACGGCTAGCCATATTTACCGTATCACCCCACAAATCATAGCTGAATTTTTTGATTCCAATTACCCCAGCCACCACTGGTCCACTGTTGATGCCAATCCTGAGACGGAAATTTTGATTCGTTTGAGCATTGTACTGGGCAATTAATTTTTGCATATCCAATGCCATTTTAGCGATCGCGTCCGCATGATACTTGCAGGGTTTTGGCAGACCGGCAACAGCCATATAAGCATCACCAATCGTCTTAATTTTTTCCACACCATGCTCCTCAGCTAGTTGGTCAAACTCTGAAAAAATTACATTCAGAATTTCGACCAGTTCGGTGGGAGAGGTTTGGGTTGATAGTTTGGTAAAGTCAACTAAATCAGCAAACAAAACAGTTACATCTTCAAAACTTTCTGCCAGGGTACGTTCTCCTTTTTTTAACTGTTCTGCAACCGGTTGGGGCAAGATATTAAGCAGCAAAAGCTCAGCTTGGGTTCGGGCACGACGAAGTTCATCTTCATATTTTTTTCGCTCTGTAATGTCGCTAACTGTCCCTTCGTAGTAGAGTAAATCACCAAAATTGTCTCTGACTGCTCGTATATTTTCCGAAATCCAAATTACCATACCATCTTTCCGATAGACCTCGGACTCAACGTCTGATAAGGTTTCTTCTTTGTGGATTAGGGCTAATATATCGTCACGACGCATCGGTTCGAGGTAGAGTTGTGTCCCAATATCGGTGACTTGATTAATCAGTTCTTTTGGCGACTGATAGCCCAAAATACTTGCGAGTGCTGGATTAGCGGTGATAAATTGTCCTTCTGGTGTAACTTGAAAAATGCCTTCAGTGGCATTTTCAAATATACTGCGATATTTATGCTCAGCTTCTTGTTTCTGCTTGATTTCCTGTTGAAGTTGAAAATTTTGTTCTTGTAGTTGCTTTTGTAAACGCCCGAGTTTCAAGTGAGTGTTGACTCTCGCTCTTACTTCTTCCTGCTGCACTGGTTTGGTGAGATAATCTACTGCACCGAGTTTGAAACCTTTAACTTTTTCGAGAGTATCAGTACGAGCCGTCAGAAAAATAACTGGGATGTCTCTAGTTGACTCTTGAGCTTTCAAGCGACGGCAAGTTTCAAACCCATCAATTCCGGGCATCATAATATCCAGTAAGATTAGATCCGGTTGAGTATAGTTGACTTTCTGGAGGGCACTATAGCCATCTTGAGCGACTAAGACTTTGAAGCCAGAATTGCTCAACAACTCAAACATCACCCCTAAATTAGTCGGACTATCATCAACAATCACAATTACACCTTTATAGCCAATTTTGTTATAGCTCTCAGTTAGGGTAATTTTCCTGGAAGAGGAATAATTATTAGTTTGAGTTACTGAGGAAATATTCATAATCACATGAACTCGTTATTGGGGTTTGTCGCTAATCAATGGCTAATTCTAAAAGTCAAACTAATCGGATATCATCTCCCAAAAAAAATAGTTATTGACATTTTAAAATAAACCTTCAAAATACACCCCTAAAAATATAATAAATTATTTCTGGATTAAACAATCATTTTAATGGCTTGATTTTACAAAATTTTTGTATTTTATTTCAACTCAGTTTATCTATTTTTTAAATTATTTGGTTGACGAGGTTATTCGCGGTATTTTTTATCCATGTACTGGCCCACAAATTCCAGTATTTGTCTTTCTTGAAAGCCTTTTGATAATTGACGCAAATTTTGAGCAAAGGGGATGAATTTATCATCCAACTGTTCAATCAAATTAGCTTCCTCTTGGATCCCTCTAATATCACCGATGATGGCGAGTTCATACAGAACGGAGATTTTCTCTGGCGATGGCGCTACAGGCATAACCTCTTCAGCTTTCTCTTCCTTAGTGGATTCTACAATTCCTTGTCCTCCTTGTTGTTCCTGGGAAACATCTGGTAAATCTAAATCTAGCCAAAAAATACTACCTTGACCTACAGTGCTTTTAACCTTTAATTCACTACCCATTAATTCCGCTAAACGTTTACTAATCGATAGTCCTAAGCCTGTACCATTAACCTGACGGTCAGTGTTACCCACTTGATGGAATGGCAAAAATATTTCTGCTAGTTGTTTTGGTGGGATACCAATGCCAGTGTCTGCTATGACAAAGCGCATTTTTTGAGTACCTTGCTTTTCGGTTAAAGACCGATCAACGTTCAACTCTGAACACCCCAAATAACCAACTTTAAACGTTACCTCGCCAGTATCTGTAAATTTGACAGCATTTCCCAAAAGGTTCATCAGAACTTGTCGCAGTCTTATTTCATCACCCTTGACAAATTCAGGGAGGGGCGAAAGGAATTCGTAACGGAATGAAATGTTTTTTTGTTTAGCACTGATCACCACAATTTCCACAATACCTTCCAGAAACTTGGGAAACTGAAAATCTCTGACATCCAGTTCCATTTTTCTGGCTTCGATTTTTGATAGATCCAGGATGTCATTGAGTAGGGTTAACAGATGCTGACCACTTTGCTGAATAATACTCAGCTGCTCTTTTTGCGTAGCGCTCAGATTAGGTTCCTCTTGGAGGATTTGGGCATAACCTAAAATTCCGTTAAGGGGGGTACGTAATTCATGGCTCATGTTGGCTAAAAATTGACTCTTAGCCCGATTGGCTACTTCCGCCTCAACTTTAGCCTGCTTCAACGCCTGTTCTGCCTGTTTGCGATCGCTAATGTCTCGAAAAATTCCCTGCACAACTGTCTTCCCTTGCAGCTCTAAAGTAGTCCCACTAACTTCTACAGGCACGGTTGTACCAACTTGATGCAGTAATTCCAGTTCTACTTGAAATACACCCCCTGCCTCCACATGTTGCTGGAAAATTTGGGAGTAGGCTTTGAATCGTTCTCGTGGAATAATCTTACTCTGATGTAACCCAATAATTTCAGATCTCCCACGGCCCAGCATCTGTTCCGCCATCTGATTGGCTTCCAGGATGATTCCGGTTTCCGCATCTGCCATCAGAATGGCATCACCAGCTGACTCAACTAATTTGCGATACTTCTGTTCCGCCTGCCGTAGTTTTGCCTCTGATAGCTTGCGTTCAGTGATATCTCGGTTACAGAAGATTCTACCATAGTAATCCCCACCACTGGTAAGCACTGGTGCTGAATAAAAGTCAAAAATACGCCCATCCTTGATTAAAAGTTCATCGTAGTTCGTTGTTTTGGGATGAGCCTGAAGATAGTCCACCTGAGCCAGAAATTCTTCGGGATGGTTCAGTTGAGAACTCACCTGCTTGAGCAATTCTTTAATATGATTGGCTTGAAACAACTGTTCTGGAGTCTGCCACAAGTCACAGAAACGGTGGTTGTAGGAAACCACCCGAAAATTTTCATCAACCACTAAAATTCCATCAATGGCAGCTTCTTGTTGCGCTTTGAGCATGGCATTTGTACGGAGCACATCCTCCTGTGCCACAGAGCGCTCAATGGCAATTCTAGCGAGTTGGGTGGCCTTATCCGCCAGTTCTTGCTCTTCGCGGTTTGGGGTATGAGGTTCAGTGTAATAGGTTGAGAAGGTGCCTAGCACCGTCCCTTGAGTGGACAAAATCGGGATAGACCAACACCCTCTGAGATTGTGGCAAAGTGCCAAATCCCTTATACTTCGACACAAGGGATGAGTGGCAATATCCTTAACCATGACCGGTTCTCGCCAATAGGCGGCAGTGCCACAGCAACCCATATATGGACCAATAACCATACCATCAATCCCCTGAATGTAGGATTCTGGAAGGCTGGGAGCGGCAGTATAACGCAAATTAACCCCATTTTTGTCCACCAGGAAGAAGGCACACCTAATTTTGGGAAATTGCTGCTCAATCAATCGAGCCAGTTGGTCTAGTACATCTGGCAGCTTCTCCCACTGGGTAATCATTTCCAGGATACGATTTTGTCCAGCTAATAAGGCTTTAACTCTCTGGCTATCAGTAATGTCAGTAAAGGTACCGACTAGACGAACCACTTTACCTTGATCATCTGAGATCACTAGACCAGTCGAGAGAATCCAGGAAATTGAGCCATCTTTGCGCAGCAGACGAAACCTTTGTTTCCACTTCTTGATGCAGTCGCTCATGGGGGAAACCCCCAAGACCGCGCTGCATCGCTGAGAACTTCGTCCAGCACATAGGTTATCTAGGATGGCTTTGACCTGATCTTGATCCTCAAGATGAATCAGCGCCAGTAATTCATTAATGGTCGGTCCCTCTTGATCCAATGGGTAGCCAATCAGGCTGAGAAATTGGGGCGAGTAGTAATGATCATAGGTTTTCAGGTTGATTTCAAAGAGTCCGTTGGTGTTAGCTTGAATAGCCAGAGCAAACCGTTCCTCACTCTCCCTAAGTGCATCCTCAATGCGCTTGTGTTCAAGAACCTCCGCGATTAATTGTCGATTGAGCTGCCTCAAGGTAGCTGTTCGCTCTTGAAATTGATGTTCCAGCCGTTCATTCTGGTTACGGAGTGCCTCTTGAGCGTGCTTGCGCTCTGTGATCTCCTCAACAGTAGCTTCGTAGTAGAGTAGAAAGTTACTACTATCGCGGATAGCCCGCACGTTTTTGGAAATCCAAATTATAGTACCATCTTTTTGATAAATCTGTGCTTCAAACCCTGAAACAACACCATCTTCCTGTAGCTGTAGAAGCAAATCTGCCCGTCGTTGAGGATCAACGTAAAGTTGGTGGGCAATATCGGTGACACTTGCTATGAGTTCTTCCGGTGATTGATAGCCATATATTCTCGCTAGTGCGGGGTTAGCACTGATATAGCGTCCGTCAGGTGTGGTCTGACAAATGCCCTCGACAGCATTTTCGAAGATGCTGCGGTATTTGGCAACGCTTAAGCGCAACAACTCTGCTGCTGAGTTTCGTTCTGATGTAGTCGCTGCCAAGAATAAAGGGATTGTCGCCATCAGTATCATAAAAACCTGTAGTAGGGGAACTGCTTCGCTCAAGTTCCCGGTGCTGGCAAGAAACGGTCCGGTACCCAAACTGGTTCCTACAATGGCAATGCTCGATACCATCAAGCAGCCTAGGGTGGTCAGGCGTTGACCAAATTGGAGGGCAGCCCAAATCAGCCAGGGAAATATCAAGCAGGCGAGGGGATAGGTTGCCATTTCTGGCGCAATGTCCGACCCAAACACTCCCCAACTCACTGTCAAGAGTGAAATCAGCCAGATAGCTACCAAAATAATTTGCTTTATCTTTATGCTTGCTTGAGGGGTTAACGGTTGTTGGTTAGACAGTTGGAGGTTAGTTTGGGTTGACTCTTCAACTTTCTCAACCTTGAACCTGCCAACCTTCAACTCCTTCACTAGGTAGCACCAAACTAAAAACACTGGTACTACGACTAAAACCACCATTAAGTCCCCTAACCACCATTGCCACCACATCCAGCCGAAATTCCTACCATCAAATTCACCACTCAGGTGTAAGTGAGTTAGACTGACAGTCGGAGCGATGAGTGTGGCAAACATCGACACCCCTAGGAAACCCAATACATCTCGTCGCCGTTCTAGGGAAGGACGAAGCTGCCACCACAGTGCCAATCCTATCGAGAGCAATACTGACAAGATATAGCCTAAAGCAGTGATCCCAGAAACTGGCCAGAACCTCTGAGGCGACACAGTCCAGAAAAATTGTCCCCAAGAAACCGATGGCAAAACTCCTTGGTGTTCGGTTAACCACCAAAGATGCTCCCTTAGTAGTAATACGGTTGCTTGGGTAATTCCTGTGGGAGACCAAACTGGTGGTACTAATGTATTCCCTCCAATCAATCCATGGACTAAGTTTGCCAGCCCAAGGTAAACCAAAGTCAGTAAACCTACATTAGTTAAGTGTTGCCAGAATCCTTTTGCGATGAAAATCATTTTGGGAATACGCCCAAAGATGGAGTTAGGCGAAATTAATCTTTACGCACATTGACATAATTTTCAATCCCTAAACCGGGAAATTCCGCAACTTTACAAACTCTTTTATTTTCTAGTTATATTTTTTTCATTCTCTTTAAATTAAAGGTTTTTTTGCCTTAGAGATTTAGTTAAAGTGAAAAGTGAAAGGTTATGGGTGAAGGCTACCAACTTAAGCTGGCATATAGCGACGGAGACTGGTAATTGTTCATTGTTGTTCATTGTTGATGGTTTTCCCTTGTCTCCCTTCCCTTTGCTTGATCAGAGGTAGCCTGGGTGAAAGAGACGACACCAATCTCCTCTGATTCCCCTTTCTCCTTTTCCAAGTCCGCTGTTAACTATCATCAAGGAGCCAAGGCAAGTGGTATACCATTCAACTCAAACTTTCTATAAAGCTGAGATTTCACAGAATCCCCCTTACGCCATTGCCTAGGAGACATGACGCTGGCATTTTCTATTACACCTGAGCTATTGAAGGTTTTTAAATCAGCGCACCCACATATCCTTCTTTGGTTATCTAAAAAACTTGTATGTCAATTTTCTAATCTCGTAGGCGAGTAGGTGGGTTGTGGCAAAACATTAACGTAGTTATTTGAAGAAGAGTAGTAAGCGATGATCAACAAAGGTAATGTTAAGGTCAACAGCGCAATTACCGTACCCAAGACTTCTGCCCATCTATATGGGTGAGGGTCAGAAGAGTTGGCAGATGAGCCACTAAGTTCCATAAATTAATTGAAATTTAAACTAGGTCAGTTGAAAACGACGATTAGTTGGGTCTTATCATAAACCCTACATCCTCTATTTTATCGATTTATTTCCAAAGGATTGTTTTCTAGTAAACAATCTCAACCAAATTCCAGCCCGCTTAACGATACTTTGCAAAAAACTAGGCTTAACAAGGTTAAAAGTTGTAGGTTAAAGGTTGTAGGTTGTAGGTTGTAGGTTACCGGTTATAACCCACATTACCCATGTCAGTTTGTAGTATGCAAAGTATGATGTAAATCCGACCAATGGGTAATGGGGTGGCGAATCAATGCCTGTCAATGCTCGAGAGCCTTTTGAACCAAGATGGGAATTTGGGAAGGGCGTTCGGCTACTGGGATTCTCCCTTGCTTAAATACTGCCACTTTTCCCTGTGCCGTAGACACTTTAGTCATATTACTCATAGCCTCTGGTAGGTGAGTCGATAGCATAGCACTAGGGTTACTAATTAGTTGTGTCTCTGGTGTATAACGTCCTGCAATGTAGGAAATCACTGGTTTATGGATTTCCTGGGCTATATAGGCAGCGGCGGCCACGTCTTCGTAGCCGCCACCAGTCTGATCAACTAGGACAATAACGTTTGTAGCTTTATCTTTTTCCAAAACCTCCAGCCAATAGCTAAACGAAGAACCAACAATTGCTTCACTGCCAAGGTTAATCGCGATTGACTGTCCTAGGTTGGCTTGAGTTAAGCCAAAAGCCACTTCGTAGATCAGATAACTACCACGGGTAATTAATCCCACTGAGCCAGGGGTGTAAAATTCACTTTCGTGAGTCCCTAGCAAAACTTTTCCTGGAACAATAATTCCAGAACTGCTCGGACCAAGAATAATTGTCTTAGTAGCTTGGGCAATAGCTATCAATTATACCATATCCAAGGGAGGAATACCACCAGTCACTAGAATAATTTGCCCTATCCCAGCATCTATCGCTTCCAAGGCAGCATCTTTGACCTGGTAAGATTCTTCAAAAATAATGGTTGTGTCTACAGCTTCGACATGATGGCAAGCCTGCTCTACTAAATCAAATACAGGAATGCCATGTAAGGTTTGCCCTCCCTGACCAGTACTAACTCCGGCTACGACATTGGTGCCATAGGCTTTCATCCGGGCAGCGTAGTACAAACCTAAGGGTTGTGTAATACCTTGTACTAGGACTTTGCTATCGCTGCTCAAGTTAATTGGTGATTGATCCTTAGTCATTTGTTGTTTGTCATTGGTCAATGATCAATGATCAATGATCATTGATCATTTTGAGTTGCCAGAAGACTCTGGCTAATCAAAAAGGATAAGGAACAAAAGAATCGTAACTGAGCACTGACGCACTCAGCTAGCTGACTAGGTTAGGACGTCGTGACCCCTTCTTGGCAAGAGATACAGCTTGCTTGACTGCCTCATCTAAATTGTCTGTAAAGTGTACCGGGAGCTGAGCCAAACGCTGTTGAATCGAGTGAAAATTTGTCCCAACTAAACGGATCACAAGGTGAGGTCTCTCAATCCCAGAGGCTGATCCAGGAGATTTGCCCTTAGATAACAGGTCTTGGTGAAGGGAGCTAAGGGGATGACTGGTGGAATTTTGCTCCTGGTTCTCTGAATTGAGTACAGCTGTTTCCCAACTTTGAGACAGTAGATAGTTGGCAATCATCTCAGCTGCGGCATTGCTGGTAGCCCTATTGCTCAAGATATTCACTAAGACCACTTTAATCCCTTCGGATGTGGTTAGTTCTCGCAAAGCCTCTTGCAGTTCCTCTATGGCAGCAGGGGTTATTGGCCAGTATTGGTTAGAGTTGATAGTTGGAACGAGATGACACTGTCTTGGTTTACCCTTTGCTTGGTATACCAGATCAACTGTTGTTGCAGCTAGACACATGCTGTTGCATATAATCCCGATGTTGCCTTTGAGATCACGACCTTTGAGATCACAACCATTGAAATTATGGCTTGAGTTAGTGGGCATCTCTTGGTAAAATCCACTGTCAGCCATGGTCGATGTCAAGTTGATCAAATCCTGATGACGTCTCAGAGCCTTGTCGTTGATAGCAATCCTGCCATCAAGAGCCATGAGTTCACCAGTCGGGCTAACACCGAGGGGATTAATTTCCACTATGTCCAAATCTTTTTGGACAAAAAGTTGGTACATTTTATTAATAATCCCACTCACTGACTCAATCAGGTTACCATGAAGTCCCATTTTGATGGCAAGACGCCGCCCATAGAAGGGTGAAAAGTTTTGCTCGACCACAACCTTTTGCATATCGGTGATCAAGGCTTTGGTGTCCATACGCCCTTGGGAAGAACCAAATAGCACAGGACGGGCCAAGTTGTAGTCTAGGAACACGGCTAGATAAAATTCTTGTTCAGCATTGTAACGGGATTCTGCTAGCAGCACTTGAGGATGCTTACCCAGAATCGGGAGTTTGAAAATTGCCCTAGCTGCTGCGATCGCATCGATGGTATTCTCTACACACCGGATGCGACGAGCTGGGTTGTCTCCATAAGTAGATACTTGAGATTTGAGCACCACCGGATAGGGAATCTGTAATCCCTTGATGTCGGTAGGATGGTCAATGCGTTGAGCAGGCAAAACCGGAATGCCAATCTCACGGAATAATTCTTTAGCCTGGTATTCTAGTAGATGCATGATTCGCGAACAATCCTAAGCACGACATTTCAAATCTTTTGCCACTTGGTCCATGCTGTAGAAACACTTCCGTGAAAGTGTCTGCCAGCTGAAGCGGCCTGAAATTGGTTATTAAAAACAGGAAAATTATTCCCCCAGTAGCCCCTAGGTAGAATAGGTAGAAGGGAAGCAGGTGTCGATCGCTTTAAACGCCATCACTGAGTTATTAATCCATGATAGGAGTTAGGAGTTGATAACTCCAGATCACCGCCGCAGCCAGATCACGGTAGCTGTTTGTTGATGGTTCTAGATAAGTGCGGATCTTGGCATGTCTAATCGTAAGGTTGGAAGTCTAGACCCAATCAAAGATGACGGTGTCGGAGGATGTCACTGCTTGCTTCTTTGATTCTTCATAATTTCCCCCTAACCCCTATAATTCCTCACTGTTGCCTTAATATCTCACCAATTCCTGCCTAACCACTGGCAGCATAGGAGGATATTTTGGGTTAAGATTAAGTACCTTTTTTGGTATCCCTGGCTTTCCTCCTGCTACAGGCAATGGATTCTAACCAGTTAACCCCTGAGTCTAACCAAAGCAACGATCAATCAATGGATTCTGACGTTGCAGCCCATCCTTGGGACGAACCAATTTCTGATCCCGAGGCTCAAACCGATGAGCCATTCCCTGAAACACTACAACCCCATGAAGGAAATTCTAAAAGTACGTTTCTTTTGTTGGTGGTGGTGGGCATGGGATTGGGTTTAGTATTTTTAACCGGCGGCTTTTATGTTTTTACCCGTCCCTGCGTATTTGGGTCTTGTAGTTCACTGAATGAAGCTCAGCTATTGAGTAAAAAGTCAGCAGACACCCTGAAAAAACCCAAATCGGGAAAGGAGATTCTCGAAGCTCAGAAGCAATTAAAGACAGCGATTGAAGCACTCAAAGCAATTCCGTTTTGGTCAATGAAGCATGACACAGCACAAGAGTTGCTTCAAGCCTATCAAGTCAGAGGTAAAGACCTAGATCAGTTAGTGACAGCCATGCAAATGGCGGCTAGGGCAGGTCATAAAGGGAAAAATCCTCCCCATAAGGCATCAAAGTGGATAGCAATTCAAAAACTGTGGCGAGAGGCAATTGCCCGCCTTGAACAAATGCCTAAGGAGAGTAGCCTGAATGCTATAGCGCAACAGAAAATTAAGCTATATAAGGTCAATTTAGAGGAAGTTAATCGGCGATTACTCAAAGAAAGACAGGGTAATCAGATTATGAAAGCAGCTAAGAAAGCGGCTCAGATTGCCCAAGCTCGTCAGGGTGTAGCCCAGACTTTAGAGGAATGGCAACTAGTCTATAGTACTTGGAAAACCGCATTAGACCGTCTGAACAAAATTCCTAAAGGAACAACCGTTGAAGAGGACAAGCAACGACTGGAGGAATTCTATAAAAATAATCTGGCCAGGGCGCGCGATCGCAAAACCCAGGAAAAAATTGCTACCAACGCCTACAATCAGGGACTACGTTTGGCTCAGTTGGCTCAAAAAGCTCAGGGAAAGCAGCAATGGTCGGTGGCTGCGATTCATTGGCGCAACGCTTTAACTTACGTGAAGCAAGTTCCAAACTCTACGTACTACCACAAAAATGCACAGTCTTTAATTGAGCCTTATCAAAACGCCCTTAAGGCAGTTCAAAGCAAGTTGCAGTTGCAGGTAAAGTTAAAACAAATTGGTGGTGATCTTGAACAAATCTGTACTGGGGAAACTCGAGTTTGTAATTACACCATTCATGAAAGTCTGATTAAAGTAGAATTAACACCTACTTATATGTATCAGGTCAGACAAACAGCCATTACGGCTCAAGTCAGAGGTGATGTAGAGGCTCACGCTGGCATCGTCAATCACGTATTGACTTTAGAAGATGCCCTCAAAGGGATTAGCTATAATTCCGATATCCCTATGGAAATCTATACCGCTGACGGGGCTCTGATTCAGGTACACAGTCCTGGGACTTAGTTTAGGGAAGTGTGAAGTAGTAATCATGATCTTTAACACTGGGTTAATCAAAATTAACGTTAAGTAATATCATGTAAAAAGTTACACATTGAGATTAGAAGCATTGTTATCTGAGCCCCTACCTCAAGTAAAGTTTCCTGCTAGTGTTTTCAAACTGACCAATGGCTTGAATGTCATTCATCAATACCTAAGCGCTACACCAGTAGTAGTGGCGGATGTGTGGGTTGGTGCTGGTGCGATCGCAGAACCAGATGAATGGTATGGCATGGCTCACTTCTTGGAACACATGATTTTTAAAGGCACCGAGACCATTGCTCCTGGTGTGTTTGACTATGTGATTGAAAGCCACGGTGGTGTAACGAATGCGGCTACTAGCCATGACTTTGCTCATTTTTTCGTAACCAGTGCTTCTGAGTACTTAAAACACACCCTGCCTCCCTTGGCAGAATTACTCTTGCATCCTGCTATTCCTGAAGAAGAATTTGTCCGGGAACGGTGTGTGGTGTTAGAAGAAATTCGTGGCAGCTACGATAATCCTGATTGGGTTGGATTTCAGGCTCTTTCTGAGAGCGTTTACCAACGTCACCCCTATGGCAGACCGATTCTGGGTACTGAAGCGGATTTGATGGCTCACTCTCCCCAACAAATGCGCTGTTTCCACCAATGCCATTACCAGCCGCAAAATATGACTGTGGTGATTGTAGGTGATATTGACCAAGAATCAGCATTAACTATAGTTAACCAGTCATTTCAAGATTTTCCTTCCCCCACTGATTGTCCTAAACCAGAGGTGATAGCTGAACCACCATTTATCGGAATTAGGCGTCAGGAACTAAACTTGCCTCGCCTGGAGCACTCACGTCTATTGATGGCTTGGCACGGACCAGGGATAGATCAGCTTGGGGATGCTTGTGGTTTGGATTTACTCTCTGTGCTCCTGGCTGATGGACGCTCTTCTCGCTTGGTAAGAGAATTAAGGGAAGAGAAACAATTAGTGCAAGACATTGGTAGTAGCTTCTCTCTACAGCGTGATTCGAGTTTGTTTACTATTACCGCCTACCTAGAACCCGAGTACCTAGAACAGGTAGAAGCAATAATTAGGGAACACCTGTGGCAATTGCAACAGACACCAGTGTCAACCACAGAAATCAAACGCTGTCAACGTCAGCTCTATAACGACTATATTTTTTCCACAGAATCTGCTGGTCAACTTGCTGGTTTGTATGGTTACTACAACATTATTGCTACAGCAGAAGCAGCCTATAGTTATCCGATTGAGATTCAAAAGCTAACAGCTAATGACGTAATGCACTTAGCCCAGCGGTATCTTTCTCCCCATCGCTATGCTATCACAATCCTCAACAGTATGGCTTAAAGTATAGCTGAAATCGTAACTCATTTTGAGATTCAAAAGCTCAGAGATTTAGACCTAATGCACTTAGCCGATGCGGTATATTTATATCTATCGCCTGAGCTATCACAATCATCAACAGGATAGCTTATATTGTAACTAATTAAAGGTAGTAAATCCTCACAAAGGCATGTAGTCAAAGTTGAAATTCGTGCATTGAAAATTTGAAATTTGAAATTTGCCTAAAACCTAAAACTATCCAGCCTAAGACTTAAGACTATCATGCCTAATATCACACTAAAGCAACAACAGAATATCCATCGCACAGTGCTAGATAATGGCATCGTGGTGATTGTAGTTGAAAATGCTGCTGCTGATATCATTGCCAGCCGTCTATTTATTCGGGCAGGTAGTCAGTTCGATCCACCAAACCAAGCTGGGCTATCTCACCTCGTCTCAGCAGTTATGACCAAGGGAACCCAAGACTTATCCTCTATAGACATTGCCGAACGGGTCGAGTCTATGGGGGCTCAACTTGGTGCTGATGCGGCTAACGATTATTTTCTACTCTCCCTGAAAACCGTTGCAGCTGACTGGTTTGAAATGTTACAGCTAGCAGGGCAGATTTTGCGATCGCCTAGTTTCCCAGATGCTGAAGTAGACCTAGAAAGGTACCTAACCATTCAAACTATTCGTGCGCAACAGGAGCAACCCTTTAACATTGCCTATAAGCAATTGCGACAAGCAATGTATCAAGACCATCCCTACGGCTTTTCAGTGTTGGGAGAAGAAGCTACCGTATCTACACTGGGTCGAGCTGACTTAGAACACTATCATCAGACTTATTTCCGCCCTGATAACCTCATAATTAGTATTGCAGGTCGTATTAACTCAGAAGATGCGATTGGGCAGGTGGAGCAAGTGTTTGGGGATTGGCAAGTTCCCGATACACCCCTGAGCAAACCCTCCTTACCCTCCCCGATTGCAAAACCCTGCCAAGTGACCACTGCCCAAGAGACGCAGCAGTCCATTGTGATGCTGGGTTATCTTACCTCAGCCGTACAAGAGGCTGACTTTGCTACGCTGAAACTCCTGAATACCTACCTGGGCAATGGTCTTTCTAGCCGCTTGTTTGTAGAACTCAGAGAAAAACGGGGTTTAGCCTATGATGTCTCAGCATTGTTTCCGACACGCCAGTCGGCTTCTACGTTTATAGCCTACATGGGGACAGCACCGGAAAATACAGAAACTGCCCTGGTTGGTCTGGTTACCGAAGTGGAACGTCTTTGTTCTCAACAACTGAGTCAGGATGAATTGCAAGTTGCCAAAAATAAGCTTCTTGGTCAGTATGCACTAGGTAAACAAACTAATGGTCAGCTAGCTCAAGTCTATGGCTGGTATGAGACGATCGGGCTAGGAGTTGAGTTTGATACCCTGTTTCAACAGGATGTGACAAGGGTTACTCCAGAGATGGCTCAAGCAGCAGCTAATCGTTATTTCATTGAACCTTATATTTCTCTAGTCGGACCTGCTGAAGCAATCAACTTCCTCGGTTAACAGAGCAAACTAAAAACTTGAGGTCTCTCCCGTGTTTTACCTTTTAACCGGGGGAGATCTCAATATATTGTTGTCTATAAATCCGCTTGAATCGATAAAGTTAAATTAAGTCGTGACAAGATTTAATTGGCTGTAAAGATATGGATTCTATACACACCACTAACAGCATCATCGGTATAACTATCTTTGGATCAGTAGCCCTTAGCTTAGGGAACTTGCCAGCAGTTGCCCTTGAAGCCAATGGCGTTGTCCCAAAACTGGCTCAAGCAATTACCCCAGTCAAAATCAACCGACCAACTCTCGATATTGGTAGTGAGGGGGAAAGAGTATCTGAATTACAAGCAGTTCTTAAATTATTAGGGTATTACACAGGAGAGGTAAATGGGTTTTATGGAGATAATACTGCGATGGCTGTCTCCAAGTTGCAGCAAGAAGCGGGTTTGACTCCCCATGGCATCATGGGAGCTGCTGAATGGAATCTTCTGTTTCCGAGCATCCCACCCAATCCAACATCCTCAACCTCTACTTCAAATCCCTTACCCTCAGCAAGTATAAGACCCCCGACCACCTCTGATGGCATCTCAGCTTCATCCTTTCCGACGCCTTCCATCACACAAGCTATTACCCAAACCACCACAACTAGTTCCAACCCTTCCTCCCCAGCAACCAGCACTAGCTTTGGTAATCGCACTACGACAACAGGCAATGCGGTCACTGTTGAGAGAACTAAGCCTAGCGCTATAACCTTACCAATTCTCCGACAAGGTATGCGTGGTCCAGCAGTCCAGCAATTGCAGAGGCGACTGAAATCTCTTGGTTTTTTAAAAGCCACAGTAGATGGGGTATTTGGAGAGGTTACGAAAGCCGCAGTACAAACGGCTCAGCGCAAGTTCAAACTAGAACCTGATGGCATTGTTGGTCCTGCTACTTGGAATGCTTTGCTACGTTGATGAAATTTTTGTTGAACGCGCACGCGTGGCCGTTCGCGCAGCGTGGCCTACGGCCTTAAGGCCATGGTTGACGATTGAAAGTGAAAAGTTAACAGTTAACAGTTCACTAATCAACCGTCAACAACACACTAGTTATATTTTTATTATATTTTTAGTTATATTGTGTCCGGTTGACTAGTTATCAATCTTGATGAAGATTACTGCTTTGCTTGTTTCTGCTGTTTGAGTTCGTGCTTCAATACTGAACTAATTCCTAAAGCCCCCAAAGCGAAAATTCCTAGGGTAGAAGCAGGTTCGGGAACTCTTTCACCTGTAGACAATGACAGCTCAGCACGAGATACAATGGCATCATCTCCATAAAATACCGGAATTTTGCCACTATTGGCATTAAAGACGTTCACGATTTCTCCTGAGTCGTAAAACTCCAGTAAATTTAAAGACAGCGATTGCTTAGTTCCTACTGGGAGATTGCGGATCAGATCAATAGTAATAGTATCCAATCCTATGATACCAAATAAATCGGTAGTAATCAGGGCGTTGTGTGGTGTCAGGTCTAAAATTAGTTCCGCTTGCGATAAGTCATTGATTGATGTCGCCAAGTCAGAAAAATCAAAGCTCCAACTGGTATCTTCATCAATCCCATTACCAAGGGTGGTGTTATCCCCAGTCCTTTCTATGGTAAAATCGCCGTTTTGTAGGGTTTGACCAATACTGGCATTTAGTATTGTAGAAGGAGTTGAACTGCCAATCGCTTCAGCTGTGAAATCAAGACGACTAGCCAAGGCTTTTTCAGGTATTAAGCAACTGCTCAAAACGACGGCAACTGTAGCCACTGAGAACCCTTTTAAAGTAAGCATTTTAATAGTTCCAAACCAAAACTAACATTAGAGTTAATGTAAAAATAACTCTATTATACTTCGGTGAGAGAATTTTATCACAAAAAAGGCAATACTCCAGATAAAGATTTATTAAGTCCTTTTTAAGCATTCAGGCATCAGGAAATAAAGGACTTTAAGCCTCCTTACTTCAGTCAAGGGTGCTGACGCTACTTTTTCTTGATTTCTGGGAATTCTGTGAATGTAACTCCTAACGATTTGTCAGTCAAGCAGGATGGCACAAGCAAATGTTATTCAAATCTTTAGCCCAAGGGGTTTCCAAGGTTTCTGGGAAAGTTACCCTTCCCCTGATCTTGGTCATACCATTTGTCCTGCAAATCTTCGCAGCAGTGGGACTTGTGGGATATCTGTCCTATAGAAACGGCAAGACAGCGGTTAATGATGTTGCGACTCAACTGCTTGAAGAAGTCAATGCTCGGGTTGAGCAGAATTTGGAGGCTTACCTAACCATTCCTCATCTAGTTAATCAGATTAATGCCACTGCCATTAATCTAGGTCAATTGAATTTGCAAGATATTCCTGAATTAGAGCGTTACTTTTGGCAGCAGCTTCAGATCTTTAATACCCTTACATTTACTGGATTAGGCTTAGAGAATAAAGACAACCTAGGAGCAGAACGATTAGATGATGGTACACTGATACTAAGAGTTTCCACCAATTGAATCCATCGCTCCAGTCCCCGACTTCACCAATGAAACCCCGAACTTCACTGGAGCCTTAGCAGCAGACAGTGGATATATCAAAATTTTGATTGTGGACGATGAACCAGTCAACCGCCAGGTTATTAGCAATTATCTTTCCATGGAAAATTATGCGATCGCTACAGCCACTAATGGTTTAGAAGCTTTAGAAATTCTCTCAAGTCGTTTCCAGCCTGACTTGATATTACTGGATGTGATGATGCCCCGCATGACCGGCTATGAAGTCTGTGAAAAAATTCGCCAGAAGTTTTTGCCCAGTGAACTTCCGGTGATCATGTTAACCGCCAACAATCAAGTTTCTGATTTGGTGGAAGGGTTTACTTGTGGGGTAAATGATTATCTGACTAAGCCTTTTTATAAGCATGAATTGTTAGCCCGAATTAAAAGTCATCTACGGCTTTATAAAATTACCTCTGCTTATGGTAAGTTTGTCCCCCATGACTTTTTGCGCTTCCTGGGATATGACAGTATTGTTGATGTTAAATTAGGGAACTATGTTCAAAAATAAATGACTGTTATTTTTGCTGATATTCGATCTTTTACCAGCTGATCAGAACAGTTATCTCCTCAAGAAAACTTTAATTTTATTAATAGTTATCTGAGTCGAGTTAGTCCAGCAATCCGGGCTCACAACGGGTTTATTGATAAGTACATTGGAGATGGAGTGATGGCACTTTTTCCTGAGTCAGCGGATGATGGGGTTCAAGGTGCACTTGAGATGCAACAAACAGTGGCGGTCTACAACCAGCATCGGTGCCAAAGTGATTATGTTCCGATTACTATCGGTATTGGTTTACATACAGGTAGCTTAATGCTAGGAACAATCGGTGAACAAAAGCGGATGGAAAGTACGGTTATTTCTGATGCAGTGAATCTTGCTTCCCGCTTGGAAGGATTAACCAAACTTTATGGTGCAGGGATTATGATTAGCCAACAAACCCTCTATAACCTGAATGAGTTTCAAAAGTACAGTTATAGGTTTCTGGATCGAGTCAAAGTTAAAGTAAAAAATAAACCGGTGGCAGTATTTGAGCTATTTGATCAAGATCAGCCGCAACTGAAGCAGTTAAAGATAAAAACTAAGAGTAACTTTGAACAAGCTGCATTTCTCTACCATCGGCAAGCTTTCGCCCAAGCTGAACAGATATTTCAGTCAGTTTTACAAACTAATCCCCAGGATAAAGCAGCCATGCTCTATGTCAAACGCTGCCAAAAGTCTCAAAACTATGGGGTGCCAGAGGACTGGGAACGGGCAGAAGCGTTACATGAGTCATAATTTAGCGTTGCCCAATTGTGCAATAATTGAGGGTAATGAGTAAAAAACTTCAACTATGAACTTAACCGAAACAACCGGACACGATATCATTCTTTTTTATCAGTAAGTAATCATCCGAATTTGATAAGTCCTCGGACATAAAATATTGACTTGCTGATTAACTATCCTGAGCATAATTCTGTCCAAGACACTAAACTATTGACAAAAGTCTGAACACTGTGCTCTGATAAATCCACAATCGGTAACGTCGATACTACATTTCCATAACACTTACTAATCGAGCGGCGGTAAGCTGGATCATAATGACTTTCAAGCAAATCTCCTACCAAAGCATGACCTTGACCCCCATCAATCATCCCATACCACTGGTTAATTTTTTTCCAGCCATAGCGAAACCTTAGACACTCTAGCTTACTTTTGAAAAACTCAGGGTTAGTAAGCAAGTGAGGATACTCTTGCAACAACCATTCAATTCTACGTGCCAGGGGTAACTCAACTTCCACACACCTAGCATCCTTCATATTTTGCCATACTGAATGAGGCAAATAAATTTTTCCAATCTTATTGCTTTCTGCTTCTACCCATACTGGCTTATCGACATCAAAGCGTTGCAATTTTTCCAATAGCAGGGATTCAAACCATTTTTGTGACGGTTGAGATAATGGTTCACCTTCCCACTCTTGACCCAGCAGCGAACCTCGATGATTTGCTAACTCTTCCAAATCCAGCATCTGGACACCTTGCTTAGCAAGTTGCCGCAAGATCAGGGTTTTCCCACTACCCGTTAGTCCACACAATACCCGGTAAGTAAACTGTTGTGGCAACTGTTCTAATTCTTCCCTTACATAAGCTCGATAGGTTTTGTATCCCCCGTCGAGAACTGTAACTTGCCAGCCAATTTGAACTAACACTGCTGCCAAACTCTGGGAACGCTGTCCACCCCGCCAACAATAGACCAAGGGATGGTAATTTTTATCCTTAGCAGCAAAGTGACTTTCCAGATGTCTAGAGATATTCCCAGCAACTAGAGAGGCACCAATTTTACGAGCTTCAAAGGAAGACACTTGTTTATAGATAGTCCCTACCTTAGCCCGTTGCTGATCATCGAGCACAGGTAGATTAATCGCACCTGGCATATGATCCTCAGCAAACTCACTCGGGGAGCGCACATCAATAATTTCGCTGTAGTCTTCTTCCTTTGGCTGCTGGGTATAGTTATGCGATCGCTGCATTCGATGTTCAATTCTCTGTTTCCTGAAATAAGTGCCATCAATGGCTCAGTGTGCGGTAGTTGACACTGGTGAGTTTTTACTCTGAACACTGAGCACTGACGCACTTAATCCTATTATCGACGCATATGCTCCTCCAAAAGCTTTTTAGCCCGAGGCTTATAAATCAGATGGAACAACGCCGTGAACCGATACCAGGACAATCCGGAAAATCGTTGGGATGCGGGATAGGAACTGTTCCAATGCCCTATCATCCGGTTCATCAATCAATTCATCCAGCATTGCCAAGGTTTCCCGCACCCGACTAGCCGTGTTTCCCCAGCCTGCTTCAAAACCCATCTCTTGCAGCTTAAAGCGGAATTTATCATAGGATTCGCTGTCTGGGCGATCGCTTACAAATTCCAAGGCCAACTTCACCTGTTCTGAGAGTTGCTGGTGATTGTGAATGCGCTCGTTAATCAGTAGCTGGTTTCCTTGGAAATAAAGCACTTTCAAGAAACCGTACAACGACTCCAACCACTGCTCAGGGTCTTGAAAGAGTTTACTGGAGAGATAGCGGTTTAGGAAGCGGACTCCCTTACCAATATTCTTGGGATCGCGAATGACTGGGCTGTAGTCATAAAACGGCTGAAAATCCAGCTGGAGAACCTCCCCGACCTTGGGGTTGTAGCGATTGACAAAGCGATCGCGTATATTCAGCAGTTCCTCTGGTGTAACCTCTTGCGCCCTTAAGTCTTCAAACAGACGGAAAGCTCTTTTAGCCGCAATTTTTGGTCGGATAATCAAGCATAGACTTTCATCTTCCAGAATAATTTCTTGGGTGTAATAAATCAGCTTCCCTAAATGAGAAGAATGATAAAAGTATTCGGATTTTTTGTGGTTAGTGCAGTATTCAATGAACTACCCCGCCCTGGACGTTCGCGTAGCGTGGCCTACGGCCAGGACGGGGTGTCAGCAGACCCGTCTTTAGAGCGTGATTTTTGACGCTTCATCTTTCCTAGTTGCTTCATAGATCCAGTATGCTTACTGGCCTTTGAAGTAGAGCTAGAAAATCCACGTTTTTCGAGGTCAGTCCCGTACCCCGGCTGCTTTCCATTAGCTGCATTGAACATTACCATTGTGCTTGTCTTGTCCCTGTCAAACTCAAACCCGCAAGCGTTACAAACATGGTATCTGTTTGACAATTCAGCCCAATATTTGTGAACTTTTCCGCACTCTGGACAACGCTGAGATGGCTTTAATTTTCTGGTCGGTAGTTGAAGGACAATTCCACCTTTTAGTTTGATTTTGTAGGTCAGCATTTTATTTAGAGTGCCAAATCCTACATCTAAAATGGCTTTGTTCAATCCAGCTTTTTGCTTCTTTCTTTTTGACCCTTTTTTTGCTTTTCGGGTCATCCCTTTCGTGTTGAGTTTTTCAGTTACGCCGATGTCATAACGACTAGATAAATCTGACGTAACCTTATGTTGCCAATCTTTGCGCGCTAATCCAGCTTTTCTTTTTAGCTGAGATTCCTTTTTGTTCGCTTTCTTCCAACGCTTAGACGCTTTTATGCCTTTTTTAAAATTAGGAGCCTGTTTCCTCCGTTTCTCCTTCCCGGCTGCCTTCACCTTGGTTTCTAGAGTCTTTGTGAAGCGCTGGTTAGCTATTTCCTCAAACTCACTGCCATTAAAAGCTGTAATAGCTGTCTCAGTTCCTAGGTCATAGGCTACAATCTTCTCGTAAGTTAAGTCAGATTTTGACCCATATTTAGGATTAGGAGTTTCTGTCTTGACAGTTATTGAAGCATACCAAGTATTGACACCAGGCTTGTAAGTGATAGTTAAGGTCGTTGGAGTCCCCCAATATTTTGCCTGACCACGCATTTTTATAGTTAGGTCAAGATCGTTTAGAGTTAAGGTACCATTCTTCCCATCAGCATTAACTTTCCACCCAGCTTTACTGGGATAAGTCCATCCAGAGTATTTTCGGATTGGCTTATATTTTGGAATTCCACCTAACCCTTGAAAAAAGCGGTTATAGGCAAAATCTACTCTCTTCAGAGTGGCCTGCAAAGAAGTGCTATACAACTCCTTGTATTCCGGCCAACACTTCTTGAAATCGGGTAAACAATTTTGTTGCTCAAGGTATCCAATAGATTTTTTGTTTGCTTTCCACTCATAGCGGCGATCAGCTATCCCGGCATTGTAGAGTAATTGGTGAAGTTTTCTTGCATAAAACATCTTTGATGCAGCCGTTTTATTGGGATATAGACGGAATGTCTGCCTGAGAGTCGCCATAAGTGGAATCACCCCCTTGAATCTTGTGTTTTTTGTTTGTTATACTATTAGTATAGTTGATGATAAATAGAAATGTCAAGTACAAGAAGGAAAAAACCTCAGAAAAGAATGAGAGGAGCACCTGCTCATTATGACGAGCTAAAAAGACAACACGGAATCTGGCTTACAGACACTACTTGGAAATGGTTACAGCTCGCAGCTAAAGACTCCGGGGTAAGCGTTGGAGAATATATAGAGAGTTGGGTCAGGAAACAGGTTTCTAGTATTTGTTCGCGTAGCGTGGCCTTTGGCCAAGGGGCTATCCATCCCCCACCTGAACGTTCGCGTAGCGTGGCCTACGGCCAGGTGGGAGAATTTCGCCCCCTCAAACTCCCCCTATTTTGTTAAAAGCAGCCAGAATTTCGTTGCGCAGTAAATACCTGGGTTCTGCGGTTTTTAACTGGCTGGTAAAGTGACGTAGATCGCTCTTTTCGTCACTTTCGAGAACATCCTGAATTAGGTTGAGCATTGAAACTCCCCAAATACAAGTCAACTATATTTAAACCAACAACCCTATAAAAAATTCCTCTAAAGAATAGTGATTCCCGCGCACTACAGATCAGGAATAGATATTCTTTTAGATATATGGACAACGTTCTCGCAAAACCACTTTTTTGGCACAAACAAATATTAAAGCATGTAAAGCTGCCCATACTTCTGCCGGATGTAGCTGATGAATGGATCGATGCGTAAAGCAGTACCAGTGACGCTCTTAATCAATTCAGCTGCTGTGTATTTGCAACCGTGTTGGTAAATGTTGTCCTTCAACCAATTATGGAGCGTACTAAAGTTTCCTTGCTCAATTTTTGGTATAATTTCAGGTTGTTCCGTTACTGCAGCTTCAAAAAACTGGGCGCTCATCAAGTTACCCAAGGTGTAGCATTGGAACATTCCCCCAATCTGACCAGTGTACCAGTGAACATCTTGCAACACCCCGTCACTGTCATTCTCGGGAACAACCCCTAAATCTTCACGATAGCGTTCATTCCAGGCTTCCGGTAAATCCCTCACCTGCAGCCGACCCTCAAGCATCATCAGTTCTAAGTCAAAGCGGATCATGACGTGGAGATTGTAAGTCACCTCATCAGCATCCATGCGGATTACAGACCGCTGCACCTTGTTGATGGCCTGATAAAAGGCATTGAGGGAAACATTACCCAGTTGAGAGGGGAAGTACGATTGTACTTGGGGATAGAAAAATTTCCAGAAGCCCCGACTACGCCCAACTATATTTTCCCAAAGTCGGGACTGGCTCTCGTGGACACCCGAAGATGTCCCACAGGCAAGAGGAGTGCCTTCCAAATCTCGTCTAATTCCTTGCTCATAAAGACCATGACCCATTTCGTGGATGCTGCTAAATAGAGCTTGACTCAGGTCATCTTCATCAACACGGGTCGTAATGCGCACATCACCGGTAGAGAAGTTGATCATAAATGGGTGATGGGTTTGGTCTTGCCTTCCCCGCTCAAAGTCATATCCCATTTGCTTCATGACCTTGAGAGTCAAATCTAACTGTTGCTCTTCAGGATATCGTTGGTGTAAACAGTTGTCATCCGTGGGACTTTGGGCAGTAATAGCCTCCACAATTGGCACTAATTCCTCTCGCAACTGAGAAAAAAGCGTCCGCAAAATAGAGACTTTCATCCCATAGTCAGCAAAGTCAATTAACGGGTCAGCGATATGTTCGTAACCAGGGAAAAAATAAGCCATTTGACGGCTGAGGTCAAGGGTTTTTTCTAAGTAAGGACGCACCGCTGCAAAGTCGTTGGTAGCTCTTGCCTTTACCCAAACACTGTACGTTTCTGTCCGATGTTCAGAGAATTCTCCCATAAATTCCGCTGGCACCTGCACGGCTCTGTGGTAATTTTTTCTAGTGCAGCGGATTAAGCTAGCTTCGTCAGAAAAGTAAGGTAGAGTTTCTTCATAGGGGCGTAACCCTTCCAGCAGTTCGCCCATGGTTGGGTCAGTAAATTTACTATGGGCAATTTTTTGTAGAGTAGCCAGCTGACGTCCCCTAGCAGCTGCACCACCGGGAGGCATATAGGTTGCCTGATCCCAGTACAACAAAGATGCGGCTGCTTCTAAGTCGTTAATTTCACTAAGGCGTTTTTTGAGGTTGAGAAGTTTCGGTTGAGTTTTTTCGGTAGTCTGCATGATGCTAGATTGACACATTCAGGCTATTAGTTTAGGGTTACGGTATTTTGCCGAATAGTAAATGTACACCTGACGACCGAAAATAAAAATCTTACCCACAAAAATCTCCGATACTAATGAATCAGACAAGTGGGCTGAAAGCTAAGACCAAGTTGCGTTTTTCAAGTGCAATTTACTTATCGGACAATGGTGAAAATTCCCAAGTCCTTATTTCCTCTCGTTACGATTTAAGCTGCAACTTGGTACGAGCACTCTGGTAAAGCTAAGTAACTAACTCAGATGCTGATGGCTATGAAAACGTCATACCCATAACTGAGTGTTATAGCATAGTATTCGAACTACTATTGTGCCATTTCTTAAAAACTTACTAGTATAGTGTAATCCCTTAAAACCAGACAATTGCTCGAGCTATTGGCACAGTGGTAAGTATTCCTACCGACTGAAGCTCACAGCCACTAGCTTCGAGCTTCCCCAATACTCGCCGAAAGTAGGACCTGACAACGAATCTATATTGCACTCTCGTTTGGATCAGGACTTATGCACCCTTTCCGTGTACAACCTCTGTAAATCTGAAGTTCTGTGATCCGAAGTTCGCTTTTTCCTATTCGTTTAAAATTATTAAGTAAAACTTATTCGTAAAAACCTATTAGTAAAAACCTATTAGTAAAAACCTTGATTTTTCGTTTTATATCATGTCGGGATAATTACCCTTAATAAAAATCTCCCCCATCTCCCCATCTTCCCCTCCTGGGAGGGGTTAGGGGTGGGTTCCCATCTCCCCATCTTCCCATCTCCCCATCTCCCCACACTTCCCACCCTCCCCACACTTCCCCTCCTGGGAGGGGTTAGGGGTGGGTCCCACCCTCCCTCTAATTATGGGTATTCAACCTGACTTGATATTAGCTGGGGCTTGTCCTATGGATGCAAGCCTTTTACCTTTTACCTTTTATCTTAATCAAAGGCCATCCCAACCGAGTTGGCTGTTCGTATATTCGTTTGAGGGTATTGATGTCTCTAGCAGAAATTCTCGGGGGATTGCGAACTTGGGAAAAGTATAGCGCATCAGTTTTTAAAGGAGAATGACCCCAAATACCTAGTGCATGACCGAGTTCGTGACGGGCAGTGGCAAGGGTGTAGTCAATGGATTGCTCAGGGGAGAGAAGTATGGTAAACTTATGTAATAATAGATTATCTACTATTTGCTCTGGTGCCCTGATGGATTGCCCCAGGTAAAATTCATAGCGAGTAACGGCTGAGCGAGCGCGAGACCAATCAAAGGTTCCAGTCTCACGATTCAAGGAGACTTTTAGAGGAGGGCGCGATCGCAAAATCGATATATCTGCTAATTCCTGCTGGTCAACTAGTTCTAGGGGCAAATACACCCCCCATTCTGCCACCGCCTTTAACACCGCATCAACCCATTGTTGGAAGCGCTGGTGCTTAGCATCAACCACAGCAGGTGCTTGGGGGTGTTCCACATAAACCTTCACGGGAAACTGAGACCAGATCAGATAACCTAAGGGAGTCCCCTTGATTTCAGCAAAATAATCACCGCTGCCGGTAGGGTCTTGCCACTGGGCAAGGGGATTTGGTAGAGGGTGAGGCTTAGGAGCTGGTAGGGCAGGTGAGGTGACTGGCATCGAAGCCACGATAGCAGAGGAGGCTTCTGTTAATTGGTTAAACTTTAGGTATAAACCGGCTGCGGTGCTGGACTGAATCAACATAACTAACAGACAAGTGACACCCCCTAGAAACAGGGCTATCCATAGCTGCTGATCGTTTTTATCCCACCTACTCCCCAAGGTTTAACTCTAATTATTTACTGGTTTAACCAACCTGCACTTAAAATCACTGTCAAGCTCATAAAGGTAATCGCCAAGATCCAGGTCACCCGGTTCAGGGCTTTTTCAGCACTCTTGGTGCTGGTAAACAGCTGAGCTTGACCACCGATACCGCCAAGGCCATCTCCCTTGGGACTATGGAGCAAAACCAAAATAATCAGACCCAAGCCAGATAAAACCCAAATAATTTGCAGGATTTGATTAACCATTCTTTTGACAATATTACGGCATTGAGAAGTTTTGAACTCTCCCTCGGTTAAAACAAAGGGGTTCTCAACTTCCTGTGTTATAGAGAAACTCGCACGGGTGTCCGATTATTACGGACTTCCAACTTAGCGGGTTGGATCATAGAACGCCCAGTCATTTCTTTTGGCTGGGGAAGTTGCAAGATTTCCAAGATGGTCGGGGCAATATCTGCCAGACATCCATCACAGCGCAATGCAACTTCTGTACCATGTCCAGGGATTTTTAATTTTTCCCCTTCTACTAGGATAAAGGGTACTGGGTTGGTCGTGTGAGCTGTCCAAGGATTACCTGTCTCATCACGCATAGTCTCGGCGTTGCCGTGGTCAGCAGTAATGAGGGTAGTGCCACCAACTTTAATAATCCTATCAATTAAGCGTCCTAGGCAGCGGTCTACGGTTTCCACTGCTTCTATGCAGGCTTCCACATTGCCAGTATGGCCCACCATATCAGTGTTGGCATAGTTAATCACTACCAGGGAGTAAATGCGTTTTTCGATGGCTGCGATCACTTCATCGGTCACTTCCTTAGCTGACATGGCTGGTGCTTTATCATAGGTTGGTACCATCGGACTTTGCACCAATTTCCGGTCTTCACCCTCGAAGGGAACTTCTAGACCACCATTAAAAAAGTAAGTGACGTGGGCGTATTTTTCTGTTTCCGCAGTTCGGAATTGGCGCAACCCATGCTGGGATATAACTTCCCCCAGAATATTAGTCAAGTTCTGAGGTTCAAAGGCGACCAATACCGGAAAACTGGGGTCATACTGGGTAAAGGTGGCAAAGGTTAGGGGTTTGATCTGTTCCCGCTCAAAGCCATCAAAGTTAGGATCCACGAAGGCTTGGGTCAGCTGTCTGGCTCTATCTGGGCGGAAGTTAAAGAAAATTACTCCATCTCCTGCTGTCACAGCTCCAGGAGTAAGCCGTGTGGGCAAGATAAACTCGTCAGTAATTTCTGACTCATAAGACTCCTTGAGGAATTGTACTGCTGAGATAGCATTTCCAGGACCATCCTGAGTCATAACTTCATAGGCTTTTGAAATCCTTTCCCAGCGTCGGTCTCGATCCATGGCGTAGTAGCGACCACTAATGGTGGCTATGCATCCAATGCCAACTTGATCAATATAATCTTGAATTTTTTGAATTGCTTCAATGCCGTCGGTCGGTTTAGTATCACGACCATCGGTAATCGCGTGGATATAAACTTCAGATAGATTTTGGGCTTTGGCTAGCGCTAGCAATCCTAGGAGGTGATTGAGATGGGAGTGTACCCCACCCTCAGAACACAAACCCACGATGTGCATCTTCCCACCCCGAGATTTAACCTCTCGGCATACTTGCACAATAGCTTGGTTATCGTTTAAAGTGCCATTTTCCACCGCATCAGAGATGCGCACAAGTTCTTGAGGCACCACACGCCCAGCACCTATATTCAAGTGCCCCACTTCCGAATTGCCCATTTGACCCTCTGGGAGTCCCACGTCCTTTCCAGAGGTGCGAATTAATGTACTCGGATAGGCCGCCCAGAGGCTGTCCATTACAGGGGTGTTTGCTAGGGCTATCCCATTGGCATCAGTTACTTCGCGGTAACCCCAACCGTCTAAGATAACTAGCACCACAGGAGAAACAGGTGCTTGCCTCATCATATCGCCTTTTATCCTACTCTTAATTTCACCGCGATCATATCATTCAAAATCCGCATATTCATGATAAATTTCAATTTTTATTAGGTTTCGGCTCCCAGAGTGAGGATAATGCTTAAATCTTCTCCTAGCAAAGGTTTTGACTACCCCAAGCTAATAGGAATTTATACTCGGAAATCATGGCAAACCCATCTAAATTCTATAAGCCTTACTCAGACAAAATTGCAAAAAATAAGTAAAATTACTTATTGTATGACTCTCATATACCTTGACTCGGAAATTAAGCTTTGTATGCAATTAATTAGGCGTGCCGGTGCATGTTTGGCTCACAGCTACTGACAGCCTACACTTACAAGTAACAGAGGTGTAGGAAGTTTACAGAAACTCATTTATCTCAACATTCCTATAAAATTGGTATGTATAAGGTAATGCTTATGAAGGTGTGATCGCATTTCCCGATATGACTGCCAATATAACTTCTCCAGATTCCAGCCCTAGCTTGATTTCCCCTAACATTTCCTCCCAACAGAGCGTAGACTCCTTACCGACTACTTCCCCTGTGAAACTGGGAGTGATGGCTTCCGGAAGTGGCAGTAACTTTGAAGCGATAGCTAGTGCGATCGCAAACGGCCAACTCAATGCCCAAATCAGCGTGCTCATTTACAATAATCCAGGCATTAAAGCGTTAGCTAGAGCTGAAAAATACGGCATTCCAGCGGTTCTACATAATCACCGGCACACCAAAAAACGGGAAGATTTCGATCAACAAATTGTCGAAACTTTACGACAGTATGAGGTGGAGTGGGTCGTGATGGCTGGTTGGATGCGAGTGGTGACACAGGTACTCCTAGACGCTTTCCCTAATCGGATTCTCAATATCCATCCCAGCTTATTACCTACTTTCAAAGGTGTGCGCGCTGTGGAACAAGCCCTTGAGGCTGGGGTAAAAATTACAGGGTGTACGGTTCACGTGGTCAGTCTAGATGTTGACAGTGGTCCAATCCTTTTCCAGGCAGCTGTTCCTGTGCTACCCGATGATACCCCAGAAACCCTCCATGCCCGGATTCAAGTCCAAGAACATCGGATTCTAGTCGAAGCGATCGCATTAATCAATTGTTAATTGTTATTTAGCAAAGGGAGCAGGGAGTAGGGAGTAGGGAGTAGGGAGTAGGGAGTAGGGAGTAGGGAGTAGGGAGTAGGGAACAGGGCAGAAAAATTATCACAATTTATTGAGGATTATTATTTAATTGTTATTTAGTTGTTAATTTTTATTTAATTTTTAATTTTTATTTAATTTTTAATTAAATTTAATAGTCTTTTCTAGTCTATGTTGTATTTTCTAGATTACCTAATTTCCATACCAAGCTAGAGACAAAGTTAGTCACGATATGAGCTACAATTGGTACGAGTAAGTTGTCTGTTGCTACTGCACTATACCCGAGAAGCAAACCAACAAGGGTTGCCCAAACTACATAGGGCCATTGTTGGATACCGCTTAGATGCAAAATCCCAAATAGCATACTGGAGGCTATGATACCGATAGCATTCAACCCTACTGCTGGCAACATGACACCCCGAAACAGTAATTCTTCACTCATACCGGGCAACAGTCCTAGCCACATTAAATCTGGTATGATTAGGGGCTTGAGAATTAACTTTAGGTATACTTCTGCACTCTGGCGATAAGCTGGCCAAAGACGATAGACTAAGCCACTGGCTGCAGTAATTCCCAACCCCATGGCTAGTCCTATAACTAGGGCATTGGGGGTAAATTTGATGGGCAGGAGAGTCAGCTTGCCTAGTTGCAGCCATAGCTTGGCAAAGATTAGTAAGACTACGGCAGTTATACCCATTGCCACTAGTACTTGGATGCGGGTTAGGGGTTCAAGTTCGGGATTATCGGGAATTTGTTTTGTCACTAGGAAAAATTTAAGCGACGCAGGGATGATAGGGATGGACTCAGAGCTTTAGGACTGATCCCAGCACGATGGCTAACCAGCAAGCCTAGAGCCTCTAAATATGAGTTTACTCGTATTGCTTTAATTCCCAAAGGTTCTGGAGGTACTTCCATGGTAGTTTGGTTTTCTTCAACGGAAATGATCTGGGTTTGCAGCTGGCTAAAGCTTAACATTGCACTACCACCACAGGCGGTCGCTGGTATGACAATCGCATCTACATCATCAGGCCAGATGTCCCCTGGTTTTGAGGAAATCGTTTGAGAATCTGGATTAGCAACGGAGGAGGGGGCATTTGTTTGGTTAACGACAAATTGGGGAGCGCGACTCAATCCTACTAAAACACAGGGTAAGAAGGTATAGCCCAATTCCTCTGCTGCTGAACGAGGTGACAAATTAGGATCGATGGGTAAAGGCATCAATGCTGGTGCATGAGCACAGGGAATTTGAAAGGTACGAACAATCAAGTGACTGATAATGGCTTCAGCACCAGCGAGGGGGTCTACGCCTCGACCATGACGGTAATCTTGCAATGCTTGACTATCAATGTCATCGGGAAAACGCACGACTACTGCGATCGCATTTGCTCCGGCTTGCTCGATCAGGACTTGGGCTGCTCGCAATAAACTATCGGGATTTCCAATTGTTCCCCAACTCGCTCCAGATGCTGCTGTGCGCAGTTCTACATTTAAGGGAGCATCTGTGACTACGTAGTCGGTTAGATTCAGTCCTAGGGTAGCTCTGGTGGCATCTGCTGCTTGTAGGTGTCTCAAACGTAGTTCCGGTTCAATCCCCTGATCCAGGAGTAATCCCACTCGGTTCTGATGTACAGGGCGTAATCCCCAGCATCCAGCCGCAAATTTGTCAAGTCCATAGCCTTCTACATAGAAGGCGTTGGGTAAGTTCCAGTACAACTGGGCACCATTGAGGACATTGGGATGGGTGATTAAGCGATCGCAAACTTGTGCGATCGCTCTAGCTACTGGCAAGGCATCCCCGGCATACCCACCAATCGACGCTCCTACACCAGTAGGAATGATTAAAACAACGGTATAGGCACGCTGATTCACTTACTATTTGCGCTCTTTAGTCACAATCGCCTCTACCGTAGCTTTCTCCTGCTCAGGGTCTACATGGGTAACTGCCCAGCGCAGGGGTTCTCCCCGTTCTTGTAGTTCTGCTTCAATAGCTTGGTGCAGTTCCTTAGGGGACTCTTGGAGGTCAATTTCTGCAGTAATGAAATGGGTTGTCATAGTTTTCTCCCTAATTCTAATTAGGATAATCTGGCTATCCTAATCTATCTAACCATTACTTCTCGCTATTAGGCTAATGGTATTTGATTATATTTAAGCATTCAGCTATCAGCCGTCAGTCGTCAGCTAATCAACGGTCGGTAGTAAACAAGCTGGGGCTGCTGATACGGCTGCTTGAAAATCCCTGCTTGTTTTACTCATCAAACCCGGAGCAGTTAAAGCCTCTGATAGCTGATAGCTCATAGCTGATAGCTGACAGCTAAATACTTAAGATTATATAGCAGCACTGACCTGATCACGGCTGACCAAACTGCCGGTCGTACACTTCATCTTCTTTTTCGGTGTCAAATTTCAGGTTAGAGCGGGGATAAGCTACACACAGCAGCACATAGCCTTCTGCTTGGAGTTCTGGCCCTAAACCCATCCCATCGGTTTGGTCTACACTGCCTTCTGCTACTCGTTTGGCAGCGCAAGTGGTACAGACTCCAGCGGTGCAGGAACTGGGTAAATCTATCCCCGCCCCATGGCCAGCTTCAAGAATTTTTTGATCCTCTGGCACCTCTATAGTGTATGTGTTGCCTTTGTGATTAAATTCGACGGTGTAAGTCTTGGGCATTGTATCAATTTCGAGCTTGATACTCCCAATCCTATGAATAGGACGGGGAGGGTCACTGGCTTATTTTAGCGCTTTGTGGGATATAAATTAAGCTGGTGCCTTCGTTAGCCGAACCGCGAGAAGCCCCGCGCTCTACCCGGTAGGGTGAGCGTCTTGAAGTTACCGTAAGGATAGGGTCGCCTTTAGGGTTGGCAGGCTATGCATAAAAGAGGTGCGACCCGTGGCGAATTTAATTACGGGTCAAGGGCACCTTTGGTTGAAACTTATTGATTAAGGCGACCCTACCTTCTTTCAAGGGTAGGTTTTTAAGATAAAGGGCTGAGGATAGAAAAGGAATACTTGGAGAAAAATCGGGAAAAAATTGACCGATAGGTAACGGAAGATGATTGAGTAGAGCAGCAAGAATCAGCTAACTTGCCCCGACGAAAACAGCTCAAAACACGGGGTTTCGGTGTACCGGTGTCAGAGTTTTGACTCTCGACAGGGGTTGCCGGTAACTGTTGTGAGTCGTTGAAGGATAGATCAGGATCAGATTCCCCTCCAACACTGACGACCCAAAAGGTGGCGATGGCAATTGCCAACCAATGACGCTCAGCCCTTTGGGGGTCAGTCATTTTCGTCTGGTGCCATTGCCAACCTCCCCGCCAACGTATCCTTGAAGAGACACTCAATCCAAGAACCCATTCGATACCATCAACCCTCAGCTTGATCTGGGTCGAGATCGGTGACAATCAACCAAGGATCTGAGTACCCAGAGTCCCATCGAGCCAGCAAGGTACAACTGAGGGGATTGCTAGAAAAGCAAGTTACTCGACCTGACCAGCTTTGACCGTTCTGGGTCACCACTGTGGTTAAAGGAACAAAGCTGGGTTGACCCACCGGATGAAACTGTCGAAGTTGGTTAATTCGTAAAAACGGATGCCAACCCTGTTGTTGAATTGCAACGCACGAGCCACTTGGCATACAGTCCTCGGTCAGCCATCACCAAAACTAACCAGTCCTGGGGAATTGTGTTTGTAAGGTGGGAGAGTAAATCCAGCCAATAGGGTTGCCAACTGCCTTTAGCCTTGGCTTCGATCACTTTCCAAGCCACAGGAATACCGCAGCCGCGATAGACAACCCTCACAACTAAGAGGGTAAATCGGCAACAAAAGGAACGAAGCATCAAGAGCTAAAACCATCGATTTTTTCTGGGGAGGCCATCCATTTAACACCCATTGCAGGAGTGGGGCTTGCACAGCTGGTGACATCAAGTTCAGCTCGTTTATCCCCTTTTTTGTCTTGCTGATTTCTGTACCACTCCCGCAACTGTTGACGTACAGTGTTTTCTTTTTTGCCGAGCAAGGCCGCTAGAAAAACTGCCACTGTGGTCAGTCCACAAGAGCCGGTCATCACAATGCCAAAACTCCACATCCCTAAAACCTCTGCTTGAGGTTTGCTCAGATGGGGCATTTTTTTAGTCACTGTCCTCAACCATTTTTGGTAATCTTGATTCTTCTTCATGGCTGTGTTCCCTTAGCCGCTGTTTAAGAGCATCGCGTTTTTTTCCAGTTTATTAAAAACCTACCCCTGAAAGGCGTGGTTAATGGGGTCCAAGAGCATTAGGAAACCGCTCGATTGTAGCCGATCCACGCCAACTAGAAATGAAGGAAATTGTCAATACCAAAATTAAATTTAGAGAAGCATTTCGTCCTTTTGCACCAGTTATCTTAGCCGAACAGGTAAATCAGTATTTTTCCGGTTCTAACTTACAAAACCAATATCTGCCTCGCTATATGCAGATGGTGGCACCAATTCTTGAAGATAAGCAAGAGCAAATTCAAGCTGTCTGTCATAATGGCACAGGTCGCCTACAAGCTATTCGCCAAGAATCTAACCCGTTCTATTATCAAGTAATCGAAAATTTTGGTGAGGCAACTGGAATTACCGTCCTCTTAAACACTTCCTACAATTTACGGGGTGAACCAATTGTGAATACACCAGAAGATGCCTTGCGCACATTTGCTTACAGTGAGATTGTTCTACTGGTGATGGGGAATTTTTGAGTTTAAAAATCCAATAAACCTCAACCGGTTTTACCTAAACAAAAAGTAAGTTTATCTTAAAAATACCAATACAAAAATAACCATTATGCTAATGTTTGTTGGATTAAAAAAACACTATACAGCGTTTTTCATAACTATTAGGTACACAGCATTTTTTCACTCTTGCCTCTTGCCTCTTGCCTCTTGCCTCTTCCGTCTTACCTCTTCCCTGCTCCCTGCTCCCTGCTCCCTAAAACCCAGGACGAAAGCACCTCAAACGTCGCTGAGAATTGCTACATACTCAACGCTGTACTATAAACCCCATTATAGTTAAGCAAAGTGCCTGAAATATCCATTATCATTCGTTGCTATAACGAAGAAGAACACATCGGTCGTCTGCTCAGTGGCATCATGCAGCAGACAATCCAAGATGTAGAAATCATTGTTGTTGACTCAGGTTCTACTGATGCCACTCCATCCATTGCATCCCGCTATCCCGTCAAACTATTATCCATCAAACCGGAAGAGTTTTCCTTTGGCCGAGCGCTCAACCTTGGATGTCAGGCTGCCACCGGGGAATTCATCGTTATTGCCAGTGCTCACGTTTATCCCATCTACCAAGATTGGATTGAAAAGCTGTTAGCTCCCTTTAAAGATCCTAAGATTGCTTTAACCTACGGAAAACAACGCGGTAACGAAACAAGCAAGTATTCAGAACACCAGATATTTGCTACTTGGTTTCCCGATCAGTCGGTTCATGTCAGGAATCAAGACTATCCTTTCTGTAACAATGCTAATGCTGCGATCCGGCGATCATTGTGGGAAGACGTTCCCTACGACGAAACCCTCACAGGCTTAGAGGATTTGGACTGGGCAAAACGGATTATGCCCTTAGGCTACCGCATTGCTTACGTTCCCGCAGCTGAAATTATTCATGTTCATGAGGAAACCCCCAAACGCATTTACAACCGCTATCAACGAGAAGCCATTGCTCTTAAACAGATTTATCCCCAAGAACACTTCCATTTTTGGGATTTTTTGCGCCTGTTCACCACAAATGTTGTCAGTGACTACTATCATGCATTCCATGACGGTGTTTTCAAGCCAAATTTGCTTTCAATTCCTATATTCCGCTTAATGCAATTCTGGGGTACCTACCAAGGCTTTGCCCAAAGGGGACTAGTCAGCAACCGCCTGCGACAAACCTTTTATTATCCACGCAGCCTATCACCTTACCAGAACACCTTTTCTTATGACAATCGACGACTCATTGACTATGGCTCCTCTGCAAAATCCTCCGAGCAAGTATATTGACATTTCAGTACCCGTATCCCCATACCTTCCCACCTGGCCTGGTAGCCCAGCAATTGAATTTCACCGTCACCTCGATTTAGAACATGGTGATATTGCTACCGATACAACACTGCATTTTAGTGTACATACGGGGACTCACGTTGATGCTCCAATGCATTTCATCCCAGGGAAAGTGTGGAACAGCTACCTCTGGATGTTCTAATCGGAGAGGTTTACGTTGTAGTTGTGCCCGATGATGTCGATGTAATCACCGCAGAGGTATTAAAGCAGTTAACTCTACCTGCCAACATACAGCGTTTGCTTTTGCACACGCGAAACTATCGGCTGTGGCGATCGCAAGTGCGGGAATTTCAGCCGGACTTTGTGGCGCTCACAGCAGATGCGGCTGAATGGGTAGTTGAACGGGGAATTAGGTTAATTGGGGTGGATTATTTGTCAGTCCAACGTTTTGATGATGGTCCGGAAACTCATCAAATTCTGCTAAAATCCGAGGTTGTTATTATTGAAGGCTTGAATTTAACGGATATTTCAACTGGAAAGTATGAGTTGTTATGTTTCCAATTAAGCTCAAGGGAGTAGAAGGAGCTCCAGCTAGGGTAGTTTTACGTAACTTATCTGATTAAGTATTTACATTTTACTACAAAATTTTTAGATATTAGTTTTTAATGAATTATTTTAATACTGAACCGAAAATTATTGCTCTCTTGCCAATGAAAGCTAACAGCGAGCGAGTCAAGGGTAAAAATTTTAAGCCATTGAATGGTAACCCTTTATTCAAGTGAATTTTAAATGCACTTATTGAGCTAAACGAAGTCTCAAAAGTGATTATAAATACAGATGCTCGCTCTATTCTGGCAGAACACGGATTGGTCGATTCAGATCGAGTTCAGATTCGCGATCGCAAACCAGAATTGTGTGGTGATTTCGTCAGCATGAACCGGATTCTGGCAGATGACATAGCAAATGAACCTGCCGATATTTACTTGATGACCCACACTACAAATCCCCTCCTCAGTGGGACAACAATTCGCAAGGCACTTCAGCAGTTTCTGGAGGCTAGGGCTAGGGGAACTGCTGATTCGCTATTTACAGTTAATCGCTTCCAAACTCGCTTCTACCGTCAAGATGGTTCTGCCATTAACCACAATCCCAATAACCTAATTAGAACTCAGGACTTGGAACCCTGGTACGAATAAAATTCTAATCTCTACATTTTTACACCTTTAAGCTTCGCTGCCACCCAAGCTAGGATTGGCAAGCAACCTATGATGTTTGAAACTCCTCCCTTAGAGTCGATTGATATTGACGATCAAGTGGACTGGCAAATGGCTGAAGCAGTTGCCCAGTATCTCTACCCTTCTTCTGTTGTACAAGCGGCATGAGCAATGAAAGTATTAATTACCTGTCCACCCATGTTAGGTTTGATGGATGAATTCAAACCACTTTTTGCAGCAAAAGCCATTGAAGTTGATTGTCCTCCAGTAGTGCAAACCCTATCCGTGGAAGAACTAAAGTCCCTCATTCCTCAGTATGACGGTTGGATTATTGGCGATGATCCTGCCACTCGCGAAGTGTTTGAGAACGGGAAATCTGGGAAGCTAAAAGCAGCAGTCAAGTGGGGTGTTGGGGTTGATAATGTGGACTTTACAGCAGCGAATGATAATGGTATCTTAGTAGCAAATACCCCTCGTATGTTTGGTGCGGAAGTAGCCGATATTGCCATGGGCTATGTAATTGCCCTAGCACGACAGACTTTCATGATTGACCGAGCCGTTAGAGCAGGAACATGGCTAAAACCAGCAGGCATTTCTCTAGGGGATAAGACGGTTGCTTTAGTTGGGTTTGGGGATATTGGGCGCAATACGGCGAAGCGGCTGTTAGCAGCTGACATGCGGGTAATTGCTTACGATCCTTATTTCCAAGCAGTGGAGGGATTAGAAGCAGTACAACCTGCTACTTGGCCCGCACGCTTGGAAGAAGCCGACTTGATTGTGCTGACCTGTGCGTTAACTAGTGAAAATCGTCATATGCTGAATTCAGAAACATTTGCTTTCGCAAAGCGAGGGGTGCGGGTGATCAATGTTGCCCGAGGTCCATTGATTGATGAAGCAGCATTGGTGGAGGCATTGTCCTCTGGACAGGTGCATTCGGCAGCCTTAGATGTTTTTGAAATGGAACCATTACCGGAAGCCTCTGCGCTACGGCCTTTTGAACAGTGTATTTTTGGCTCCCATAATGCTTCTAATACGGTGGATGCTGTGCGTCGTGCTAGTTATCAGGCAATGCATTTGCTATTTGATTTTCTTGGATGTGCTTAGGAATTGAATACGTGAAAACTGCTTTAATTACTGGAGCTGCGGGTGGCATTGGGCAAGCTTTGTGCCAGGTTTTTAAAGAAGCTAATCACTTTGTGATTGGTCTTGATGTAGTTTCAGCGGCTGCATCCTGCGATGTTATGATTGTCGGCAATTTGCAGAAAATGTGCAGTGATGCAGCTTATTGTTCAGAAATTGTTGAGCAAGTGCGATCGCACTTGCAAAGCAGAGGTTTGACTACCTTAATTAACAATGCAGCAGTGCAAATCCTCAAGCCCACAAACCAACTCACAGTAGAAGATTGGCATCAGACACTAGATGTTAATTTGGTAGCTCCTTTTGTGTTAACTCAGGCATTGCTGCCAGAGTTGGAACAAGCGGTCGGCTCAGTAGTAAATATTGCCAGTATTCACGCAAGCCTTACCAAGCCTGGGTTTGTGTGTTATGCAACCAGTAAGGCAGCTTTGGTGGGTTTAACCAAAAGTATGGCAGTGGATCTTAGGGAAAGAGTCCGGGTAAACGCGATTTGTCCAGCAGCAGTAGCGACACCAATGTTAATGGCTGGGTTTGAAGGGAAGAAGGAAGAGTTTGAGAACTTGTCTCAAATGCATCCTTTAGGGCGGATTGCAGAACCAGCAGAAGTAGCAAAAGTGGCATTGTTTCTATCTTTGCCTGAAGCAAGTTTCATAACTGGTGCAACTTTAAGCGTTGATGGTGGCATTGGAGGACGTTTACACGATCCTATATAGGTTAACAATAAAGATTTATCCGCATATCTAAAGCCCAAACTAGTTAACCAGCTAATTAACCCTTTTACGGCTGAATTGATTATGCTTCAAAAACAATTAGGAGTAGCAATAGATTCAATTGTTGAGTATCTTAATAATTACTCATATCCAGTGTACATTCAATGGTCTTTTAATGATTATAAGCGCCTTTTAAAATTTAAAAATCTTCATAAAAAAGAGGACTGTTTTATTATTGGCAATGGTCCTTACCTTAATAAAATTGATTTATCATTACTGAATAATTATTATACGTTTGGTTTAAACAAAATATACTTAATATTTGATAAAGTAAATTTAAATATTAGCTATCATGTTGCAGTAAACCATTTGGTTTTCGAGCAAAGCGCGAGATAGTTTTAAAAGTAAAACTGTCCATCTTTTTTATCAGCTATATCCGCTGATAATGTGGTAGATAAAAGGGATCATATTTCTAAAATTTTTACAGCAGGTAGTCCTTTCGTTTTTCAGACAGATGCATCGAAGTTAATTTGCGAAGGATACACTGTAACTTATGTAGCAATGCAGCTAGCATTCTATATGGGCTTTAAGAGAATTTTCTTGATAGGAGTCGATCATAACTTTACTGCTGTAGGTAATCCTAACGAAAAACAGTTCCTAAAAGGAGATGACCCAAACCATTTTACCCCTGGGGATTTTGGGAATAAAGAATGGCATCTGCCAGACCTAGAAGGCTCTGAATTAGCCTATCATATGGCTCGATTTAACTTTAATAGATCTGGTAGAGAGATTTATGATGCTACAGTTGATGGTAAACTACAAATTTTTCCAAAAATTACCTTTGAACAAGCTTTAGATATGTGTAAAAAAAAAGGTAGTGGTAAAGATGTAGTGATGTAGGCGTTGGTCTGGTCAAGGTAACGGGAGCTAAAATCACGAATTGTGTACCACTACCGTTTCGCCGAGTCGTTTTTCATCCCCCGCTAAAGTACACGGGCTTTCAAACTCCCGTCTTCTTTCAGGTAAGAATATTATAAGCGGACTTAATGGAATCAGCATGAACACCAATCTTACCTTTCTTGGTCTCGGCGTTATGGGTGGATATATGGCAGCCAATCTTGCCCGTAGTGATTACTCCACCAGTAATTACCCCACTATGGCTTGGAATCGCACCCCCGATCGTCCAGGAGTCAAGATTGCTGCTGATGCTGGAGCCAAGGTAGTCTCATCGATCCGGGAAGCCGTCGAGTCAGCTGACATAATTTTTTCTTGCTTGGGGGATGTCCCAGATGTGGAAGCGGTTATGCTGGGAGCTGAGGGAGTGGCTGAGTATGCCAAACCCGGTACCCTAATTGTGGATTTCACCACCATTGGACCAAATGCAGCCCAGGAAATCAGTGGGGAACTAAAGAAGCACAACCTACGTTTTCTCGATGCACCAGTTTCCGGTGGGGATATCGGAGCCAAAAATGGTACCCTAACAATTATGCTTGGAGGTGAGCAGACGGACTTCGAGCAGTGTAAACCCCTACTGGAAATTCTTGGCAAAACCATTCGCCTGTGTGGTCCGGTGGGCAGCGGTCAAGCAGTTAAACTGTGCAACCAGGTGCTTTGTTCTGTCCATATGGTAGCGCTATGCGAGGCAATGAAGTTGGCAGAACATCAAGGAATTGACCCTAATTTAGTTATTGAGGTTTGTAGCACAGGTGCTGCTGGGTCATGGGCGTTATCCAACTTAGGGCAACAAGTCGCTGAGTCTGACTTTGAGCCTGGTTTCATGATTAAGCACATGGTCAAAGACCTCAGGCTTGTACTCGAAAGCCTCCAGTCTTCTAGTCTGGATTTAGCTGGAGTTGAATTAGCTGACCGTCTTTTCAAAGTTGTTCAACAACTTGACACTGGTACAGGAGGTGAACAGGGAACTCAAGCAATGATCCGTGCTTACGGTGAACTCAGAAGCTGAAGGATGATGGATTTAGTTATACTGCTATCCACTTAAGCCGGGACAGTAGATTAGTGTAAGCATTCAGCTATCAGCTATCAGCTTATGGGCTATGGGCTATGGGCACGCTTATTGATGAGGAAAGCATTTTGAATAAAAGAGGTAAGCATTCGTTTAATCTGAGTTAAGTCTGCTGTTCGCGCAGCGTGAGCCTTTAGCTCACGGCTGACGGCTGACGGCTGAACGCGCACGCACCTCAAGTAGCGCATATGCTTACAGATTAGTTATTGGGAAATTGGTGATGGCTAGGGAAATCTGTCCTGCTTTCAGCTAGTAGCGGTGATACCAAGTATTTCTTGAGATTTTTCCAACACTTGATCAGGGTCAAAGGGTTTAGTGAGGTACATATCTGTGCCGACTTCTTTGCCCTTTTGTTTATCAAACTCTTGTCCCTTAGCCGTTAGCATGATCACATAAACATCGTTCATATACAGAACATTTTTGATCTGATTACAGACATCAAACCCACTCATTTTCGGCATCATTAAATCCAGAAATACCAGATTAGGTTGCTCTGACTTAACTTGCTCTAGAGCATCTTCACCATCCTCAGCGGTGAGTAATTCTACCCCTTCATCTTCCAGGTCTTCCAGGGTTTGCTCGATCAGTAGTCTCATATAAGGTTCATCATCAACGATCAAGATTTTTTTAGTCATAGAGCAGTCTGCTGGGTAAAGCATTACCTGTTTCTACACCAATTAATTTACTTGATCAAGTTAGCTATTCCGGATGCTTTGCTGCTAAGTTAGAGCATTTACGCATTTATTAATTAATTAAAAATAAGTATTCAAGCGGACAGGATGTGAGAGTAGCTGTAGCTAAAGTAGGACAAAAAAGTCCCCACACCAAATGGTAATGGGGACATACTGGAGTTGTTCTAGTTGCCGGAAGCTAATAATACCCTGTATAAAAACCTGATCAAGCCAACAGTCTTTTCAGTGTTTAAAACACAACCCTTGCATCTGAGGAAAACTTTTTTATAACACTACTTTAGAAGACTACAGCGGAATTGGTTCTGGTAAAGACGTCTATATCTAACCCCCTATTTAACACTGCAACTTCCGATCCATCAACCGATAAAAAGCCAGTGAAGGCATCGTAACTTACATCAGTGCTGCCTACAACTACGATCGCATCACTTCCTACCTCGAAGTCGAGGATAATATCCAAGTCTCCTTCTAAGAACTGATCTGCGAAAAACTCGTAGATATCGCTGCCGCCGCCACTGATCAGAACATCGGATCCTTCATTGCCAACAACAACATCATCTCCTAAGCCGCCTCGAACAATATCATCTCCCAGACCGCCGAAGACAAAGTCAGTTCCTCCAGCACCCATGATGTTATCGTCTCCTGCTCCAGCCATGAGTATATCTACTTCATCGCCGCCAGCTGCTACATCATTACCGTCGCCAAAAATAAAAATGTTAGTTTGATCTTCTTGTCCTACGGCGAATACACCTCCACCTTCTTGAGGGCTATCAAAAAACATTGCACCCTCAAAGTCGCTTATAAATAGCGGAGCTGTGCTACCTGGACTTAATGTTGCTGCCATTTAATTCTCTCCTTGTTTTAGCTTGAATTTTCTCTAACAGTTGATGTAGGGTGGGCAGTGCACCAGACAGATAATGAAGCTTGCAAAGCGCGTTGGTAGGCACTGCCCACCCTACGATTAATGACAATGGTGCAAGATCTCGGTTAATCACGTTGTATTCAGGTAAATCGTTAATTGTTAATGGTAGTTCATGGGAATTAATGGGAATTAATGGAAGTTACCATCAACAATTAACTATGAGTAAACAGTCTCAAATACTACCTGATTGGATGAGTGTTTAACCGGAATTGATATCAACTATAATTTTTTATAATTGAATAAAAATTATAAAAAATTATAAAAAAGTTAGACTTGCTTGATTAAAATCAAGTGTTATACGGAGCGATTATAAATTCTTATTCAAGGATAAAAATTATAAACAAATTAGACTTACTTGATTCAAATCAAGTTTTACACAGGTCATAGCTTGTCCGGTGAATCACTTCATATTCACGGCAATAGTTAATGCTTAATGGTTAATTGACTCTTGACAATTAACCATTTTCAATTTTTAATTTTCAATTTTTAATTTTCAATTAAGGTAATCAAACGCCTCTTACGAGTAATTGCTCCTGCTTTCTCCAGTTGCATCAAAGCTCGTGATACAGTTTCGGGAGTCAAACCTAGCTCAGCAGCAATTTCTTTGAAGGGTTGGTCTAAGCTGAGAACCGTTTGATTACGGAACTGAGCTAAGTAGTGTAGATATTGAAGTACCCGGTCGTGAGCAGTCCGAATTTCTCGCCACTCTAAACGGACTCTGAGGGAGTGAATGTGTCTAACCAAAATGGTCATGAAATTCTCTGCCAACTCAGGATAAAGGCAAAGGCTTGACAAAAGAAGTTGCTTGGGATAAACAATTACTCGTGAAGCTACCTTAGCAATTGCTGTGTAAGGATAGACCGTTGAGAAAAGAGCACTTTCAGCTAAGCTTTCACCGGCTCTAACCACCTGAAGTGTAACCATTTTCCCTGATTCAGTGTAGTGAACAAGTTTGAATCGCCCTGTTTCCACTACAAAAAAAGACGATGCGGAATTTCCCTGGTAGAATAGCTTCTGTTCAGCAACCAGATTCTGGAAGATGACACCCTGACTTAGAGCAGGGGGAAGGCTCTCAGGTTTCAATAGATTCATCAATAAGGCTTCTAGTACGGCAGGAGATGTGAATAGTTTAAGCAATCATTTTTGCCGATGTCTGTTGGAAAAGATCGCAAAAAATCAGAACTTGAACACAGAAAATGTCCCAGGCAGTAACTAGGAGCAGGAATATCGGAGGGTGCATCTCATAGTTGTAAAACAGAAGGGGAAGTGTGGGAAGTGTGGGAAGTGTGGGAAGTGTGGGAAGTGTGGGAAGTGTGGGAAGTGTGGGAATATTATTATAATTTTTGCCTAATTGCAACAGTGAGATGCAGCCCCTTAATAACACCCCCTAGAAGTATATTTACTACCTAAGTACTGATATAGCACTACGCATTAAGATTAGGACATTCCTAAACTCCGAAACTTAGTCATAGCTTACTTCTGACTTCTGACTTCTGACTTCTGACTTGCGCGTAGCGCTATAACAAGTAACAAGTAACAATTTATCTAAATACGAAATGATTAACTATCGGAGATATTAGGTAAACTGATCTGCTTTTAAATTGGTCATTCCCTGTTCCCTGTTCCCTGTTTCCTGTTCCCTTTGAGTAATTTAGATATCCCAAACTCAATGCTGAACATCGTATCAGTTAATCAGCTCAAATACATCTACTGTTTGCCGTTTTCCTTTGATTGAAACCTGACCCAATTCCCGATAGGTATACTGGTGCTTGGTCGCTTCATAGACACTACCACTGACGAGGATCTGACCCCCGTTGGCCATAGCTTGTAATCTGGCAGCGATATTGACTTCATCACCAATGGCTGTATAGTCCATATGCTGGGGAGAACCGATGTTTCCCACCACGACTTCTCCTGAACTAATCCCAATACCGGTTAGAAAATTCTCCCGGATCCAGGGGGTAGGCATAGTCTTAAGTTGATGTTGCATAGCAATAGCAGCTGCGATCGCTTGTCCCTGATTATCCTTTAGCTTAGAGGGCGCACCAAACATAGCCACAATCATATCCCCCACAAATTTATTGACTGTTCCCTCATGGCTGAAGATGACATCCACCATGGAGGTAAAATATTCGTTCAGGTATTCAACAATTTTATGGGCTTCTAATTCTTCACACCGAGTTGTGAAATTCCGAATATCAGAGAACAATATAGTAATAGGCTTCTTGGCTGGAGTCAGGGAGATATTGCCCTTGGCATCAATAATAGCTTGGACAAGTTGGGAAGGAATATAGCGTTCCAGTCGGCTTTTAATCCGCTCCTCCTGTAGTTTATTTCTATGGAGCAAGGCATTTTCAATAGCTCCTGCTGCTTGAGCTCCAAGAATCGTTAAAAATTTCAAGTCTTGAGCTGTATAATTAACCGGTTTCTCACTACAAAAGTTAATCACCCCCAGCAGACCCTTTTGGGTTTTTAGAGGAGCACAAACCAGAGAGTTGATGGACTTCACAGTAGCAATAAACCTGGTATCATCTTGAACCTGATTTACAATCTCAGCCTTACCAATTCCTAACCCATTCTTGGTCTTACTATTGCTCAGCTGAAAAAATTCTGTTGGATTATACTGTTTGCCAAAGGCTGAGATTATATCTAGTTGCTCAGTTTCGTAATTAATTAACAAGACTGAACCACAATCTCCTGGAATCAGTCTTCTCGCTTCATCCAGGAAAAGCTGAGCAATAGCGGACAGCTCTAAACAGGATGGAATCCGTTCCGAAACTCTATAGAGTAAATTAATTTCTCGGTATTGATCTAAGATAGCACTGCCTAGATCTTTTTTTTCTAATTCTTGATTAGCCAAATAATTCAGGAGTTCTTTAATTGCGATCGCTTTCTGATCACCCTTGACCCAGCCAATCACCTGACCTCTTGCTTCAACGGGATATTTATTAGCTAAGTTACAACGTCCCAATACCGGAATTTTCCTAGGATTATCCAACAGCAACTTTCCGTGGACATCCTCAATCTGGACAGCGGTGTCTATGGCGTCAATCAGTTGACTTATGACCCCTAGCGCTTTTGGCTTAGAAATAATTTTTTTGAGACTGACAGATGCCATACTTTGTGGTAATATTATAAGTTGGCTTAAAAGTATCGATTCAAATTACTCCTCACCCGTTCCTCTCGAAGCATATTTTCATAGAGGATAGCATTAGATATGGCTGATGTGGCTTGAGATGCTAAAGCACTGATCAATTTCAAATCCCTGGCTGTATAGTCTACAGGTTGTTCACTACTGAGCTGAATCACACCAATTACCTGATCTTTGGTCTTGAGTGGGACACACATTAGGGAACTGATCGGATAATCAGATGGCACAAACCTGGGATCCGATGAGACATCGTTAACGATTTCTCCTACACCAGTCATAATCACACTGCGAACAATACCTGCTATCGATTGCTTCTGGGGTCTATACCCCATTTTTGGCTCAAAGCTAGCGAGTACTTCCAGTTGGGATTGGTCTTGGTCTAGCAAAAAGAGAAATCCCCGATTTACTGGAATTAATTCCCTAGTTTGATTAATCACAATTTGAGCAACGTCTTGAGGCATTAAGTTGGCAGTTAATTTCCCCGATAGATTGTAGAGTAAGTTTATTTCTCGATAGTTATCTAAGGTTTCTATAGCAATTGATCGGCGTTCTAGTTCTTGATTGGCTAAATAATTGATTAGAGCGGCAATAGGACGAGCATTCTCTCCTCCTCTAACCCACCCTAAAGTAGTTCCTTTCAGGTCTATCTTGTATTTTCCAGATGAATCATCAGGCTCATCTCCGAATAACAGTTGCTCATCAATGTCTTGAATACTAATATCTCCTCCCAGGGAAGTTATCAGGTTATTGAGCAGTGACGAGATGTCTTTTTTTGCAATTATTTTTTTAATTTTAATAGCGGCCATGCATGTATTAGTTTAGTATTAATAATATAATAAAATAAAAAATGTCGTGGCTAATTTATGTTCAAAACGCACATTTTTAACCAACGATTGTTCTTTCACAATCCCTGAGTTAACCAGAATCATGTCAGGTTTTAAGGAAATTGCCTTAGAAATACAATCTTGCCCATTGCTGGCAGAAATTATACCGATTCCTCTTTTCCGTAATGCCTGAGTAATCATTTCAGCTTGAGGGAGATTTTCCTCCACTATCAAAACTTGCTTAGTCGGCTTTTCTTGAGAGGTCAGTCGAACAACCTCTTTGAGCAGTTCTTCGAGATTAATCGGTTTGCTCAAACATCGCTCAACTCCTAGAGCATTTTGCTCTTCAGTGATGGACAAAATGATAATCGGAATATCCATACTGTGCAAGTCATTTTTAACCACCGCTGCTGTCTCAAACCCATTCATTCTGGGCATCACTACATCCAAGATAATTAGGTCAGGACGTTCTTGTTTGATCTGTTCAATTGCGTCCCAACCATCTTTTGCTTCCTGAATTCTGTAACCTTCTGCTCTAAGATGCTGCTTGAGTAGTTCTCGAATCGGAGCTTCATCATCCACAATCAAAATGGTTTTATTCCTGGAATTTATGGTAATTGTTGAGGTGGTCATAGATGACTTTAGTTGAGTGAGCAGGGTTTCAGCAGCTATGGTTTTTACTCCAGGTTCAGACTCAACCGGGATGGGTAACCTAAAGGAGAAGTTACTCCCTTTGCCCAGTTCGCTTTCGACCCAAATTTGTCCTCCATGATGTTCCACAATTTCCTTACAAATAGGGAGTCCTAACCCGGTACCTTGAGGTTTGTCAGTTAGAGTATTACCCGCCTGTTTGAATTTTTCAAAGATCAGGGCCTGCTCCGCTTCAGAAATGCCTATACCGCTATCAATGATACTAACGGTAATCTCTGAACTAGTTCGCATTACTTTACAGTAGACAAACCCTTTATCTGTAAACTTAGCTGCATTAGAGATTAGATTAATCACCACCTGAATTAGTCGGTCTCGGTCACCAATTATCTGAGGTAAGCCCTCGTCTATACTCTTAATTAATTCCACATCATTCTGTTCAAACAGAGCAGTCGTAGCAATGATTGATCGTTCTAGGACATCTACAACTGAGAGGGGTTGCATTTTCCACTCTACTCGACCAGCTTCTAGCTTAGCCAGATCCAGGACATCATTGATCAAAGCTTTGAGACGCTCCCCTTCGGAGATAATGATGTTAACATTTTCTGACACTTGCTTCAGGGTGCGCTGAATCTTGTGGTCATTGGTAGGAATTAAGGGAAATAGGGTTTTTTCCAGTTTTTTCTGAATCAGTTTGGCAAAACCCATTACTGAGGTTAGAGGAGTCCTCAATTCATGGGAAACTGTGGAAATAAAGTCTGTTTTCATCCGGTCTACTTCTTTTTCAAAGGTAATATCTCGGATCAGAATGACCGAACCCATAAAGCCGTCCTGACTATCAGGGTTATCTGTCGCCTTAGTATCTTTTAGAATAGCAGTGGCTACGGCTTTGCCAATCCGTTGATTGGTCAGTTCTACTTCAGCGGTAAAGACTTGTTGAGGGTTAGTCTTGGTAAGAGTGACTAGGTTTGCGATCGCATTCCCCAACACTCCCTGACACCCTTGACCGATTAACTCGATTTCCCCCAAATCAAACAAGCTCACCAAAGCTGGATTGATGCGAGTAATTTTGCCCTTGGTATCTGTTACCAGTAATCCATCTGCTAAGCTTCTAATCATCGCATCCACGTAAGCCAGAGTATGCTGTAATTGAGTCGTGGTGGTTTTGAGACACTGAGCTTGTTCACTGACAATTCTGTACTGTTCTTGAGTAGTGGTGTATAAATCTGCCTGGTTGATGGCGATCGCTAACTGATTGCTCACCGCTTGTAGTAGCTCCAATTCCAAATCACTACAGCTCCAAGGCTTGCGGCGCATACAAATTAAATAGCCAGGAGGATGCAACCCCCGAATCATGACTGGTAACGCCAGATAGTTCCCTGTCTGGGAGTAAATGAGTTGATCACCACTATCATGGAAGTGAACCATCTGTCCTTGGCTTAGGCGATCGCATAAATCATGACAAGATTCGATAGATATTAATCCCACTTGGGACGGTAAATCAGCTTTTCGATGTTCACACAGAATTTCCAAGCATTGTTGGTCTTGGTGATACCAGCCAAAAGTCACTCGCTCGAGACGCAAGAGGGTAGCAATTTCATTGACAGTAGTTTGCACAGTTGTTTCCAAATCCAGAGATTCACGAATACGAGTAGTCAGCCGATTCAGCAGCGCCTCCTGCTGAGCTCTAGCGTTGGCCTGCTCGAAAGTTTGAATCTGTAGTAAAGCAATAACCATGGCGATGATCAGCATCACTCCCAACACCGATGCCAACAGATTGAGAGAATTGAGTTGTCGCTCCACATTAGCCCGGGGAATCACCAAAGCCACAGACCAATCAGCCTTTTGCAGAGGAGCATAGGCAACATACACCCACTGACCATCCAGTTCCAGTAGCCTTACCGACTCTTGCGGGTTGGCTATTTTCCTAGCCTCCATCATCTCTTGAGCAATTTGCTTTAGATTGGGGTTAGGGGAGTCTAAAAAACTCCTACCAAATTGAATTACCTTTGGATCTTGATGGGCAATGGGTACTCCTTTCGAGTCCAAAGCAAAGGCATAACTCCCTTCTCCCAAAGTAGTATTGGTAATTACCTCTGACACTCGGTCTAAGGAAACCGGTCCAGCAAATTCTCCTATGGGGAAAGACAATAGACCAGGCAACTTTCCTGGTTTTGGCTGGTAAGTATCCCCGAGTTCCACATTCTCGTTGGTTAGGTTGGGCAAAGCCAGTTTTTCTGGAATAATTTCCGTGTCATTTTTGGGGGGAACTGACCAGATAGGAGCTGCAATATTGACTTGGCGAATAGCAGTAGAACGAGAGACTACCGGATTATCCACAAAGGTTTCTCCTTGCATGGCTCGTTGAAAGTGAGTGCGATCGCTAAGATTCTTCCCCTCAATAAAACCTGCACGAGTGGTGTAGTAAGAGCCATTTCCCTTAGCCATGACAAACATATGAAAATCGGGCAATCGTTCTTGCTCGAGTTGCAGATAGGGTCGGGCAACCTCCCAGTCCAAAGACCGAACTTGGGGAGTATTCGCAATTGTTTCCACCTTCGCCATCAGAACCGCCAACCATTCATCAATTTGATGTCCCGCCATCTTGACCTTCAATTCAGCATTATCCTTCAGACTCTCAAGAATCAGACTCCGAACCACCCAATAACTGGTGAAAGCTGCTGTTCCCACTAGCGCAATGGTGCCACTAATTAACAACCGGGGAACAGAACGCCTTGGCTGCCATAGGGATTGATAACTATTGTGCTTAAGCCACCACTGGCGTCTAAACCAAGTTCCCATATCTCTTATGCAAAATCCTTCCTGTTGTTCCTGAGAAACTCCAGCAGCTTTGGCCTGGGGTTGGGCTAGGATAGTGGGGTCGGAGCAACTGGTGTCCACCTCTGATGCTAAAGGAATACCGCTCACCTGACAGTACCCGTGTGGGTAAACCTTGAGTGGGGAATTATCCGGAGGTGAGTTTCTCTGGGAACTAGCATTAAAACGATTAAGTCTCACTGTTCCGAAGATAGTCCTTAGGCTGGGTTGCCTACTGGTGGGATAAGATGACCATTGTTTACCTCCCCTTTCTCCCCTGATGCCCTCTGTTCCCCCTCTTGCATCGGAGTACAAATTATCCCTATTGTGGACAATACCCCAATCACTTCCAGGCTGGGGATTGACCTGGGTAGAGTACCTACCCTGCCTTCTTGGGTACAGTGCTTCTGGCTGATTGTCTCCCCGCCAATCCAGATAACCTTGTAGCAGTTGCCGCAACAGTTCCATACCATTGATCCAGAGGTTTTCTTCTATCTGGTAATAGGTGAGACGGTGCGCTTCCTCAGAACAGAGCCAATTAAGAATTTCTTCAAAGTACTCACGAGCCTGGAGAAATGGATTGAGCTGAGTGTATTCAGATGTTTCCATAATAAAATCGGATATAGCTTTGATATGATCTCGCCTAATCTCTACCAGGAAAATTATAGTCAGTCCGGGTAATTTTTTTTTTAGTGGTTAGTCGTTAGTGGTTAGTCGTTAGATCAAGTCCGGTTAATCACTTACTAAATAGTTCCTGTTTTGGAAATGGGCAATCGGTAATTGATAATCGTCAACTACCAAGTACCAATTACCAAGTACCAATTCCCCGAGAAGAGATATGATAATTAGTCAAACCCATTGGGTATAATCGGTAATTTTTCCGTAATTATGAATTCAAACTTACGAATTATAAGTGTTCTTACGGTTGAGTTGTGGTTCTGTTATTTGATGAACTTAAAATAGGGCATACATACTAACTAATACCAATTTAATTTATTCGAGCTACAGATGCTGAACAGGTGTAGGTTATTCGGTTAGTCGGTTAGCCGGTGCTCGGGTTATCTTCTGAACCTTGGCCTTTCGGCCACGCTACGCGAACAACCTACCCTACAAGGGACCCTATCCGGCGAACAAGCAAATTAATGTGTAGCAATAGTTTTTTAAATTGGCATAATCGATTGTAATCCATGGACAATTGTAAACTGTAATATAACAACAATTTAAAATTAATTTACTAGTTATTTTTAAAAAAATTTATTGCTTTTCTTAATAGTTATAATTTCCAAGCTTCACCATCATAACCTACCAGATTAATCAAACAAATATATGCAAAAATACTCTGAATATAGTATTTTATTTGATAAACAAATTCAGCCAATACCACTCAAATTAGAACTAAACAAAGAAAAGGTAAAACTGGGCAAGACGCTTTTTCATGACCCCCAACTGTCACAGGATAACACTATCTCCTGTGCTAGCTGCCACAATCTAAATACCGGTGGTACAGACCAAATAGTGCGTTCAATTGGGATCAAGAATAGGATTGGCTTGATTAATGCACCCACAGTCTTCAAAATCTGATCAGCAATGCCATTAAATTTCAAGCACCAGGGAAATCCCCCCAAGTCAAGGTTTCAGTAAAGCCCGTAGACAACAGTGATGTTTGTGGTGGGGAAGACAGGGGGATGCTCGAATCCAGGGACAGTGAGCATGGGATATTGCCAGAGGTAGGAAGAGTTTCTAGTATCAATGCAACTGGGTTTCAGGAGAATGGGCGGAATAGTTTGGAGCATGGTGGTAACTACTGGCTGTTTGGGGTGCATGACAATGGCATTGGCATGGAACCCGATCAGCGATCGCATATCTTTGAAATATTTAAGCGTCTGCACAGCAATAAAGACTATCCTGGCACTGGTATTGGTCTAGCCACCTGCAAGAAGATTGTGGAAAATCACGGGGGACAGATTGGGGTAGAGTCTGAGCCTGGAGTCGGAAGTACGTTTTACTTTACGCTTCCTGCACAACACTGAACACTAAGCATTGAACACTAAGCTTTGCAATCATCTTATTATTCCAAGGCGAGTAACAAGGGGATTAACATGGCAAGAACACAACTTGGTATAAGCAACCCCCAGAAATTATGGCGTTGCGTCAGTCTTTGAATGAATAGGAGTAGAGTGGGCATCCTGCCCGCCCCAAAATAAGCATGAAACTGGCAAGATGCCAGTTCCACCAAGATGCCTATTCCACCTCACTCTTAAAATCATTCCATTATTAAGGAACCCCCGGAAATTATCGGTATTTAATCGAATATGATACTATAGGAAAAACTTTTTCCTGATCGGTGTAATAGCTTGTAGGAAACGGTATCGCCTTAAAATTTTAAAGCTCTCTAATCCCCTTTCTATAAAAGAAATTAGAGAGCTGATTATGGCGTCATGGCTAATCGTTAATTGGACGACCATTACCCATTACCAAAAGCGAATAAAAATTTGTGGCAGACACCCTGGAGAATTCGAATCAGTTTGATTCCATGGTATTCATACATGGTATTCATAGCTTGGTAGTTCGCCAACCGGAGCAGTTAAACCTCAAAAAACCTTAGATAAAAACTAATGGAATCAGGTATTACAATTTTCAGTTTTGGACTGTTTATAGTAATTTTTTTGTGGATTGGGGCTCTAGCTGCTAAATCTTCCGATAATACAGAATCAGACTACTTACTTGGCTCACGCTCTTTTGGGAAAGTCTTTGTCGGTCTGAGTGCTGGCGCAACGGGAAACAGTGGATGGATTATGATCGGAGCCGTGGGAATGGCTTACTCCATCGGAGTTTCTGCTCTGCTGATGGTAATTGCCTGGTTTTTAGGTGATTTAACCTTTTGGACTTTTTTTCCTGATAAAATTAACCAGATGTCCAGAGAGCAAAACTCCCAAACTATTCCGGAATTCCTAGGCTTTACAGTCAAAAAACCTCAAGGCAGACGAATAATCACCTTGATTGTTGCTGTGATCACTGTTGTATTTATTGGAGCCTATACTGCCGCACAATTTGCTGCAGCTGCCAAGACCCTTGATGTATTTTTTGGAGTTGACCCTACGATTGGAGCTTTGATCGCAGCAGCTTCGATTCTAGTCTACTGCGTAACGGGAGGACAAGCCTTGCCCTTCTAAGCTACACAACAGTTTAATCCCTTTTTAGTCGGTATTGTGTTGGCTGGTGTTTTTTCTATCATTGCCTCTACAGCAGATTCCCAACTTCTGGTTTGTTCCAGTGCCATCGCTAGAGATATTTCCCCGGGTTTGCATCGGAGGATGTCCCGGAAATATGGCGTGAAATACGAGCAATTCATGACCTTAGTGGTGGGAATACTCGCTGTAATTGCGGCGATTTCTATTTCCTCCACAGTGTTTTCGTTGGTTCTTTTTGCTAGTGGATCTGTGGCCAGTTCCCTCGGTCCAGCCATGCTGATTATCTTATTGAAAAGGCGCACTCATTATTTAGCCTTGAACTCTATGATGTTGGCGGGATTGAGTACTGCTATCCTCTGGCGAGTTTTAGGATTTAATAACATCCTATCCGAAGTTTGTCCAGGCTTTATTGTAGCCGTGTTGGTGCATGAGGTGTTAATGAAGAGTGTTTTCAAATCCAAGGGTCATACTATTGGTGAGGGGTTAAGGAAATAAGGTTTAAATTAGGTGGGTAAATTGGTAATTGAAAATTAACGAACAACCAATTCGGACAAAACATATAGGAGATAATAATAGTTAAATCTAATCGGGTGCATCTCAGTTTTGCCTAATTTCCATCATTGAGATGCACCCAAACCTAATCGAGCTGGCTGCTGAAGTTATGCACATACAGCGGTTTTAAATTCAGTTAGGTACAAAGTTCTAGGTTTTTAGGGAGCAGGGAGCAGGGAGCAGGGAGCAGGGAGCAGGGAGCAGGGAGCAGGGAGCAGGGAGCAGGGAAGTGGGAAAACAATCCTGTGTACCTGATAGTTATGCAAACCGCCCTAGATCATTTGATTTGGCGATCCCATGAGGTCAGCCTAGTCGAGGACAGGATTAAAATAGCATAACTTAAGTAAAGTTTAGTAGTACAACACCCAGTGGGCTACCGAAGATTTAATAATTATTAAAGAAATAAAATTTTCAAAAAGCACTAAAATAGTCATAAATAGGGAAAGAATACGATGTTTACAAATGTACTCCCAAAACCAACCCTAGAGTTGGAGTATCCGCCCAAAGACCTTTTTGAAGCGATTGAAGACCTTAAACAAGAATTAAACGCAGTTATTCTGGCTCACTATTACCAAGAGCCAGATATTCAAGATATTGCTGACTATCTCGGCGATTCTCTAGGTCTTTCTCAACAAGCGGCGGCTACAGATGCAGATGTTATCGTCTTTGCTGGGGTTCACTTTATGGCAGAAACTGCCAAAATCCTTAACCCCAATAAATTGGTACTACTCCCCGATTTAAACGCAGGTTGCTCCCTAGCTGACAGTTGCCCTCCCCAAGAATTTGCCGCCTTCAAAGCAGACCATCCTGACCATCTAGTGGTATCTTACATTAATTGCTCCGCTGAAATTAAGGCGATGAGCGATATCATTTGCACCAGTTCTAACTCAGTTAAGATCGTCAACCAAATTCCGGAAGACCAGCCGATTATTTTTGCTCCAGATAAGAACTTAGGTCGCTATGTCATGGAGCAAACCGGACGGGAGTTAGTCCTGTGGGAGGGGAGTTGTATTGTCCATGAAACCTTTTCTGAGAAAAAGATCGTGGAACTCACAATACAGCATCCTGAAGCGGAGTTTATTGCCCATCCAGAATGCGAACCCCCTCTATTGCGTCATGCCAGTTACATTGGTTCCACAACAGGTTTATTAAAGTATATCCAGCAAAGTTCAACGGAAGAATTTATCGTGGCTACTGAGCCAGGAATTATTCACCAAATGCAAAAGAGGGCACCCCAGAAAAATTTCATCCCTGCTCCAGGTATGGATAGCAATTGTGCCTGTAACGAATGCCCTCACATGCGGCTCAATACTTTGGAGAAGCTGTATCTAGCCATGAAGCAGAAAACACCAGAAATTACTATGCCCGAGGACATCCGAGTAGCCGCCTTGCGACCAATTCAACGGATGTTGGAGTTATCAGTGTAGTGCTGTACTGCCCCTGAGCAGCTTGACACAATTACTTGACAAAAATATCCTTTATAAGTTATATTGGAGCGTTTATAAGCAATTTGTGTTGTTAAAACTAAGAACTGCTTAGGAATTAATCACAGATTAGTGAAATATGACCTATCGTGCAAGAGTTTAAATCATCCCCTGACGAGTCTTTCCCATCTGCCAACACTCCCTCCCAATTTGACATCATAGTGGTGGGCAGTGGTGCGGCTGGGCTATATGCAGCCCTTTGTCTACCTGCTCATTTGCAGGTAGGTTTAATTACCAAAGACACTCTGAAAACAGGCTCTAGCAACTGGGCCCAAGGAGGGATTGCGGCGGCGATTGACCCATCAGATTCCCCAGAGCTTCACCTAGAGGATACCCTGCGAGCGGGTGTTGGTCTTTGCGATCGCGAGGCGGTAACGTTTCTGGTAGAAAATGCCTCTGCTGCCATTGACTCTCTAGTCAAGATGGGGGTAGCCTTTGACCGCAAAGGCAAAAAGCTAGCCATGACCCTAGAAGCAGCTCACTCTCGTCCCCGCGTCCTCCATTCGGCAGACACCACAGGTCGAGCAATTGTAGATACGCTCACTGCCAAAGTTTTAGAGCGTCCCAATATTAAGGTGCTTTCTCACGCAGTGGCTTTGAGTTTATGGCTCAATCCAGCAACTGGTCATTGTCAGGGGATTAGCCTCCTCTATCAAGGTCAGATATCTTGGCTAAAAGCCTCTGCGGTAATCCTAGCCACAGGTGGTGGCGGTCAAGTTTTTGCCCAGACCACTAACCCAGCCGTAAGTACAGGAGATGGAGTAGCACTGGCTTGGCGGGCTGGCGCAATTGTCAGAGATTTGGAGTTTTTCCAATTTCATCCCACAGCTTTAACCAAACCAGGGGCACCTCGCTTTTTGATTACAGAAGCTGTCCGGGGAGAGGGGGCACATTTAGTAGATCACAAAGGCGATCGCTTTGCTTTTAATTACCACCCAGCCGGGGAGTTGGCTCCTAGAGATGTGGTAAGTCGGGCAATTTTTAGTCACTTAGAAAAAACCTCCGGCGATCCTAGCCACGCCCATGTTTATTTAGACTTGCAACCCATTGAGCCAGAGCGAATTCGCTATCGTTTCCCCAATATTATTAACGTATGTCAACATTGGGGCATTGATATCTTAAAGCAGCCCATTCCCGTTGCACCTGCTGCCCATTACTGGATGGGAGGAGTGGCTTGCGATCTGACCAGTTGCACTTCAATTCCAGGGCTATATGCCATTGGCGAAACGGCTAGTACAGGGGTTCATGGTGCCAATCGCTTAGCGAGTAATTCCTTATTGGAATGCTTGGTTTTTGCGGCTCAATTAGCTGAGATTCAAACAGCTCCTAATCCAGTTCTGGCGGAATCCCTACCCTTTATAAAAGAGAAAGGTGACTGGGAAAGGGACATCGAGAAGATAGCCTCAGTAAGGCAAAGTTTGCCCTCCCTGATGTGGCAAAGTGCAGGAATTTGTCGCTCCCAGGAAGTTTTAGAGTCAGCCCTTGCCCAAGTTAATTCTTGGCGCTCTGAATTGGCTGGCTTAGAAGTGAGTCAATACCTGCTTGATTTACTGCCCAACCAAACCGTTAAATTTGAGTCACCATTAGCGGAGCAGCAATTGCGAACGGCTGCAGAAACATTCAATCTCCTGGATATCGCCCATTTAATTCTCAAAAGTGCAGCATTGCGTACTGAAAGTCGGGGCGGACATTACCGCAGGGATTATCCCCAAACTTCACCCAGTTGGCAAGTTCATACCTTAGTACAGGGGGAGCGTTGGTGGAAATCTGCACAACTTTCTCTAATGTTAGAATCCAAGGAAATAGCGGTATAAATAGCACTTATTAAAAAGCACTGATAACAGTGCAAACCTATCCCTCTTCTGTCAAACTGGGTATAACCCTGGCAATTTCTTTGGTTCTGTAACTCTTACACAACAAGGGATTGACCGTAGGTGACCCTACGCGAACGCAACATTATTTCCTAATAATAAATCAAAACTAGGCTCAAATCACTGAATCCTTGTTACCATAATGGTTGTGGCGATCGCTAGTTCCGACAGTGACAGAAGAGAGATAAATTTTATTCTAATGAAAGTTTTATGGGCGAATATATTAATTTATTTACTTTATTTCTAGGTCAGTCTACTCAAACTCCGCAGGCAGTTGCATCACAAGCTACACAGTCTACGCAATATAGTGCTATTGTTCCTGCTGTGACTGCTTTGATGGGTGTGTTTACTGGACTTATTGCGGCATGGAAAAACCAATCAGATGTGTATAAGGCTCGTCTTGACCAGTACACAAAAGGATTTGATAGAAATTTGGATAGTGTAAAAAAATCTTATGAAGCAGAAAAAAGAGCTCTTGAACTGGTATTAAAACAAAAAGAATTTGATATAAAACATCTCAAAAACAGAATCAAAAGAATGGAGAGTTTTTATGCTATAAACTTTGCAGATATAGACAAAGGAACTACTATCTTAGAAAAGCTTAAACTATTACTGAAATATATAGAAAATCGAGTCCGGGATAAGGATGATGCTTTAAGTGAAGAGGTAAAAAAGATGCAAGAATATCTGGAAATGGAAATTAAAGTGGGCTTAGTTGATAGCCAGAAGTTTCGTTTTGAAGCAGCGGATTGGCTAGACAGACAATGTGATTATTTAGTAACTTCAGTAGCAGAATATATCTTGGATAAGAGAACAGATGCACCTCCTGAGGAAGTTAAAAATAGTACAGATGAGGAAGTTAAAAAGGAAGTTAAAAAGAGTACAGAACAGTATTTAAAACGTTTAACTATAATGCTAGAATCAGGAAGGGGTATTGAATCTGATCGTTCTTTTAGGGAAGATACAAAGAGTGTATGTAGTAAAGAATATGTGGATGTACTCATATATATTAAGGACAGACTCATTGGCGGTCAAATAAGCCATTCTGCTTATAAGGAACTTCAAAATTGTATAGATTTATTGATCCCTATTATAAGAAAATAATAGCAGTATCTTTTGCTGACTAATATTGAAATAAGTTATTACAGTATTAATTAATGTAATAATTAATACTGTATAATAATACTAACATATATACCGAATCTAGTATGCCTAAAAACACACTTATTGCCCACTAATTATGATTAGTTTATAAAAGTTTTACATAGCAAGTTCGGTAAAGGGACAATAACTAACTTTCTAGATCATTCAAATATTTATAAATCTGGTTTTGGATTTCTTTTAGATTGTTGACACAGTTGATAGCTTGAGTTAATTCCTTGAATGTATCTTTTGTTGGTGACTTTCCTTTCTTTTTTTTGTATTTTTCCTCTAATCTATTTTTCTGTGATTCCAAGAAATCTTGAATCTCTGTTAAATAATTTTGTAAGTCTTGTGGTACTGGCATTTAAAATATCTCTCAGATTTAATTTAATATGTTTACTTAGTTACTTTTTCACAATACACAGTCAAATATCAGGATAACTTTCGTAAAGTTTTGATGAAGCAAAAAAGTATTTGTTAAAGTGAGAGTAACGTTGTTGGACTTGGAAAATTAGTAACAAAATAACCAGCCAGTAGGCTTTAAATCAATGCGAAATCTTAATTGATAATTTAACGCTGATTGAATAGAGATGGAGATTATGCAGCTTTAAAGTTTACAGTATCTAAGTCATAATTCCAGAGCCGTTTACTTTCAAAAATCAAGCTGATGCCAGAATACAGAGGGTGAATCTCAAAGTTGTAAATCTATAACTCAGGGAACAGGAGTTGTGTTTTAGCCTTCAATGGTCGTATTTTTGCAAAAGTGAGATGCCCCCGAATACATCCCTGCTCCCTGCTCCCTGCTCCCTGCTCCCTAAAACCCAGAAGTTTGTACCTCACCGAATTGAAAACCGCTGTAGCTTGGTTAATCGATCCAAAAAATAAAATCCTATTGACCCTAATCCCAATACTATTAGCGATCGCTCTTCAGAGCGCGCCAAAGGCGATTAGCCCGAAGGGCTACGCTACGCGATCGCACTGTAATATGAAGGTGGATGAGGTGTTTAAGGAGATATGCCAGCTAAAGACATTTACCACGAGTGTGTCAAAAATGCTCTCATTAAAGATGGTTGGACAATTACCGACGATCCCCTCAGTTTAAAATGGGGTAAGAAGGATATGTATGTTGACTTGGGAGCAGAGCAACTCTTAGCAGCCGAGAGAGCCGAACGCAAAATCGCTGTTGAAATTAAAAGTTTTCTGGGTCTATCGGAAATGAACGATCTTGAGAAAGCAATTGGTCAGTATATTGTATATCATGACGTTCTCGCCGAAGTTGAACCGGACCGAGAGCTTTATTTAGCCGTATCCCAAGAGGTTGCCAGTGGATTGTTTGAAGAACCTATTGGTGAGCTGTTGATAAAAAACAATCGAGTTCGTCTTTTGGTTTTTGATTCTGAAGCGGAGGATATTATTAGATGGACACTTTAGAGCGATACCGGCAGATTATTCAAAAAATTATCTCTGACTACGCACAAATTCCTTATTCTTATGGAGAAATTGAACGAAATAGCGTGTTTGATTCTAATCGCGATCGCTACCTATTAATGATAGTTGGTTGGGAGGGAGTACGTCAAGTTCACGGCTGTATCATTCATGTGGAAATTATCGATGGCAAAATCTGGATTCATCGGGATGGGACAGAGGATGGCATCGCTGGGGAACTCCTACAAGCAGGCATTCCTAAAGAGCGTATTGTTCTAGGCTTCAAATCACCAGGAGTCAGGAAGCACACAGGGTTTGCAGTTGCCTAAAGTCACCCTGTAATAAGTAATAAGTCAAGAAGAGGCTCTATCTAATTGATATAATTTAGAGTGATCGCTAATTCCCACAACTTTAAAGTAGAGGTCAACAATGGCAGCCAGAGATACCTTCCATGAAGCCGTAAAATCAGCTTTACAGAAGGACGGCTGGTGTATTACTCACGATCCTCTCTACATCAATTTTGCTGAAGTTGAAATTTACATCGATTTGGGTGCCGAAAGACTCATTGCAGCCGAAAAAGATGAAGCAAAAATAGCTGTTGAAATTAAAACCTTTCTCAAGCCTTCGGCAATTTCTGAATTCCATACGGTTTTGGGACAATTCCTTAATTATCGCTTTGCCCTCAAAGCAGAAGAACCAGATAGATTCTTGTATTTAGCTATTCCTCTTGAAATTTACGAGACCTTCTTTGCCCGTCGCTTCGTTCAACTTATTACCCAAGAGTATCAACTAAAATTGATTGTATTCGAGCCAACTAAGGAGGAAATTGTTCAATGGCAAAACTAGAGCAATATCGGCAATTCGTCAAAGAGATTCTAACCGAATACAGCAGCCACAAACCCGCTTATGGTGAGGTAGAAGTGGAATTAATCTTTGATACCGAAAGAGACCGCTACCAGCTTGTCCATGCCGGATGGAGTAATCGTCGCCGTATTTATGGTTCCACAATTCACATTGACCTTAAAGATAATAAGATTTGGATTCAAAATGATGGTACAGAAGTTGGGATTGCCAACGTCTTAGTTGAACGCGGTGTCCCTCACCAAGATATTGTTCTGGCCTATCATGCCCCTTACCTTAGGAAATTTACTGAATTCGCGGTAGGGTAAGAAATCATAACTTAGCTTTTTAAATTGTCGATACCAAGAATAACCAGGAGGTTTTGATGGTAACTTCTTTAACTACTCCCGATGCCACCTTAGCAGCAATTGAAGCCGCCTTACCCATTGACCCTCAGCCCTATACTATTGGCGATCGTCCCACCGGTTTGATCGTTGTGGATGTGCTCAATGGCTTTTGCACTGTTGGTTTTGGTCCTTTGGCTCCAACAGAACCAAATCAGCAAATAGCCACCATGGTATCAGAAAGCGATCGCCTAGCAAAAGCTTTCACCGCCAAAGGTTGGCCAGTCTTAGCTTTTCTAGATACCCACGAACCAGGCAAACCAGAACCTCCCTATCCTCCTCATTGTGAAAAAGGGTCTGGGGAAGAAAAGCTCGTTCCTGAACTGGAATGGCTAGAAACTCATCCCCACGCTACTTTAATTCAAAAAGACTGCATCAATGGTTTTATCGGTTCCATTGATGTAGATACTGGCAACAATAGTTTAATTAGCTGGATAAACCAGCACAAACTGGAAGCCTTAGTAGTCGTAGGAATCTGTACCGATATTTGCGTCATGGACTTCGTGGTTACTATGCTATCAGCACGCAATCATGATATGGTACCAACGTTAAAAGACATTACCGTTTATACCGAAGGCTGTTCCACCTTCGACCTCTCGGCAGAGATGGCAGCCCAGCAGGGTTTGCCAAAGACGGCAATTCATCCCCAGAAAATTGCTCATCACGTTGGTTTATACACTATGGCAGAGCGTGGAGCGTTCATTGCTTCTACAATTTTGATGTGACCAATCCCAAGTTCAAAACTAAGTAAAACTAACCTTTTTTTAACAGCCTTCATGTCTTTTTATCTTCTTCCTTTTAGCTTCTATGTTACCCCGTAAGTTTAAGTATAAATAACCATGCCCTCACCATTCCCTGGAATGAATCCCTATTTAGAAGATTCAGCCTATTGGTCAAGCGTACATCATTGGCTAATTACGGAAATTGCTCGCTTATTAAACCAACAGTTAGCCCCTAAATATGTAGTTGCGGTAGAAGTGCGAATCTACGAAACTAGTGGAGAAAAGTCCACGCTTATTGGTATTCCTGATAATGTCATTGCTAAAAGCTCTGAAAATACGATCAGATATCCCGAGTCTAATGTAGCTGTTGCAGTTCCTTCTACCGAACCTTTAACGATAGAACTTGCTCTGACAGAAACTATTAAGCAAGGATATCTAGAAGTTAGGAGAGTTGGTACCGGAAAAGTGGTTACGGCTATTGAAATTATTTCTCCTATCAATAAAAATGTAGGAGAAGGTCGGAAAAAATATGAAAACAAACGTCAGCTTATTTTAAATAGTAAAACAAATTTCGTAGAAATAGATTTACTACGTCAAGGTAATTCACTGATTAATTTAAATCAGAATATCGAGCGTGACTATCACATTTTAGTTAGTCCTAGTCATCAACGGCCTCAAGCCTATCTATATGCTTTTAACCTTCAAGATGTGATTCCTGTTTTTCCTTTACCTTTATGTCCAGAAGATCCAGAAATGCTTCTAGATTTACAAATGATTTTACATCAAGTTTATGACCAAGGGCGCTATGATTTAATGATTGACTACAAACAAAAAAATATTCCTGGTTTATCAAAAGCTGATACAATTTGGGTAGAAAAAATTTTAAAAAACAAGGATGAAGTTAATAAAACATTAAATTAAATGATTTATTGGATAACTTGAGATAATAACTCGTTAAACTAAAAACTAAAAAAAATAACCAGGTTTTTTGGTAAGACTTATGGCGATATTACCTCCCCCAATAGTGTTAGACCCTCTACTGCATCAATGGCTCAAAGAAGATATTGGTAGAGGCGATCGCACCACCCAAGGTTTGTTCACTCAAGAAGCTAGTTCTGGAAACGGACAATGGATCGCTAAGGAAGCAGGTGTAATCACGGGATTGCCAATAGCAGCGCGGGTGTTCTATTTATTAAATGAAAAGGTCAGCTTTATCCCGCTAGTAGCAGAAGGAGAAAGTTGTCAGCCAAGCCAAGCCATCGCTCGTTTTCACGGACCTTTTGATGCTTTGTTGATGGGAGAGAGGGTAGCTTTAAATCTAACTATGAGTCTGAGTGGCATTGCTACCCTAACCCGTCAGTATGCCGAAAAAATTGCTGATTTGCCTACTCAGTTGGTGGATACTCGCAAAACTACTCCAGGCTTAAGACTATTGCAAAAATATGCAACTCAAGTGGGAGGAGCCATTAACCATCGCATGGGGTTGGATGATGCGGTGATGATTAAGGATAATCATATTCAAGCCGCTGGGGGAATTGGGGAAGCGATCGCTCGAATTCGTAATACTATTCCCTATCCTATGACCATAGAAGTAGAGACAACAACTCTCGCGGAAGTAGAAGAGGCGATCGCCCACAATGCTGATCTTATCATGTTGGATAATATGCCAGTTGAGCAGATGGAGGTAGCAGTTAAGCTAATTCGTGTAAGCAACAACAACATTAAAATTGAGGCATCGGGTAATGTGACCTTAAAGACGATTCGTGCAGTGGCCGAAACAGGAGTAGATTACATCTCCAGCAGTGCTCCCATTACTCGCTCTAGTTGGTTGGATTTAAGTATGAGATTGGGGAGTTGAGATAAACAATAAATTGAAACGGGCAAGATGCCCGTTCCACCAAGATGCCCGTTCCACACAAGATGCCCGTTCCACACAGGGGAGCTGGGAACAGGGAACGGGAAATAACCAATTTCAATACACATCAGCTTACCAATTATAAAAAATATTCCTACAGATTAATAATCCCCCCATCTCCCCATCTCCCCATCTCCCCATCTCCCCATCTCCCCATCTCCCCATCTCCCCATCTCCCCATCTCCCCATCATCATCCCTAGCAGGCATAAATAAAATTGGTATCAGGGTTAAGGAATTGGCACAAATTCATACTCCAAGCTAGAACTATTACTTGGTTCAATTGTCACCAATTTGACCGGTTGATAGCGATCGCCTGATGGAAAAAAACGAATCGGAGCAGCAGCACCTCTAGCAAAGAAGTTCGGTGCTGAAAGTTCTTGTTGAACTCCGGTGCGAGTAGGATTACGTCTAATCCCAGCACTTAAGGCTTGCACAGCATCATAAGCCATGGCTGTGCGCCAGTTAACATCAATACCCCAAAGCTGATAAGCGGTTTTGGGAAATTCAGAACCAGGCTTGGCTAGGGGATGCCAGGGTAATGCTACTACCATACCTTCAGCATCTTTACCTGCTACTGTCAATGTCTTGGTACTGTAAACTTGATTTCCCGCCAAAATCACTAATTGTTGACCCAAGCTATTGCGGTGTTTGCTATTGAGCTGAACCACATTTAGTACCTGATCAAGGCTGCTAGAATCAGCACCTAACATCAGCACTTGAGCACCACGATTAATCGCTTGTTTAAAGCTTTTAGCAGCACTAAAATTTTGATCAGACACGTCAAACTCACTAACTACTCGTCCTCCTTTCAAGAAGACAGCGGTTACAAACTCTGATTTAAGAGACTGACTAGACTCACTTTGAGAATTGTAGAAAACAGCAACATTATGCTGCTTGAGGTCTTGCACCATGTGTTTAGCTAATGCTCTACCTGCCAGGAAATCATTCGGGACAGTACGAAAAACAAAGTCGCTAATTCCTGATAACTTTACTGAGGTACTAATGGGAGAAATTGTTACCAATTTACCGGATTCATAACTATCTGCTGTCGCTTGGGTCACCTTACTTGTGAAATTACCAACAACTGCCAAAATCTCTGGATTACTCACCAACTTTGATGCTAATTTTTTTGCCACCTTTGGATTATTATCATCATTAGCGATCAGTACTTTGAGAGGAATACCTTTAATTCCACCAGCTTGATTGATTTCCTGTTGAGCTTGAGCCACACCCCGAAGTATATCTTTGGCAGTATTTAAGTCATCACTAATGGACACAACAGCAGCAATGGTGTGAGAGGGTTTGTCCCTAATACGAGCGTTATTAAGGTAGATGAGAGCTTCTGGATCATCAGCGTGGAGGTCTAAGGATTCGGTGAATTTAACCACTGCCTCGTCGTAATTAACAGCAGTAACCGCTTCTACTCCTAGCTGTTTTTCCAGTGTTGTTGAATCAGAAAATAAAATATGGTCTCCCCTACTAAGGTAATTTGGTATGCTTGCTTTCTCTGAAGATGTATTTTTCGATACCAGCATAGATAAGGGAGATGTGGTCACTTTAAACCACCACAGACACCCAGATACCAAAGCTAAGGAGATCATCAATGATAGCCCAAGAAGCTTAGTTTCGTTGTTCTGATACATACGCTAGTGCTAATTTTTATACAGGCAAACCCTGTTGATTACCCGGACTAATGCTTAATACTAATTTGTTTTGTAATCTTTCAAGGTAATTGATGAGTGGAATGGTTGATGGTTAACCGTTGACAATTGAAGGTCAACGAAAAACCATCAACGGTGGTTCACATAGTGACCCTGTAGAATACAACTGAATACAACTGAATACAACTGAATACAATTAAATACAACTAGTTAACAAAAGCCCTTGTTGGATACTCCTGATTAGGGAAATAACTTAGCTAAATAACTTAGCTAAATAACTTAGCTAAATAACTTATGGTACAAGATTTGACCACTGATCAGGTGACAAAATGGCAAAAATATTGATCAGTTATTCCAAAATTGGGCAACGCTCTTATTTCTATATTGCCCGGTTTCTACTTGCTAGGAATCGGCACAAAGTCATAACCAAAGCTGGAACGATTACCTGCTTCAATCTTGACAAGCTGGACAGCCTGGTTGCGATCGCCTGATGGTAAAAACCGAATTTTGCTGGATACTCCTTGGGGCTGAAAACCTGATCCGGATAGGGCTTTTTGTACACCGGAACGGCTTGGCTGCTGTTTGAGGGCTGCGATTAAAGCTTGAGTAGCATCGTAAGTTAAGGCAGTGCGCCAGTTCACATCTGAACCCCATAATTTCGTGGCGGCTTGGGGAAAGGGGGAATTTGGAGCGCCCAAAATATGCCAGGGGACTGCCAACACCATACGACGCGCATCCTTAGCACCGATTTGCAAGGTCTTGGGTTTGTAAAGACTATCCCCTGCTAGCATGGGTAAACGTCCATCATTGACCTGCACGACTAGTAACGCTTGGTTAAGGGTGGCGGAATTGGGAGCTAAGATCAACACTTCTGCACCGTTGTCGATCGCCTGTTTGACATCAACACCAGCATTAAAGTTAGGTTTAGCAAAGTCAAACTCTGCCACTACCTCGCCACCATCAGCAAACAAGGCAGTGGTAAATGCATCGGCAAGAGATTGGCTGTAGTTGCTCTGGGAATTAAAAAAGACAGCTGCTTTGCGTACATTTAATTGATTGAGCATGTAGCGAGACAGGGCGCTACCAAAAAAGCGATCGCTAGGGATAGTCCTAAAGACATAATTACCCAGTCTTGAAATAGTTACTGAGGTACTAGTCGGAGAAATCACCACCAACTGATTCTCTTGATAAACCTCTGCGGCTGCCAGGGTGACCTCACTGCTAAAATGACCAATAACCCCCAAAACATCTGGATTATCCACAAAAGCTTTAGCTATTTTTTTAGCAACCTTGGTATCATTGTCATCATTAGCAATTAGCACCTTTAAGGGTACATTATTAATACCACCCGTAGCATTGATTTCCTGTTGGGCTTGGGCAACACCCCGTAACATTTCTTTGGCTGCATTTACCTCTACACCAATAGGTATTGAGATCGCAATTGTATAAGACTTAGATGTACCGATCCGAGCATTATTGAGGTAAATCACAGCTTCTGGATCGTTTTTCTTAGCTTTGAGCGATGCCTCCAGTAAGGAAGCCGCTTTACCATAATTCCCAGAAGCAAATGCTTTGACTGCTGCCTGTTTGGCTGGTGTTACCTCTGTTGATATTAAGGTTCTATCTCCGGCACTAAGGTGCTCTGCGATGATTATCTCAGGCTTAATGTTTGTAGTTTTTGGAGTTACCTTAGCCCTAGGTTCATCTTCCTCCGTTTCCTCCGGAAATGGCAGTGTGATTATCTGACTTTTCTGAAGCCACCATAAGCCTCCCAACACCATAGCTACCGTAATCACCATCGATAGCAAAAGAACACTCGTTTCGTTTTTCATCGGACATAAGTTCCGTTGTCAGTTACCCTGCATCATTCCATTAATCAGCAACGCCCCTGCTATAGTATTCGAGATAACAGTTGATATACCAGCCGGAAAAGTGCCGTCAGAGCGATCGCTGCTGCTGCTGCTAGAACTGATATTATGATAACTAACTGGATTGACTGCTGGACTCGCAACACCGGGAAAAGTATCAACAGTGCCAAGCTGATGCCTCCTATAATCACTAGGTCAATTTTTTCAATAAACCTGCGATATTGAGCATAAATTAGCCCTCCCAAACTCATTCCCCATAAAAGCATACCGAGTGGGTTGGAGGAGACCAGCGTAGCAAAAGCAGTTGCCGCAAGGAATAATAAAGCTCCCTCAAATCCAGTAAAAGCAGCCGCCCCTAGTACCTCAAGTAGAGAGAATTTTGCTCTAAGGGGTTTGGATAGGGGTGAGTGGGTTTGTGGTTGCCTGGTGTGGGGCCGGGAGGGTGGGGATACTGGTAGAACTGATCCGTGACGGGGTTGAGGGGTTGTCTGAGCAATGTTTAAACTATTTATGGCATCAAGAACCTCCTGAGCAGACTGAAAGCGTTGATTGGGCATTGGCATAAGTAGTCGATTGAAAATACTCTCAAGTTCATTGCTGATTTGGATATAACTTCTCCAGTTCCATTCATGGGTAACAGGTTCGTAGAGTTCATTAGGTTCTCTGCCAGTCATCAAAACCATCACAGTCACTGCCAGAGCATACAAATCCGTTGAAGGGTAAATTTGAGAACCGGTCATTTGCTCCGGTGGTGCAAATCCGATGGAATAAATACCAGTAGACCTCGCCGCTGTTGTTCCTGGGTTTACCTGTTGCTTAACTGCACCAAAGTCTAATAGATAGAGAAGCCCATTGCGATCGCGCATAATATTGGAAGGCTTGATATCGCGATGAATGGAGCCATTGTCATGGACAAATTGGAGGACTTTGAGAATTTCTGTTAACACTTCTATGGCTTTGGCTTCAGAGAATGCTCCTAAGGTGTTGAGTTCTTCCTCCAAGTTTTGTCCATCAATATATTCCTGTACCAGATAGAAAAACTGGTCTTGTTTACCCGGTTTCCGACTCGGCACCGTCAACGGAAAGTAGGCATACAAATCGGGGATTTGGGGGTGACGCCTGCCCAATTTCTCTAAAACCGTTGCCTCCCGCTCAAACAATCTGTGGGCAGTTTGTAGTTCCCTCTGGCTAATTCTCCCAGACGGTTGGAACTGCTTAACGACACATTGACGCAAGGTAGGGGTATAGCGATCGCGTGCTAGAAATGCCGCTCCAAATCCTCCTTTGCGCAGCAGCTGGGAGGGAATGTAGCGACTTGCTACAATCAGGGGCATGCCGCAGCTATTACAATACCTTTGCTCCGTGGTGGTTAGAGTGGTTCTGTTATCTAGATCATCAAAGTAATTATGGGGATTTGGGCAGCCAGGACGGGTGCAGAAAATTTCCATGTTTTACAGGATCACTACGAAAGACAAGGCGCTACCAGCTGACAAGCTCTAGCAAGTCACTGCTTGTTGTGTTTATTTTAGTCGTTAGATATTAGTGAACTCACGCCATTTTGAAGAAGCCCCTGGAATTTTCTGCATTACTGATCAGATCTTCTCGTAGGCAGCGGAATAAATCTCTTGACACTCCCCATGCCTAGAAGGCAGGGGATTCTTGGCTCACAGACCCGTCTTGCTCAACCAGGCCGGAACCAGGAAGAGTAGAGGACAGATCTCCCCAAGCGTTTTGATAAGTTCCCGTGTGCCCCACGGTACCCAAGGCTCTGGTTAGGATATTTTTAGCAGCATTGTGTTCGCGAAGCGGTTCCGAAGGAACATCACGATCCAGCCGACACCCGCATTTACAGGCATGGGTTCTAGTCGATAAAGATTTCTTGACCACTTCACCACAGCTGGAACAATTTTGGCTTGTGTAGCCTGGATTAACTGCGACAGTTATCCGACCAAACTTTTGGCCGAAATACTCTAACCACTATTAAACTAAGCCGGTGAGTCGCCTCACCGACTCGTCTTCAGAACCGGACGTGACATTTTCACATCATCCGGCTCCTCATCAAACGGAACCACTGACATTGGTACCTCTAGAACGGATTTTC
>NZ_JAAHHX010000899.1:0-1201 GCF_010672065.1 Moorena sp. SIO4A1 | reverse complement strand
CAGCTATCAGCTTAAGCGCTACGCGCACGCTACGCGAACAGCTATCAGCTATCAGCTATCAGCATACGGCGGTTTGCATAACGATCAGGTCTTATACTTTCGGTGTCACTTCTAGTCGATTGGCAATGGCATCCACTACGGTTTCAAAAATGCCCAGGGAGTTTTCCACCATGGTGTTGAGGGTATCGAGCAGGGGATTAATTTCACAAATTTCCCAACAACACACCCGTGGATCTTTAACCAAAGTTTCGTTGAGCAGACAGGCTTCCTTGACAAAAATCCCATTTGGAGCCGGGGTTCCCGTTCCCATACAAATTGTCGAGTCCATACTGTCCACGTCAAAGGTAACGTAAATTAGATCCACCCCTTTTAGCTTCTCTAAACACCGTTGAGCAACGACATCCGCACCCAAGGTACGAACGTGCTCACTGGTCATGTTTAGGATTTGGTGTGTTTCAATCAAGTGGTCTTCCGCCTCTTCGGTATCTCGTACCGCAACATAAACCAAATCCTCAATGCTAAAATTCGCGCCATCTGCCAGCCCCAATCTTTGGCACAGGTTCCACAGTTCTAAGGTGTCTGAGTCAAGATCATTGATTTGCTTGGCCAGATTATCAGTAGCAGTCGCCATCGCCAGAGGCATCCCATGCATATTTCCCGATGGAGTTGTATAGGGGGAGTGAATATCGGCATGGGCATCAATCCAAACCACTCCCAGGCGATGATTCGGAAAGGCTTTTTTGATTCCGGCGATTGTCCCTGCTGCCGTTGAATGATCGCCACCGAGTACAACGGGAAACAGTCCTTCCTGTAGGGTTTGGGCGACTACATCGGTGGTTCGGCTCAGCACCTGATATAGCTTGTCAATATACTTGGCGTACTGATGTTTGTGTCCCAAAGCATCTGCCCAATTTTCCGTTTGTACTTGTAAACTATCCAGACTCAACACACCATTCTCCGCATGCACCCGTGCCGCCTGTTTTTGGATTGCAGCTTCTCTCAAAGCAGCAGTTCCCATGGATTGACCGCGCGTTCCTGCTCCTAATTCCGAATCAACTTCAATCAGGGCAATGGAGGAAAACTTTGCGACTTTCTGGTACTGAAGTAAAATCTTTTTGAAACTGCGTAAGCCTGCGATCGAAATCTTCAGAGCCGATTCATAAGTCTGAGTGGCAATAAACTCTTCAAAATCAATTTCACA
>NZ_JAAHHX010000898.1:0-1202 GCF_010672065.1 Moorena sp. SIO4A1 | reverse complement strand
AAGAACCTTCAGCTTTCCGGCTATCCTAGCTTACTCTAGCCTTCTGCAAAATTCTACGGTAAAAGAAAAAGGCTATGGCGTGAACTACCCCGGCCTACTTTGTTGTTCGCGAAGCGTGGCCAAAAGGCCAGGCCGGGGCTTCCAGCTTCACGGAAGAATGCCTTAACTTGGACGGACGCCCACGTCTTGGTCTTACTTCTTCGACCCTGGCGTTATCCTCCCCCGTCCCAGAGGAGGATAGCATTCTGATCCCTTCTGCTCTAATATTTTTGGCCGCATTACCGTCTCTGTCGTGACAAGTTCCACAACTTGGACAAGTCCAAGTCCTTACGTCTAGTGGCAATTCTTTGATTCGATAATGGCAATTAGAACAGGTTTTAGAACTGGGGAACCATCGATTTATCTCAACTAACACTTTTCCTTCTTTTTCGCATTTATAAGACAGGAAGTTTACAAAAGTTCCCCAGCTTAGATCAGATATTGCTTTAGCTAATTTATGGTTACGAACCATGCCCTTGACATTTAGGTTTTCAACTACTACTACCTGGTTCTGATCTACAATCTTCCTGGATAGTTTATGTAAGTAGTCTTGGCGGACATTTCCAATACGTTCATATACCTTAGCTACAATCCGGCGAGCCTTTCTGCGCTTATTACTGCCTTTCTTTTTTCGGGCTGCAATACGTTGTTTCTTAGCTAATTTTTTCTCGGATCTAGCTATATGCTTAGGATTGCCAAATTTAGAGGTCTTTTCGCCATCGTAAGTAATAGCAAAATCTTTAATGCCCAAGTCAATCCCAATCACCTTTCCGTTTGTTGATGGCTTTGTTCCCTTGGACTCGTATTCCATCAAAACAGAAGCGTAATATTTCCCAGAAGGATCTCTGCTAACTGTTACCGTTTTAATTTCCCCGTCTAATGGCCGATGAATCACTGCTTTGACAATTCCCAATTTTCCAGGAAATTTAAGGCGATTACCAACTTGCTTGACGTTTTGAGGATACTGAATGGATTGGCGATGGTGGTATGACTTGAACTTAGGATATTTTGCTCTACCTTCAAAAAAGTTCTGATATGCACGGCTAAGATTGAGACTTACGGACTGTAATATCTGAGAGTAGCAATCTTTTAACCATTCAGTCTCTTCTTCTTTTTTGAGTTTTGGCAGCATGGAATTGAGAGCAGACTGAGTCAAGCCTTTC
>NZ_JAAHHX010000897.1:0-1203 GCF_010672065.1 Moorena sp. SIO4A1 | reverse complement strand
AGAGTCAACATCCCCTGGATAGGGCGTTGACTCTTTTGAGTTTTGCTTGTCCGGAAAAGCCGAGAGCCACCCTGGCTACTATGAGTATCGGACAGCGGGATGCTTATTTATTAATCCTACGAGAAATCACCTTCGGGGAGCAGATGAATAGTTGGGTAGACTGCCCCGAATGTAGCGAACGGTTAGAGTTTACCATGAAAACATCCCAGATGCGCTTGGTAGAACTGCGGGAACCAGAAGCAGAAGATTATATAATCAACGTCGGGGAGTGGGAGTTGCACTATAGATTGCCGAATAGCTGGGACTTGGCTGGAATAGTGGGAAGCAAAGATCATGAAAAAGCGGCCAGACAACTGAGACAAAACTGTTTGCTGGGGGCAAGCCGATCGGGACAAAAGTGGGGGTATAATGACCTGCCAGAGGAGGTGATCGAAAAAATGGTAGAGACAATCGCAACAGCAGACCCCCAAATAGAAATAGTATTAGATCTAGATTGTCCAGCTTGCAGTCATAACTGGCAGGTTCTATTAGATATAGTTTGGTTTATTTGGAAAGAAATCAGTGCTAAAGCCCAGAGGATCCTCCAGGAAGTACACGTGCTAGCCCGATTTTATGGATGGCGAGAGGCGGATATCTTATCTATGACTACGCTCCGACGACAATATTATTTGAGTTTAGTGGGCTGATGGCAGATTTATTTACCAGACTGGCAAAACGAACCTTGGGTTTAATGCCCGTAGTGCAACCCCGAATAGTTTCACGGTTTGCTCCGGAAGAGGCGATGGCTAGTGACAATGCCAATCTAGAAATACCTAGCTTGTTTGAGGGCGATCGCACCATTACACCAAGGGAGCCAACTACACCGGCGTTATCCCCCCAAGATGGTGAAGTTAGGGATAGGGAACCCGAGCCGATCACGAACACAATCTTAGTGGAAATTGAGAGAGAATATTCAGAACATCAGGAATTAACCTCAGAAGGGAATACCTTCAATCAAACTAGCAGGGAAACTCAAAACCAAGAGAACAGAAATACAGAAAAAAACAATAGAGAAAAAAACGCGATCGCACCAACACCAAAAGAGGCAACACCAAAGGAGCCCATGATCAATAATACTGAGGTTCAGTTGGGGGTAAGGGCGGAAAATCAAGAGTTGGTAAATAGAGAGACGATTGGGGAGACAAGCACAGAGATAGATAAAGA
>NZ_JAAHHX010000896.1:0-1203 GCF_010672065.1 Moorena sp. SIO4A1 | reverse complement strand
TGGAACCCTTCACCGACACAGTTGAGGAGTTGGATATATCTGGGTTTTTCCAGCAACCAGGTAACTTTGCTCTGCGGGTTACTGGAGACAGCATGATCGAAGACTTAATTACAGAAGGGGATGTGGTGATTATGCGACCAGTGCCTGATCCCGATGACATCAAGAATGGTCTAATTGTAGCGGCACGGGTGGATGGACATGGTACTACCTTGAAACGTTTCTATCGTAAGGGTCACAAAGTTACTCTTAAACCCTCTAATGCTAAGTACCATCCCATAGAAGTGATGGCAAAACATGTCCAGGTTCAAGGAGTATTAGTCGGTGTCTGGCGGGGATATCAGCAGAATTTAACACCCGCAGCGATACATTAGACTTTCCAACAGTTGTCCGGAATAGGGAACAGAGTTTCCTATTCCCATCGGCTATAATTACTAGTTATTACTCTTCATCCTCATCTTCAATCGCTTCATCCAACCTATCATTAGCATCTTTAGCTAGCTTAACAAAAGCAATATTCGATGCTAATCCCACCGCCGTAGTCACTGCTCCTTCAGGTGACTGTTTAAAAATTAATAATCCTGCGCCGATTAGACCCACAATCCCGCTTAGAATTGTAGCTCCGACAAGCAAGTTAAAGGAAAGCTTGGCTTGACGAATGCGCTCGTTCAAGAAGCGGGTTTCTGGGTCAAATTCTTTGTTTGCTTGAGACATAATCTATTCAGCCTTTAGTTGAGTAACGCTCTTATCTCCAACTATAGGCTCTCAAAACTAACAGTAAGCATTTGTGGATCAAAGTTCACTTATTTCACGGTCTTTACTATGGGTGAAGCTCGAATAAAATATCGTGATTATTGCTTCACTGCTTCACAAATAATCGTGAAACTAGGGGAACAGTTGCGTAGGGTGCGTTAGGGGCGGGCTAGCCATGATTTTGCGCCTCTTCGTTTCTGGTTGAAACAACCCGCCCCGTAACGCACCATCATGAGTAGTTGATGTAGGGTGGGCAGTAAATAGAATCCCGATGGTAAGCTTTGGAATTGGTATGATTACTGCCCACCTTACAATTCATACCCTATTTTACAATTAATTTCCTGTTGGTGGGCAGTGCCGATTTAATTTACTACAATCTTGAAAAATTATAGGAAGCACTGCCCACCCTACGATTTATTTTACTCTATTTTACAATTGATTTTCTGTTGGTGG
>NZ_JAAHHX010000895.1:0-1203 GCF_010672065.1 Moorena sp. SIO4A1 | reverse complement strand
GGCGTGCCCGGACTCCTACTGGTGGTACCTTTGCCGTGCGTTGTCAGCGTTATGGGAATAGGTTGAGGAACGATAGTACAGAATTACTACCAAATTTAGCTGATATCGAGGAAGTTTCCCTGTGAGCTACTACCCCTGACTAGGTTGGCCAGTAGCACCAGTAATAGTTTAAAAAAGTTAAGCAGAGATCCCTGGGGAACCTCTGCTGTAGCTAGTGCGCTAACCAGCCCATAGGCTACAAAGTCTGGTCGAAATCGATTTGATCAGACTGAGTGCCGCTGGCTTCTTTGTGTTTCCTAAGGTTATAATAACACAAAATCTACAAATAACACAAAAAACTTAAAATACCTATTGAATCGTTTAACCCTTAGTAGGATAATTGGGAGGTCAAAGTTGTCAAAAGATGTGTCAGAAGAAAAACAAGTTAGCTACAAACTATTTTTGCCTGAATCCTTACGGGCAAAATTCAAATCTATGTGCGCTCTCAAGGGAGTCACCATGAATCATATCTTATTGGAGTTGATCGAAGAATGGATAGAGAAAAATAAACCTGCTTCATCCCCTAAGCAGAATAAGAGTTAATCGGCTGATCTAGGTTGATCACTGCTGAATGCGAAATGGTAAGTGCTAAGTGCTGAGTTATTGGTAACCAGCTCATAGTCTGTTATTGTAGCGCTGCTCTTGCTGAGGGTCACACCGTAAGCTATCAGCTATCAGCCATCAGCCAACGGCCAACGGCTGACAGCTGACGGCTTAATGGTTACATGACTAATTAATGCGATTGGCCGTTGGCCACGCTACGCTCCGGAAGCGTTTGGCCAACGGCCTCCGCTACGCGAACGCAAAGGGTGGCCTTTGGCCTCAGCTTCCGCGCTTATGCGATTGGCCGTTGGCCACGCTACGCGAACGCTAATAAAAGACAATAATGAAAGACAATAATGAAAGACGATGATAAATTATTTGAGGAACTGAAGAATCAAGCCCTTGATTCAGAGCATGAGCAAGGGTTGACAGCCCTTGGTGAAGAATTGCTCAAAGAGTTTGATAGCGGTTCATCACAAGGGGTCACTGATATGGCTCGTTATCGGTTGGAAAAACATCGAAGTGCTTACAAAAAAGCCTACACAAAACTGATGGCTACCATTGGTCTATAGCATTTACATTTGAGTTGTTAACATACTCGTGCTTGGGAAAGGCAAGAGG
>NZ_JAAHHX010000894.1:0-1203 GCF_010672065.1 Moorena sp. SIO4A1 | reverse complement strand
CCTTACCATGGAAAAATAGTTCATCTTGGATGCGGATGGTGAGGGACTCTTCACCAAATATGGCTACAGGTAAGGTGAAGACACAAAAGAGTGTAGTGGAAATGAAGACTGGTGCCAAGATTAATTTTTGGATTGTAGACCCGTTCACAATTACTCCCTTAGGATAGCTACTTAAAACTCAATGACTAGTACCGTCAGCAGTCAGCAGTCAGCAGTCAGCAGTCAGCAGTCAGCTTCCAATAAACCTCTAAGGAGAGAATTTAAGAGTTCGAGATTAATTAGAATTGAAAGTCTGGGTAAAATCCCATAAGCTGAGATAACACAGATTAAACCAATGCTTACCTCTTGTCTTGATGCAGCGCGGTCATGGGGGAAACCCCCATGACCGCTTAGGTGCGCTTTACCCGTAATTAAATTCGCCACGGGTCGCACCTCTGCATCGCTTATTCAAAAGCTGTTCGCGTAGCGTGCGCGTAGCGCATTAACTGATAACTGATAGCTGATAGCCAAATTAAAAATGCCAACTTAAAAACGCTGATCATGTCAGCTTTTCGTTGGTTTTGAACGGTAGCCTTATTGCCAGCGTTTTGTCCTAGTTTGAACCTCAGGGGTTTGCGATCGCATCTGCGTTATGTTAGCGATTGGGTATACCTCATGTTTGATTTAAGTCGAATCCTAGGGCAACTCCATAACTTCCCTTAACTTTTAGTTATCGACTGCTCTTGGTGAGATCGGTAGATTATTTGTGTACAGAGCAAAAAAGCGCGAAAATACCTGCTATCTAGCCTGTACGTTACCTAGCCATTGAGTTCACGACCAGTACTAGAACTTGTTTAAGGTAAGCATTTAATCATGAACCAATCTAAAAGCGATCAAGTGTTCCTCAGACAAATCGTGTTATCAACAATTATCTTTGCTCTTCTGAGCTTGCCCATAGTTTTGCTCGGAGCAAAGCCGATCTGTATGAATCTCTTACAGAGTCGGATAGTTGATGGTAAACTGATGAATGCTGCGACACGCTGATTAAGGTTTCACTAAACTGCTTAGACCTGTCGTAATCCTGATTATTTTGGGAATGCTGGTTGCCAGTGTGCTCCTGTCCCAGTTTTGGGCACTACCAGCACTGACCCAGCCCCCTGTTCAACTCACGCTATTGATGGGAGCGGGGGAGTTTTTTGATTGGCAGGAACTACTGGTCAAGAA
>NZ_JAAHHX010000893.1:0-1204 GCF_010672065.1 Moorena sp. SIO4A1 | reverse complement strand
TAGTCTTTCCATTGTCGCTTTTGTTCGATTACGTTTATGCTTGTTTTTGTGTCTCTATGCCTGATCGTGATTACTTTTTATTTTGTCTAAATGAGAGCAAAGTTTGGCTATCCTCTGAAAGTCATCAATTCCAAATTCAAGAAATTGATTTCCATCAAATCCTGTCATGAATGTTCTGACGCCAGGGTCTAAAGCTACCACTTTTCTGGTAAGAGTAGGCTCTGTTGTAAATTCAACTGGAAAATGAGCGAACCATCTTCCTTTGTTGTAAGTCAGTTCCGTAGAACCGTCTGTCAATATACAGTGATTATTACCTTTAAACTTAGGCTTCGGTAAATGTTTAGTCGTGGAGACCATCCATCTTCCCCCTTTGTAAGCTGTTGGATCAAACTGAATTGTTTGTTTTTGATCCCTTACACTACGGAACTTTGCTAACTTTAGACCAGCTTGTGGATTGGACTTTCTTTTTTTACCAATACCTATGAACTTCGGTTGTTTAGCCGTTCCCTTCCAAGCTGTATAAGCTTCCATGGAAGCGTTATCTAGTATTTTAGAAACATTTAGGCTTTTGCACCACTCAGGGATTAGCCCAGATTGTTTTAACCAAGTTCTAAAGCCATGTTTTCCTCCTTTCTTTCCTACCTTTGTATAACCCTGGTTCTTATTCAGTTGCTCGATTGATATGTTGTAAACTTTCCTGACAGCGGCGACCCACTTCTTCCATATTTTCTCAAGATCCTTGTTTGGATATACTCGGTAAGTCGTTGTCTTCAAGGATTTTGTTTTTATATTTCCTGAGTCCATACAATCGACAACTGAAGACATGGATGACCGCGAGTACGTCGGGTAGGGAATCAATGTCACCATTTCTTCCCCCCCTAAGAACCGGACTTGACACTTTCATATCATCCGGCTCAAGCCTTTGACTTCTCAGACCGTGACCCTGTATGTATATGTAGATGACAGGCTCTATGTACATGGACTAAGTTTGTAGAATCGTCCGTTCCCCCATCTTTTACCCTGACTATGTGATGGGTATGTAGTTCTTCTCCATTGAACAGATTTTCACCGCATATCGGGCATTTCCATTTTTGATTCTCGGCGACTTTATAGTACTTTGAATCTTTATCCCATCGGGTTTTCCCCAATGTGGTTTTTCGTTTTTCCCAATATTTGGCTAGGGTGGGGTTGTCGGGGGATGAGG
>NZ_JAAHHX010000892.1:0-1205 GCF_010672065.1 Moorena sp. SIO4A1 | reverse complement strand
TATTACCGAAAAATGGAAGATAATCAAAGGCTAAACCGGAAAGCAAATCAGGATGCTGGCTTCACGTTGCTGGAATTAATAGTAGTTATCTTACTAGTAGGAATTTTATCTGCAATTGCTGCTCCCAGCTGGCTGGCTTTTGTGAATCGACAACGAGTGAGTAAAGTCAATGAGAGAGTATTAAGTGTGATCCAAGAAGCCCAGCGACAAGCTAAAAATAAAAAATTCAACTACAGCGTTAGTTTTAGGATGAATGACGGAGTTCCAGAAGCTGCAGTTTATCAGAATAATAAGGAGGAAGACAACACACCAGATACCTTTCAATGGCAGAGTTTAGTTGGTGATTTAGGGGTCAAACCGGAGCAAGTTTGGGTGGGAACAAACCTAACTGGTAACAACCAATCTGGGGCAACATTATCGATTTTGAAAGAGGAGAGAAAAATTACCTTTGATAACCAGGGGGTTCTAAAAAATGCACAAATTGACTCAGAGGAATTTGGCTTAGCTATCGTAGTCGCTGTTCCGAATTCTAAGGATAAAGATAACCCTATTGAAGCTACCCAGCGATGTGTAAAAATAAAAACTATCTTGGGTGCCCTAGAAACTGACAGAAAAGGGGGATGTCCTTCTTCAACATAGTGCTGAGTGGGTTAGAAAGGAAAAAGGTCAAACTTCAATCAGGGTGATAGTCGATGCGATTCAATAGCCAACAGGGCGATCAATCCCGAGCTGATGCGATTGCGCTACGCGCACGCTGCGCGATCGCTGGATTCACTCTACTGGAAACTATTCTGATAGTGTTGGTCGTTGGGCTATTGGCTGCGATCGCAACCCCCAGCTGGCTGACCTTTATCAATCATCTGCACCTCAACATTGCCCAAGACCAAATCTACCGAGCCATGCGCATTGCCCAAAGCAACGCCAAACGAGACAAAGAGACCTGGCAAACTAGCTTTCGAGAAAAAGATGGCATTGTCCAGTGGTCAATTCACCGAGCTATGGGAAAAACATGTATCGAAAATCAAGTCCATTGGCATAGCCTTAGCCCTACCATCGCCATCTACAAAGACAAAAATAAGAAAGGTAAATCCGAGACCACCCTAGCCAAACCAAAGGGAGACTGTTCAAATACTGGACCATGGCGAGTCCAGTTTAACGACAGAGGAAACACCAACGGACAACTGGGACAAATCACCCTAATCACC
>NZ_JAAHHX010000891.1:0-1206 GCF_010672065.1 Moorena sp. SIO4A1 | reverse complement strand
TACTATCCCTCAGTTACCAGGATTATGGCTAATGGGAATGGTATTAGTCCTAGCCCGTTGGGTGGATGGAGGCAGTCTGGGTTTAGCATGGGGACTACATGCTGGTTGGATTTGGGGTTTAACTTGCTTGGACTCAGCTGAATTAATTGCTTACACAGGCAGTGGACCAATATGGATAACGGGTTTGGGAGGAAAACCGTTAGCTGGGATAGTTGGTCTTCTTTGTTTATTGGGAGTTGGGGCTTTATTATTACTGATGTTGCCGAATTAGCTGGTTAAGATTTGGTGACATCCCCTCAATTAACCTAGGGGAGCCCATGTATCCTCATAAGGGTAGGTTTTTAACAAAGACGTGAGGTGTGGGGTGTGGGGTGACCGGGTGTGGGGTGTGGGGGATAAGAAAGCGATGCAGCGCGGTCTTGGGGGAAACCCCCTGTTCCGAAGCTGCATCGCTAAAAATCATCATTGTCTTGATGCAAAGCGCGAGTGGGGGAAACCCCCTGTTCCGAAGCTGCACCGCTTTTTCGTTGTTTTCCTTTTCTTCTCCCTCTGGGTCGCCCCATGTTTGACCCTAATGAAAAAAACCTACCCCTGTGAGGCCCATGTATCCCGGCGCTAACAAGATCGGATATAGCGCGGGTCTTATCGCTGCCCCAGACCCCCTCGATTAGATAAAAATTTAAGCTGTTTTAAATTGGCTTTAAACCTCTCAACAGACTCCTATATCCGGCAGGCTGTCTTAGCAACTAATGACCAAAAAAAATACCGCCAGCTCATGTTAAACCAGCGATTATCCTATTGAAACAAGAGGCAAATTACTCACAACCATATCAGAGATTATGGTCGGATCTACCATTGACATCATCACGGGTTAAAACCGCATGAATTATTAGGTGCGCTTAACCCATTAAGCATAAAATTGACTACGGGTTGCACCTGTGGCTAGCCCACAACAAAAGGCATAAAACCCTATTGGCTTTAAGCCTTTCAAGGATTTTTTAGGTTTCAAAACCTTGTTATAATGGAAACCTATCACCAACTAAATCAGGAAATTATAGTTGGTGATAAATTACAGGTTCCTGTTAATCAGAGAAATCGGTCAACCTTACATGGAAGAACCAACTCCCACATAGGCACCATAGAAGAAAAGACCAACCACTACGAGGACACCAGTACCAGCGATAGTGGCAACTATCCATAAAGGAA
>NZ_JAAHHX010000890.1:0-1206 GCF_010672065.1 Moorena sp. SIO4A1 | reverse complement strand
CAAATCTGGGTTTGGGAAAACCAGGAACTACCACTGGTGTTTGCCGGAACTGACATACTCCCCACCCTTGACACTATCTCAGACTTTACCGTAGACGCAATAATTGGAATGACCCGACAGCGATAACTTAGTGCGATCACACTACTTGATTGCGATCGCTGAGCTTGTAGGTTGGGTTTTGTTACCTCAACCCCACAAAATCACTATATGTGACTATTATGGGATATTTGTGAACATAATTAAAAAGTAGCTTTTTTCTAAATCCTCCTTGGCTGAAGATGTCATGACACAGACACCTACTCAAACCCAAACTCTATCCCTTGAACTGCCAGGTTCCCTAGTCTTGCACGTCACCCAAGCTCAGTTTGAGTCAATAGCCGCAGCCAACCGCGATTTAAGGCTAGAACGCACAGCACAAGGAGAGTTAATTGTGAATCCCCCCACTGGCGGTGAATCCGGCAAGCGTAATCTCAGTATCAGCACCCAACTTGGTAACTGGTTTGAGGCACATGAAGAATTAGGGGAAGCCTTTGACTCTTCTACGGGATTCAAGCTTCCTAACGGTGCCGATCGCTCTCCCGATGCTTCTTGGGTTATTCGAGAAAGTTGGGAATCCCTTACGCCCCAACAGCGCAAAGGCTTTGTCCCTCTCTGCCCTGATTTTGTCGTCGAACTACGTTCGGAATCCGATAGCCTTCCTAAACTGCAAGCCAAGATGCGAGAATATATGGATAACGGGGCTAGACTGGGATGGTTAATTAATCCACAGAAGATGCAGGTAGAGATTTATCGTCCAGGGCAGGAGGTAGAAGTATTAGAAAATCCGAAACAATTGTCAGGCGAAGATATTCTACCTGGGTTTGTTCTTAATTTAAAACGAGTATGGACTTAAAAGGAGTTATCAGTTATTAGTTACAAGTTATTAACACTATAGTTTATAACTTGATTAAATAACTGATAATCCGGTTATGAAGACAAACAAGCAGGGAGCATGTCACTTATGCAGAACATTTGTACTAAGGTAATAGGTAATAGGTAATAGGTAATAGGTAATAGGTAATAGGTAATAGGGGGAGCTAGTCCTGGATCAATATTTGTACATTATCTATAGCCCCCTCATGGGTTTAAGCTTGCTCTACTGGAAAATAGTACTAATGTTTCAGCAAATTTGACCTGCTCCCAACAAGTAGTAGGGTGGGCAAATGA
>NZ_JAAHHX010000089.1:0-21164 GCF_010672065.1 Moorena sp. SIO4A1 | reverse complement strand
CCATAGCTCGTAATTTTACACTCAATTTATACCGTGACCAAATGTTTAAAAATATGGCACAAGCTCAACGACTTTGTTCTTTTGGTCTAGACACGCTTAAGCAACTTTTTAGAATGAAATAGCCCTGAGCTGAAGTCCCCCTTTTTAAGGGGGATTTAGGGGGATCTCTTTGCACCTCATGGGAGAGAGAATTGCTATAACTAACCTGCTCCTGCGTCTTTCCAATTCAAAAATTAAGGCTTTGTTCATTTAAAATAATGTCTTGATAAGTACCTGACTTCACTAAACGACCTTGATCGAGTAAATAGATACAATCACAATGTTCAATAGTGGAGAGACGGTGGGCAATGATAATCATCGTTTTAGTGCCATTCAAGGATTTAATTGCTTCATTAACCAAGTATTCAGTTTCATTATCTAGTGCAGAAGTCGCCTCATCTAAGACTAAAATTTCCCTCTGATGGTAAAGTGCGCGAGCAATTCCTATGCGCTGGCGTTGACCACCAGATAAACGCACTCCCCGTTCACCAACAACAGAGTTAACTCCCTCAGGCAATTGCTCAACAAACTCCGCAAGTTGAGCAGATTGGATAGCCTGATCTAATCGTTCTCGATCAATTAAATGCTTTGGAACACCAAAGGCAATATTTCCTTCGATTGTGTCATCTATCATAAAAATCGACTGTGGGATATAGCCAATTAAATTTTGCCAGGAACGCAGATTATTATATATCGATTTACCCTTGTACCTAATCTCACCACTCTCAGGAGCTAATAGACCTAAAATAACATCAACTAATGTTGTCTTACCTGAGCCTGATTTACCGATTAAACCAATAGATTGACCTTTGTTGATAGTCAAGGATATGTTCATAATAGTAGGGTCTAAAACCTTGGGATAGCGGTAGGTAATTCTATTAATTTCAATTTGATTATCCTCCGGTGATAGACTTCTATTAATGTCAATGGACTTGGCAAAATACCTGAATTGCTCTGAGGGAGTATTAGGCTTGGATAGGGGAGATAAATATGATAAATATGTAGGCTCAAAAATTTTCTCTACTTCAATGTTTTCTAACTCTTTTAAATCCAAGTATATTTTATTAATCGAATAGCTGGAGTTTCGCATCAAAGCAATATTAGATGTTAAATGACTAAATGCTGGAATCATGCGCACAGAAGCCAAAGCGAAAATACCTAAAACTTGGATAATATTTTCTGTTCCAAGGTTAAAGACTAACACTATAGATACAAAAGCTACTAAAAATGTCACTAAAATCGCTTCAATTATAATGCGAGGCAAAGCTTGGAAAGTATGAAACGATGTCATGCCATTAACCAGTTGATCGACTTGATCACTCATTTGCCTTTCAAAGTAAGATTCGCAACCAATAATTCGTGTTTCTTTTAATCCTCCAAGGCTATGATTGATGATGCGAATCATTTCCTCCTTAGATTGAGATACTTTTTTTCCCCATTCGGAAATTTTGTCTTTAAATTGGTAGATAATTCCCAAGGGAATTAGTAAAACCAAGGCTAGAGTAATTGTGGCGATCGGATCGGTGATTATTAGTAAAACAACTAAAAATACTATAATAATAAAACTAGCTACGGTTTTTAGGAAAGGAATCATAAATTTTACACTAAAAACTCCAGAGTCTTCCAAAACCGTGTTGATCAAAAAAGCTGTATTTTTTCTGAGATGAAATGTGTAAGGTGCTACCAAGTAGGCGTGGAGCAAATTTGATGATAGTTCACCATACTGAGTAAAGCTAAATTTAAAGATATATTTTTGAGCTTGGAAACTTAATAAGGATTTAGTCCAGAAGGCAACAATAATGATTAAACCTAGCAAGGCAATAAACTGAACTTCAGAAGTTAAACTTAACTTGACATAAACCCAATGCAGCCGAGAATTTAGTTCAATCAACCTTGGGTTAGTAGCTAACCCCATAAATGGCCCGACAAGTCCAATACCTACAGTATCCAAGAGGGAGGTTAGTAAGATTAATAACAGAAGAGGGATTAGTCGGAGTTTTCTTTCTCCGAGAATGTATAAAAAATTTGACAAATAGCTAACCATTTGGTATGTAAATTATTAGGATGATAAAGGAATAATTTAGTGTAATTCAGCTTTATGATGCAGTCAAAGATATGATTGAGATTGGTCAAATCTAGACAATTGTCCTAGTCCGCTGGCATTGCCGGCATCAAGAGAAGCTCGACAATCTCAATCCCTTCCATAAAGCCATTCAGCTCTCGAAGGTGAGCTAATGCCGAATTGCGTTGATTGAAGTAACTCTGATTAGACTGTTAGCATCTATAACGTTTATAAAAGAGTTTTTAAAATCCAGAAGCCCACAAGCCCTGTTAGTGTCGGCATCCTGTCTATGTTATACTTACTATAAAATATATTGATAATTTTTATACTTAAATTGTTTATTATTTTCCTAGGAAAAAACGAGTAATTTCATAGATTTTAATTGCCCTTAATTTAGCCAGAATAGTAATTGATAGATTGAGGAAACATATTAGCCGATTTTATTGGAAAATTTATAGACAATTCTCCTGGCAATTTATAGTGTGTTTTCTATTATTTTTTCTGAGCAAAATGCCGGGAATCAGGATAAAATAAAATGACAGGTCCGCGCTATCCACGCTCTCGGACCCCTTTAGGGATGATGGTACTATAGCGCTACGCGCAAGTCAGCAAGGTTCTTGCGTCAGAAGTCAAAAGTAAGCTATGACTAAGTTTGCTGAGTTTAGGAATGTCCTAAGCTTAATGCGTAGTGCTATACCTTGCCCTTAGTGCTTAGTTCACTTACCTAAAAATGCTCAAATGACCAATGACGACTGGCTAGAAATCGGTAGAATTGTTTCCCCCCATGGGCTAAAAGGAGAGTTGCGAGTCTATCCCAGTTCTGACTTTCCCGAGAGGTTTGAGGAGCCAGGACAGCGCTGGTTAAAACCACCAGGGGATAATCCACCCCAAGCTGCAGAATTACTTTGGGGACGTTTTGTCCCTGGTAAAGGGTTATATGTTGTGCAGCTAAAGGGGGTAGACAACCGGGATCAGTCAGAGGCGTTGCGCGGTTATCAACTGTTGGTACCAGCCAGCGATCGCCCAGAGTTAGAGGAAGATGAGTATCACATCTTAGACTTGATTGACCTTGAAGTGTTTAATCAACTCACTGGTGAAGCTGTGGGAGTAGTCGTAGATGTGATCCCAGCTGGTAATGACCTTTTGAAAGTTAAATTGCAATCTTCAGTGCAACCGCCCCCAACCGATGCGGAAACTGCACCACCCACTCGAACTAGCAAGAAACGCCAATCCAAGGGTAAGAAGGAACCACAGCCAGCAACGGTACTGATTCCCTTTGTGAAAGCGATCGCACCAGTGGTCGATCTCGAAAATGGTCGGATTGAGATTACGCCTCCTGCGGGTTTACTAGAAGTCAATCAACGTTAAGTCATAAGCGTGCCACGCATCTAAATTTAATTTGTATTTAATCTGTTCATGTTCTGTGAGGGTGATAAGCGCCCCGAAATCCTGACCAGCTCTAGCTTTAAGGTCACTATTATCCCAAATTATACAATGCCCGATTTCGCCACTTACCTCGCCACTTACCAAGGGCGGGTTAAGTGGTATCCTCCTGGGAGTGGAAAGCTGAGATTGAAGCCTTGACCTGATCAATCCTTGCTAGGTCATGTTTAATCGTATTTTAATATAAGTTTTTATTATAACTAATTTATCATCCAGAATCAACTTAGTACCTAAATATTTAGTAATATTAAAATGAGTAAGTTAATTAAAGTTAACAAAAAGCTGTGTCTACACAAAAACTAATACCCTACCACACTACGGAAAACCATGTTTGGAACTGGCAAGGTAACCATATTCAATACACCGTCATGGGGACTGGTAAGCCTCTACTGTTGGTTCATGGTTTTGGGGCATCCATTGGACATTGGCGTAAGAATATTCCTGTCCTAGCCGCAGGGGGTTATCGAGTGTTTGCCATCGATCTGCTGGGATTCGGAGGTTCTGATAAACCTGCCTTATCCTACACCGTAGAGTTGTGGCAACAACAAATAAAGGACTTTTGGGATACCTACATCAATGAACCTACCATATTTATCGGTAACTCCATTGGTGCTCTGTTAAGTCTGATGGTGGTCACAAACTATCCTGAGATTGCTGCTGGTGGTGTCTTAATCAACAGTGCTGGTGGACTCAATCACCGCCCTGAAGAGCTAAATCTACCTTTGCGCTTGGTCATGGCAGCTTTTACGAGATTAGTGAACTCTCCAACCTTTGGACCGTTCCTGTTTAACCGTATCCGCCAGAAACATCGCATCCGCAGCACCCTTCGTCAAGTCTACTGTGATTCAGATGCCATTACAGAGGAACTTGTAGAGTTAATCTACCAGCCTGCTTGTGATCCCGGTGCTCAAAAGGTATTTGCATCAGTTCTTACTGCTCCTCCTGGTCCTAGACCTAGTGAACTTTTACCGAAGTTACAAAGTCCTCTACTCATTCTTTGGGGAGAAGAAGACCCTTGGACACCGATTTCTGGTGCTACCATCTTCCAAAAACAGAGTCATCAGGGTAAAGACGTAAAATTTGTAGGAATTCCTAAGGCTGGTCACTGCCCTCATGACGAAAACCCAGAGTCCGTAAATTCACTGATTCTCGATTGGTTGTCATCTCGCTGGTGAAATATAAAAGCAAGTAATCAGGGTCAATCACGTTAGTAATAAGGGTAAACTTTAACATTTACAGCTATTTATAATACTGAAGATTACCCCTGTAACCCAAGATAATATTCCGTAAATTCACTGATTATAGATTGGCTTTTTTATGGATATAAATACTAATAAGCAATATCCCTGAAGCCATGACAATACTATCGGTGATTAGCCTTAAGCACATAGTTATTATGGAATCAACAGCTATATTTTCGGTGCATAGATTGTTAGAGGTAATCCATCTGAAGTAACCGAAATTGAGTGAGTGTGAGCTATGTACGTGTTATTACTGATAACCGGAGCGGGAAGAGTTAATTTAAATGCTTCTTCAACAGGCTTGAATGATTTAGATATTCTTAACAAAGCCTTTGTCAGGGTCAGATTCTTAAATAACCAGCTAGGGTGGCTCTGAAATCAAAATAAGATAAAGCTCTTGCAGTATTCCAGAGAACTATTTAAGTAAATTCACGGCAAGCTTTTTGAACTATTTCTGATTCTTAAAGTATTGTTTAAGTGGTTGTCGCGACGTCTTTATTGTCAATAAATATCACAATTTAGAAGAAACCCAACTTGGCTTCCAAGTGTTAGGAATTTAACGCGGAAGCTTTAACTCTTTTGTTGCCAAGATACAACTTAGACACTATGGGGTTTAACCCCCCTATAGATAATGGCAATATTATGGGCAGTATATAACTTATCTTCTACTAATGGTGTGAATACATTGTGAATGAAAAAATTATACAAAACTTCCTAGGAGTTCATGTATGGACAGGAGGAGATCATAATGACAATTGAAGAATTAGCCCACGGTTATATGACAGCTCCAGTCTATGAAGCTCCTAATTCCTTACTTAGAGAGTTTCGTCAATTTGTCATTGACTTAGCAAAGGTAGAATTGCAAGGTGTTAATTTTGAGTATGTTGACTACCAACCCTACTTTAGAGGACCAGATCTATGTCTGAATGACATCAAAGCTGACTTTGAACAAGGAAATGTTAGAATCAGCGCCCAATATAATGAATCAGATCTACTAGGTAAGGACGTCAATTTAATTTTCCGATGTATTCATGAAAGGCATCACGTTAAACTCGATGTGGACTTTGGCTGGGAAGGCGAGTGCGCCATTGCTGCTCACATTATGTCCTTTACGGACAACCTTTTGTTTAAACAACTCCTTTTCAGTGAGGGGCTAGGGCAAGTGGCTGTGCGCCTGCATACAGGAGAATTTCCTGATTACCAAAAAGTAGTTCTATTTGATGAAGAGGTTATACATTGTATGGAGAAGACAATGAAAAATGTCAGAAATATTCGATGCCAGAACCACTGATTGAACTCAAGGGAGTCAGCAAATCGTTTGGGAGTAATGTCATTTTGAATCAGTTGGATCTAAAAATTTATCAGGGTGATGCCCTAGTCATTATTGGTCCTTCTGGAACCGGCAAATCAACAATTCTTCGGATTATTGCTGGCTTACTACCTGCTGATGTTGGTGAAGTTTATGTTAAAGGGCAACGGCGCTCCGGTTTAATAGAAGATGCTCAAGATCCCATTGGCATTGGTATGGTATTTCAGCAAGCAGCTTTGTTTGACTCGCTGACGGTGGAAGAGAATGTGGGTTTCTTGCTTTACCAGCACTCTAAACTACCACATCATCGAATTAGGAAATTGGTTAATCAAAGTCTGGAGATGGTAGGGTTATCTGGTGTTGGAGACCGCTACCCAGCTGAGTTATCAGGAGGTATGCGCAAACGAGTCAGTTTTGCCCGTGCTATAATTTCTAATCCTGATAATCCCAGGGACAACCCAGAGGTGTTACTCTACGACGAACCAACCGCTGGACTTGACCCGATCGCCTCAACAGTGATTGAAGATTTAGTGCGCCAGATACAACGGGAAGAAAACGCTTGTAGTACTTACCTAATGGTTACCCATCAGGAGAGTACAATTCGCCGCACCGCTGACCGGGTTGTTTTCCTCTACAAAGGCAAAGTACAGTGGTCCGGCAGCGTTGGGGAGATAGATACCACAGATAATCCTCTAGTGCAGCAATTCTTTAGTGCCAGTACCACTGGTCCAATTCAAGTAGTAGGTTGACTCTAGGTCAGGAGACTGTATTGATTAATTTGGTTAGGTTCATTGGCTCTAGGTTGAATGGCTCTAGGCTAAGCGGCTCTAATTACTAGTCAATCACCAGGACCTGTGTTAGCCATTCGGGCTGATCTCGATGCCCTGCAGATTCAAGCAACAAAATGATCAGGTGCGACCCGTGGCGAATTTAATTCTTAATGGTAAGAGCGCACCTATGCCTTATCAGTCACAGCATGATGGTCGAATGTATCCTTGCGGTCATGATCGACATACTCCGATCTGCCACAACAGGAGTTTGACAAAGTTGCTGCCAACTTGCTAGACTAAACGTAGTCATAACGACTACGCATAATAGCCGCTTTCCTTAGATAATTGGTAGCTTTCACGACAAAAAATCACAACTTGAGGTGCGACCCGTGGCGAATTTAATTCTTAATGGTAAGAGCGCACCTAACCTACTGAAACACTAAGCACTCAGCTTGGTTGACGGTTGACAGTCAACCAGACTCAGCACTCAGCACTCAGAAATCAGTACTCAGCAATCAGCAATCAGCACTATAGTTAAACAGAGGTTAGTGAGATGGTGAACATTGTTGGAATTAGTGGTAGTTTACGTCCTGAATCCTATAGCTATCATGCTCTAGAGCATGCCATAGACCGAGTGAAAGCTCATGGTATATCCACTGAAATCCTTGACTTGCGTCAGATGCAATTACCATTTTGCACTGGTGATAGTGACTATGCAGACTATCCAGATGTCACCCGATTACAGGAAACCGTGAAGCAAGCTGATGGCTTAATTCTGGCAACACCGGAATATCACGGTAGTGTCAGTGGTGTACTTAAAAATGCCCTAGATTTGATGAGTTTTGAACATCTCGAAGGCAAAGTTACCGGTTTGATTAGTGTATTGGGGGGTCAGTCTAATAGTAACGCTCTCAATGACCTACGGATAATTATGCGCTGGGTACATAGTTGGGTCATTCCAGAGCAAATTGCCATTGGTCAGGCTTGGAAAGCCTTTGGTGAAGATGGCAAGCTTTTGGATAAAAAACTCTCCGAGCGCTTCGATAAATTTGCTGAAAGTTTGGTAGCAAATACTCAGAAGTTAAGGTAAGCTCAAATCCGCTTAGGGACTTGGGTGTAAAAAAAATACCAATTAAATTAGGGTGGGCAAACTATAGCAATTCTCATTTTGAGGTGCGACCCGTGGCGAATTTAATTCGCCGTTCGCGTAGCGCTCCTACGGAGAACGGAAAGCGCACCTATTGGGTTTTAGGGAGCAGGGACTGAGGCCGTAGGCCACGCGGGGCGCGTTCGGAGCTGGGAGTAGCGCTGCATGGCTTCGTCCCTTGAATTTGGAAATTTGGAAATACCATTACACCCATTGCTATAAAAAAAACTGGCTGTGTTGTGAAGGGTGTTACCCCTCACAGCACAGCCAAGCTGATCATCAATTACGGCACAGGATGGCTGATTTGTGCGATCTGTTAGGTATGTCTTTATTAAAAAGCAATTTACCATGGCTGTGTTGCCAGTTTGGCAGTAAATTAGATTTCCACTGCACTTACTCGAACACAAGTATCTATAAGTGTACCTAATTAGGAGTTATCTTAGGTACTGAGTCACCTGATAAGCAAATTAAATTATCCTTCTGAGTGTTGATGATTCCCCGTTGGCGAAGCTTTCCGATCAAGCGAGTGACAGTCACGCGGGTGGAGCCAATGGCACTACCGATTTGTGCATGAGTTAAGGGAAATGGTAAGCAGTAACCTTCCTGACACGGTTCCCCGAACTCTTCAACCAATAGTATGAGGAATCCCAAGAGCCGATCAATGGTTCGTCGCTGTCCTAAGGTACTCAGCCACAGTAGTTTGCGTTGATGCTGAAGCCTAAATGCATCTAAGATCTCCCGTCGGAAGTGTGGCCAGTTGTCTAAGTCATCCCAGTACATCCATACCACAGCAGTTTGCTCAACGTGGGAGTAAGCCTGAAGTGTGAAGGGTGAAAGGGCAACAATTTCAAAAGGCTGACCCGCACCAATGAATCCTAAAAATGCTTCTTCCATATTCTGATGGGAGCATTGAGATCCAGAAAAATTGGGGCTAGCGCTGACTTGAGAAGTACCCACCAAACGGATTGCCCCCCGCTCTACCAAATACAACAACCCAGGACGGGTAGGAATCCGCTCATCTTTGCTAAACGTCCTATAACGGTAGTGTTCCTGTCCCCAATCTAAGATCCTTTGCCAAGTTACAAAGGGTCGGGATGCCTCTAATGGGTCGGATGGTGAATACATAAGCTCCGAGCCTGATGGATACACAAGTTTATCTAGATCTTACATGGACTCCAAAGTAACAAAAAATACCTTGATGAGTAGCTCATGGCGCGTAAATTTGTCAGGTAATTCTGCTGCCCTGAGTACCCGATTACAACAACAGATATCGAGAGCAATGGTATATTCTGGTATTCCCCAGTTGATATTGGAAACGATTCCTTTAGAACGCTGCTCAGATAATACTGGTGTAGCATATCGCTCAGCGATCGCTCTCAAGCTTTCTCGCGCCATGCAGCAAAGTCCTCTAGCCATTGCTGATCAGTTAACTGTATCTTTGCCAACCATAACTCAAGATGGTGGGAAACAAAACTTGATCGAATTCGAGGTTGAAGTAGCTCCTCCAGGCTGGATTAATTTTTGGCTGACAGATCAGGGGTTAGCAACTTGGTTACAAGATTGGATTCAACCTTCAACAGATACGCTGATTAGCTTTCGGCCTCAACAAGGTCAAAAAAATCTCTTGCCCTACTTAGAACTTAACACTCAGCACTCAGGACTCTTCTGGCAAGATACTTCCAAGATCTTTAGAGTTCAGTATGCCCATGCTCGTTGCTGCTCACTCCTGCACTTGGCTCATCGCCAGGGCCTAATCCAGATTCAGAGTATGGACTTGAAAACCTCTAGGGGACTGATAGTTGTGCCATATCCAATTCCCTGGTTAAAAGACGACCTAGGAACAGGGACAAATCAGCCGCTTATACAGTTGCTCCATCCAGCAGAAAGACTTTTGATTGGTCAACTTATTGACTTGACAGACTACTTGAGTGGAACCGAATCAAAGAATTGGCTAAAGTTGGCAAGTTCTGTGAGTAATGCGTTTGAGCAGTTCTACCGTAGATGTCGCATTTGGGGGGAGGTGAAACACCAGACCCCTAGGCTGGCTCAAGCAAGGTTAGGATTAGTGGGAGTAACTCAAGTAGTTTTGCGATCGCTTCTAGAAGACCAACTGGGTGTCCCTGCACCAGGTGAACTTTGACCGAAAAAAAAATTTTGCCAAAGGGGTTGACAAATCCAGAAAGCTTTCGGTATATTTACGGATGTGTGAGGAGCGAACCAGTCAGGGAACCGAGACGAAACACGGCCAGTCGTCGGTTCCCTTTCTGATTTAATTACCTGATTTAATTGTCTGATTTAATTAGCGCAGGCAGATCCCGCCGTTAGTGAAGCTGGCTTTATAAGCAAACGGGGGCTCTTTGACCTAAGCAAATAATTGACCTAAGCAAATAGCCAGGGCTGGGATGGGTGAGGCTGAGATTGGGGAGAAGCCCACTCTTACCAGACACAGAAGTTTCAGAGTATTTCACATAAAAAAAATTAGGATAGGGAGATGTGGGTGGTTTCAGGTCACTGGCTTGACTGGTAACCAAAATTTATTTTGTGTGTTTTTATTATATTTTATTTGTTATTGCTCCTTTGTAATCAGCCGAAAGTCTCGCGGCAGCAGAAATGACACGTGACCAATGACTAATCACCAATGACTAAGACTAATGACTAAAATCAGGAATAGCTAAAGAACTGTTACAGTTCTTGACAAAGTAGCCAGACAGGTATGAACTCGATGATAGCATTCCCTTGAATGCCTTATTATAGACACGAGAAAAAAACTATGGCAGAAGAACTGACGGGACAAACTCCCATATTTGGTGGTAGCACTGGCGGATTGCTGACCAAAGCTGAAGTTGAAGAAAAATACGCTATCACCTGGACAAGCTCAAAAGAGCAAGTGTTTGAAATGCCTACTGGTGGCGCTGCCATCATGAATGAAGGGGAAAACTTGCTCTACTTAGCTCGTAAGGAACAGTGTCTGGCATTGGGAACCCAACTGCGGACGAAATTTAAGCCCAAAATCGAAGACTATAAAATTTACCGGGTTTATCCCAATGGTGAAATCCAGTTTCTGCATCCTGCAGATGGGGTATTCCCAGAGAAAGTCAACGAAGGGCGTCCCTATGCAGGGAAAATAGACCGCAATATTGGCAGCAACCCAGAACCTGTAACTATCAAGTTCAGTGGGAAGGCACCTCACGAGGTTTAGTTCATCAGTGATAAGGTAAAGGGGAAAAAGTTGAACGTTGTGACCAACAGTTTCAGCTGTTTGCCGAATTTTTAACCTTGAGCTGAGAAAGACCATGATTTTCCCAGATTTTTCCCAATTTTCAACCGTAGCTCAACAAGGTAATTTTGTACCGGTAACCCAGGAGTGGGTGGCGGATTTAGAAACGCCAGTTTCTGCCTGGTATAAGGTCTGTGCTGGTCAACCCTACAGCTTCTTGTTGGAATCGGTAGAAGGTGGGGAAAATCTGGGACGTTACAGTTTACTAGGTTGTGACCCCCTGTGGGTATTGGAAACTAGGGGAAATCGCACGACTCAGACCAACCGGGATGGCTCAGTCACAGTATTTGAGGGAGACCCCTTTGAAACCTTAGCGAATTGTCTGAAATCCTATCAACCTGTAAAGTTACCCCAATTGCCGCCAGGAATTGGCGGTTTGTTCGGTTTTTGGGGTTATGAGTTAATTCGTTTTTGTGAATCCCGTGTGCCAATTTATCCCCTAGAGTCCAATGACTTGCCCGATGGATTGTGGATGCAAGTGGACAACCTGATTATTTTTGATCAGGTCAAGCGTAAGATTTGGGTGATCGCTTATGCTGATCTACGACATGCCCAAGGAGATTTAGAGGCAGCCTATCAAAAAGCATGCGATCGCGTTCGTACTCTGGTCAACAAACTACAAGGGCAGCTCTTAGGTAAGGACACAGTACTCCCATGGACACCTCCAGATAGTGCTACTCAAGAACTGTCTTATATCAGCAATACAGACAAATCCCAGTTCTGCGCTAATGTCGAAAAAGCGAAAGACTATATCCGAGCTGGGGATATCTTTCAGGTGGTATTGTCCCAGCGCCTCTCGACAGAATACAAGGGTGACCCTTTTGCCCTTTACCGTTCCCTAAGGCTGATTAATCCCTCCCCCTACATGGCGTATTTTAACTTTGGGGACTGGCAAATCATTGGATCTAGCCCAGAGGTAATGGTAAAGGCAACAGCTTCCCCAGAGGAAAAAATCCAGGCAACGTTACGACCAATTGCTGGAACTCGACGTCGGGGTCAAACTCCTATTGAAGACGAAGCTCTAGCTCAGGAGTTACTCGAAGATCCAAAGGAAATTGCCGAACACATTATGTTGGTTGACCTGGGTCGCAATGACTTGGGTCGTGTGTGCAAGAGTGGTACAGTCAGAGTTGATCAACTGATGCTCATTGAGCGCTACTCCCACGTCATGCACATTGTTAGCAATGTAGTAGGGGAGCTGGATGCTAGTAAAACAGCTTGGGATTTACTGAAAGCTTGTTTCCCTGCGGGGACAGTGAGTGGAGCCCCCAAAATTCGGGCAATGGAAATCATTCAGGAACTGGAACCAGAACGTCGCGGGCCTTACTCGGGTGTCTATGGCTGGTACGATTTTGAAGGTCAGCTCAATAGTGCGATCGCAATCCGGACTATGGTAGTTCGCTCATGTGGTTCTGGTAAACATACCGTGTCAGTGCAAGCTGGTGCTGGCTTGGTAGCAGATTCTGACCCAGAAAAAGAATATCAAGAAACCCTCAATAAAGCTAGAGGCTTACTAGAGGCTATCCGCTGTTTAGACTTTGAGTAGTAAGCTATCAGCTAGGCGCGCCCCTAACCACTAACCGCTAACTATTCCTTGACAGGGTTAACTACAATCATGCTAGCTTCTTGCCGTCGGATAGCTACTTCTGTGGTGGAACCAACTCTAATGTGTAACGGTCCCCCAAACCAGGCTGAGCGCAACACTTGTACCTGTCTATCAGGAATAATGCCAATTGCTTCTAGTCGATTGGCGAGACCTTCGACCTGCAAACCGATCTGAACTTTCTCGATAATGGCAAGCTTTCCAGGTTTTAATTCCGCTAAAGTCAAGTCGCTTCGCTCCAATTCAAAATTAAAAATTATTAATTCAAAATGACAATCAGTGGGGGCTTGTACCCAGAATTAAAAAATTGCCAAATTTATGATTTTCTTTATTTTGAAGTTTGAATTTTGAATTTTGAATTACCACTAGGGGTCATTTAGTTAATTATTAATTTGCAGGCTAAGGTATTGTATCTTTTTTTGTGCTTCAAACAAAATAAAGCCTTTTTGGAGCATCAATTATTATTAAAGGAACATCCCTCTTTTCTTGAAATCGACGTCTTTGGTGGAGTGCCAACAAGAGAATAGGTGATTTAACTAAGTGTCAGTCACCTTACTCTCTTGCTTAGCTATCGGCTTTCGCCTCCGCTGCGCGATCAGAAACTCTTGTCTCCAGTCAGAGTTAAGAAGACCATACTCCACTAGCAATCTTTTGCAGTGGCGCTAGATGAGGTGTCTGGCATAGGAAATAGGCGAAAAATGCCCCGCCACAAGCACCAAGCAAGAAACCACTGGCAAATTCACTCCAGCCTTCTTTAGTTCCTAAGTCTTCTGGTGGATTGGGTGTTGTCAATGTTGCCTTAGGTTTGCCGGAGCCAGCCGCTCCATAAATAGATAAAGCAACTGTCAGAAGAGCCACTAAGCCAACTGTTGCCAGTAAACCAGCTGTGCTGGCATAGTCTGTCCCACGTAACGGACCTAGTAAGGCAAACGGTCCATACAGAAAGTAGCCATGAGCCATACCAACTTCTAGACCCCGGCGATTGGCTGAGAGCCCTTTACGGTAGGCTGGCAAGTTGTTGATGAAAGCTTTTGTGAAAGCAGAGGAATTAATTGGGGTGGCTAGATTACCCACTTGGGGATCTCCACCATGGTCAATTACATCCATCGTCATTGTAAATTTATCTCCTATAAAATCGGATAAACCCCTTGAGTAGTAATACTTTAGGGGGGAGAAAAGGAACTGAAAGAATCAGCACGAGTAATCGTCGCTGAGAAGTGCATCCTCTCGTAACGAATTATACGAGATATTGTTCTTTTTCCTAACCTTCTTAGTCAATGGCAAAAATTTTCGCCTTAGTTCTTTACGGTAAAATCACCTTTGCCAAACTATTGTAATCACCTAAAACCAACGGTTTTGATGACTAACCCCCTTTTAGCTTATTAGGTTTTTGTAACAAAAAGTAATTAATTTTTGTAAAGTTTATTGGGCAATTTTTGTTAAAAATCTTAATAATTATCGGACTGGCATAAACTTTCCAGTAATCTGAGCCATTGAAGAAACTGGGTCGGTGGTATAAAGGCGGGTTGGGATCACCCCTCTCATGCTATGAGGTGAAACGGGAAGTTAACCCAAATTGACTGGACTTGTGTGGTTTTGTCTAGGTCAACGACAGGTGTTGATGTCAATAGAGGAATGGCAGACTGATTAGAATTGACTCCATCAAAGACTCAGCAAGGGCAGAAGCAATCATCAGGTTTTTGCCACAGGTTGTCTCGGAAATTCCGAGGTAGATCAAGGTATTTCATAGTCGTGAACCATGATAGGATTAACTTGTCGAAAAAATCGATAAGCACCTACACAGAATTAATTACCTACTCCAAATTTATGTAACCCTTACCCTGCAAGGCTTTGAGTTTTGGAAAATGTGCAATTAATTTTGTTTACCTGCTTAGCTTCCTCCGCTGGGCATGCCCCACAACGAACATGCGCAGCATGAGTGTGGGATGAATCGCGGAGCATTAACTCGCTATAAACAGCCTGAAAAACGTTATACTAAAAATAGTAGGGAAAACAAATTAAGAGCTAACCGCCACCTACGTGCTTAAAAATAGAACTTATTGTATTGTTCCGGCGCGGAGGGGCATCCCGTGTCGTTAATAAAGCTTACCGAGTATCCTAAGCGATGGCTGGAGTTGGTAAGAAGCCCACACTGTAATCTTCGGCGAAGCCGACGCTACGCGAACGATAAGCGTGTGGGAGTATGTCACTAATCTACCCCTCTAGTAAGCGGGTATCTGCCGTTTTCCAGTCATCTGGATAGCAGTGCTGGGTCTTTAATGTAGAGCAAAGCCCTGCCTCGGCAGTGTAAGACCGGCACCTACTTCCGTAGGTAGAGGCTTACTTCCGATCAAACTGGCAACCAACACCATACCTGATTGGGTTGGTGTGGTGAAAGGTTAGTAAACAGCTAGAGAAAATGTCGCAGAGTCTACCAAAAACTCTTATTATTTGTTAGACTTAAATTAGGGTAACACCGACAGGGATTATTATGTAACTTAAATTAAAGCCGAAAACCAAGGGTTTAATAGTTGCGCTCTCGACCTACGGTGGAACCAACTTTGTTGACATTTTTATGGCGCTCGCGGGATATTCCGTCAGAGCTTTGGGAGATACCCCCTGGATGTGAAAGCATCTTGCATTGGCGGGCCTTGGTCTATCTTGGTAGACTTTGGTAGCTAAAAAGTATCGGTTAAACTTGTTACTGTATTAATTTGCAAATAGGAAAATAAGATATGACAGGCGCATACGCAGCTTCTTTCTTACCAACGATGCTAGTCCCCTTCATAGGCTTAGTTATGCCTACTGTAGTTTTGGGACTTTTGTTTATCCACATTGAAAGCGACGCTGACTAAACTAGCTAGAAGTCCTGCAGGATACCAGCCCCCTTTGTTCAAGGGAGTATGGGTGAGAGTTGGACTCAATCATGGGGGTTGACTACCGAGAAAGGGTCATCAATCCCCACATCCCTAGGGTTTTGGGCTATGCTTTTCGATTAGAGTAAAGTTAAGGCTTAGAGGGCTTTACAGTCTTCTTAGCAGGTTTGGGTGGTTGAGTTCGCCGATAACTCTTAAACTGACTAATCCCAGCACTGGCAGATTTAACCACATTACTATCTGGATCCCTTAATGCCCTTTCAAGCAAGGGTATAACTTTTTCAGATTTAATATTACTCAGGGCTTCAACAGCAGACTGTCGCACGGATGGTTGGGGATCTTGAATCAATTTGCCAATCAGCGGTATGGCCTGTTGAATTTCGGCTCTGAGTCCTTGAGCAGCAGCAATTTTCCCCAAGGCTGATGCAATTGAGCCACGAATGAGGCTTTCAGGATGATTGATGTACTTACTTAACTGGGGAATATCCCTGGCTTGACCATAATTTCCCAAAGCAGTTATGGTTTCACCTAAGTCGAGATCACTTTGACTGGGCTGAGCAGTAATACTTGGGGTTTCTGTCAGCACTGGTTGCTCTGGCTGACTGGGCTCAGGCAACATTTCGTCCTTGACCACGGGTTGAGGCTCGTCTTGATTGGTTTCTGCCTCTTCTAATAATTCGACTAATTCATTACCAGTTTGCGCGGAAGTTTCCTCTGTTTCATCTAGGTTCTTAACCTCGTCTGGTATTGGAGATTGATGCGCTTGTTCTAATTCAGCAATTTTTTGATGGGCTAACTCTAAATCAGCCTGATATTTTGCTTCCAAAGATTGCAGCTCTTGGCGAAAATTAGACTCAAGTTCTTCCTTTAACTCATGGGTAGCTTGTGTCAATTGTTCTTGATATCTTGCTTCCGAGGATTGGACACTTTCCAGAAGACTAGCATCAAGTTGTTGCTTCAGCTCATTAGTGGTTTGGGTTAACTGAGCCTGATAGTTTTCCTGTAAAGGTTGGGCAGCAGCAGCAGCGCTAGACTCTCCCTGCTGTTTGACTTCCTCAATTTTCTGATTTAATTGCTCTCGATAACTTTCTTGCAGAGCTTGAGAATTTTGTTCTATCCTAGTCTCATACTTATTTTGAAAAACTTCTAATTTTATGTCGGTTTGTTCGGATAGAAAATCCAGTTTATTTTGCAGTATAAAAAATACGATTGCCCCAACAACGGCTGCTGCAAGTATAGCTACAAGAATTGGTATCATGAGGGCTCCTCTTGGGGTTGATATTTAGTTGATTTTATCTGAAAGTGTGCCTGAAAACAGGGTTGTTGGGCAATAGCTTAAGGCGTCTGAAATCTTAAAAATTTGTAGAAATGGCCTGAACAGGGCAAGTGGGGATACACTGCTCACAGACAATGCAACGCGATCGCTTAAACTTCAATCTGAATGTCTCTAGCTCAAGACTAAGGGCTTGAGTGGGACAAACCCCAGTACATAAGCCACAATCGACACAACTATCCTCATCAATCAAAATCTCGCGACTTAGCAGGGAAACATCAATGTTTTGCGATCGCATCCACTCAATCGCAGCATCTAACTCATCAATGTCGCCAGATAACTCTAGCACAAGTTTGCCGATTTGATTGGGAGCGACTTGGGCCCGGATGATATTAGCAGCCACATTGAAATCCTTTGCCAGTCGGTAAGCCACCGGCATCTGAATCGCCCGTCGGGGAAAGGTCAGAGTTACCCGTTTTTTCATGGTGATTTGTGAAACTTTATCAGTAGACCAGTAAAAATTAACGTAACATTCCCACTCCTTGATAGTTAACAGTCAACAGTCAGCCGTCAACCGTCAACAAAAAACCTTTTAATCTGATCTACTTCTAAGTTGCTCAGCAGTTACGCCCCAAACCCTGCTATTGCCAGATTTATAACGAGAAACCGGGTTTTAAGGCTGTTGGTGCCTAAGTGCTCTTGTTGTAAAATGTAAACAATTATAAAGTTATAGCAAGAAAGTTGTAGCAAGATGGCTATTAATTCACCAGACTCAACTACACCATCCTCCTCCCCTTCAGTACCCACTAGTGGCAACCGGATCAGAAACTTTTTAATTGCCCTAGTAGCGATCGCACTGGGTGTTGCCCTATTCTTGGGATTAAAAACTGATACTAGTCTCGGTTCCTTGGAAGCCCAAGCTGAAGCATCTACCCCTCTAGAGGTGGCACTCAGCAATGGTAAGCCAACCTTGATGGAGTTTTATGCCAACTGGTGTACCAGTTGTCAAGCCATGGCAAAGGATTTGGGTCAACTGAAACAGCAGTATAAAACCAAAGTCAATTTTGTCATGCTGAATGTGGATAACAGCAAGTGGTTACCAGAATTGGTCAAGTATAGAGTAGATGGTATTCCTCATTTTGTATATTTTGATGAAGCCAGCACAGTGATCGCCCAAACTATTGGAGAACAACCCCGTCAAGTACTCGAAGCTAACTTAGATGCCATAGTAACCCATGTGCCTTTACCTTATAGCCAAGCTAGTGGTACGGTTTCGGATATTGACGATTCCCTGTCAGTTACAATCACTACTCAAGATGATCCTCGTAGCCATGGCAGTCAGGTAAAAGGCACAAGGTAAAAGGCACAAGGTATAAGGAAGCTTGCATAAAATTTATTAAGATTTTTGTAGCTTTATTTTCCCCTTTGCCCTTTGGCTTTCGCCCTTGAAGCTAATTTTCCGCTACAGTAAAGATTACCTGCTGACTAATAATCTGCCCCAGTTGCTAGAGGGTTGGTTGCTGATTGATTTGCCAAAATGTCTAGAAAATCCCTGTCAAGCTACCCACAGCCTTTACCCTCAGCCACCAAACCCCTTGACCTAGGTAAACGAAAGTCGATCAGACCGAGGGGAACTTTTAGACGACGCCTAAAATACATATATTGGCGCTTGGTTCGTATGCAAGGAAAACCAGAAGCGATCGCACGAGGTTTAGCATGTGGTGTGTTTGCTGGGTTCTTTCCGCTGTTTGGTCTCCAGTTATTTATAGGGATTTTGCTGGCGGTACTCTTGCGAGGGAACAAAATAGCTGCTACTGCTGGAACTTGGATTAGTAATCCCTTGACTTATGTACCGATTTTTGCATTCAACTTTCACGTCGGAGAATGGCTACTGAATCAGGATGAATTGGCTAATGTGAGTTTCCAATCTTGGCAGGAATTTAGAGAATTGGGCTCAGAAATTGTCCTAACCTTATTTGTTGGTTGTTTTGCCGTTGGGTTGGTTTGTGCTGTGGTTAGTTATTGGTTGAGTGTAAAGCTGATCTATCGATTGCGGAGTGCTCGTTCCTTGCAGCATCAGAAAAAGCGATGTTCCTTTGGAACTGCTTCGCGATGCTCTGAAAGAACTGCTACGCAAACGCACCGCATTGAACACTATAGTTCTCAATCCTCAGTGCTCAGTGCTGAGTCCGAGAATGCTAACTCCTGAGTCCTGAGTAAGACTTCACCTTTTATACTTCATCCTTGATCCTTGATAACAGCCAGGGCGATCAAATCCTCAATTTTTTTAATAGTGGTATCCCCTGCTAAGTAACCAATACCTCGATGAAGGTGCAGGCGAAACTGATTCCCTAGAGTTTCTGGCTCAAAACTTAAGCCATCGTTATGGCACCGTTGTTTCAGAGCAATCAGGATCAGATCAGCCATATCTCCTGCTATAACGCTCCAAGTGAGTTCGAGTTTACTATCAGCAGGTATGGTAACCGGGGAGGGCATTGTCGGTTCAGCGAGGGAACGGCAGATTGCCCAGCGGCAAAGGACATTCCACTGAGGGATTTTGGTTTGACGTTTGAGTTTTATTAGTTGGTCTTTGGCAGTTTGGGAAAGTGTGATCTGGTTTATTGGGGGTTGCATGTATATATTAATGAAATCAGGTTTACGGTTTATGAAAAACTACTTTAGTATTTGCCCAAAGTCGTGATAGTTTGGCAATTTGAATACTTGTAAAAAGATAGAAATATTCAGATCATGATTTAGCTATAAGTACTCAGCCGTCAGTAGAACTTTTTAGGGTAAATTGGCGTCTTTGATAGCAAATAGCGATAAAATTAACAAGCATGTACATTCGTAAAACTGTCTTCGCCATTGCCCTATTGATTAGCCCGTTATTGATTACTGCTTGCGGCTATAATGAGACAAAAGAGTTAGTAGAAGAACCACAGTTACTGTCAAAACCTCTAACCATCCGGACAATACTAGATAAAGAGCAACCAATTACTGCTGGAGAAACTGTCCAATTCGCTTTTAAAACTGTTGGTGACCCTGTCAATATCTTAGAGCCGATTCCGTTGAGAATGACTCTCTACCTACCAGATGGTAGCCAACAACAGTTTATGGTCGATTTGCAAAGTCCAGTTGTCTATTACCCTTGTGATCCTATACCAGGGGAAGACGATTCTTGTAACTATCCGAGGGTGGGTTTGGATCCTACGGCGGATCCTAGTCAGCCCTATCAACCAGGCCCTAGCATTACCTTGGAGCAAGAAGGAGAATACAGGATTACGTTAGACCCTGTCCTAGAAGTAGTGCAAGACAAATTACATGGGCAATCAACAACATTTATGGTCATGCCGTGACCTTTTCTGAGTCAAAGTAACCCGATTCCACGGTTGTTCGATGTTTTTCTGGGTCATAATTGAGTATATACTGTTGTGCGATCGCATCAGCTTCTCGTAATTGTTTAGCTTCGACCTTACCAATTTCCGTATCTGTAGACAGCAGAATCACCTGATGGGAGGCAGCGGGGAAGTAGCGTTCCACTAGGTTGCTGCGATGGGACGAGTCCAATCGTCCGAGGGGGGTATCAATGGCTACGGGTAGATTACGTCCAGAAACACGGGCTAGTCCCCACAATAATGCGATCGCTAATAATTGCTTTTCCCCAGCCGATAGACGATGTTTCGGTACAAGTTTTCCTTGTAGGTCGTACAGGGATAGGCTGAAGCTGTTGGTGTCGATGGCAACTCGATGGACTAGGTCAGATTTATGAAGGAGATAAAGAAAGCATTCGGTTACCTCATGTTCTAATTTATTCAGTTTTCTCAGAGTTAACTGTTCCCGGAAAACCTTAAGGCTCTGTTGGACTAATGCAGATGCTGCAAGCATATGCTGATCATTTTTGCGGTCAATGGTTTCTTCACCATACCTGGCTAAGTCTTTTTTGCTTTGTGCGATCGCATATCCTAATTTATCACAGCGGCGTTTAGCGATTTCGTAAGCTGCTTGAGCTTGAGCCAATTCCGTTTGTGCCTGTTTTAGTGCATCTTCGAGTTCTTGATAGGATTCCGGAGGAGCAGCTGTTGCTAGTTGTCGTTTAGTAGCATTAATATCTGCTTCCAGATTTT
>NZ_JAAHHX010000889.1:0-1208 GCF_010672065.1 Moorena sp. SIO4A1 | reverse complement strand
GCAAAAGAACTTGAGTAACCGCCTAGATGAGCTAGCTGATATTCTATCCATTGATGACATCATTAAGCAGATTCCTGAAACGTGCGATCGCTTAATTTTAATCCCCCATCAGTATTTACATTTGTTACCCCTTCATGCTTTACCTATCAACAGTCAGCAGGGAGAAGGTAAATCTGAAATTCTGATGGATCGCTTTCCAGCAGGGGTAAGTTATGCTCCTAGCTGTCAGCTACTTCAACTTGCTAAAACCAGAGAACGCCGGGACTTTACCCACCTGTTTGCGGTTCAAAACCCTACTGATGATTTGGATTACACTAACCTAGAAGTGGAAGTGATTAAATCATTTTTCCAGGCTGCTGAAGTCTTAGCCAGTCAAGACGCAAAGGAAGCTGCTGTCAAAGTGAATCAGAACTTGACAACAGCCCACTGTTGCCACTTTTCCTGTCATGGCTATTTCAACCCAGAATCACCTGTAGAATCAGCACTCCTTTTAGCGGAAGTTAAAACAAAACAGATAGTCCAAGACAAAACTACAGAAGATGGATTTCTGACTTTAGGGGAAATCTTTGGCCTCAAATTAGAACAATGTCGCCTTGTCACTCTTTCGGCTTGTGAAACAGGATTAATCGACTTCCAGAATAGCAGCGATGAATACATTGGTTTACCCAGTGCTTTCCTAGTTGCGGGTAGTCCAGCGGTGGTTTGTAGCCTGTGGGCGGTAAACGATTTATCTACAACGTTGTTGATGATTAAATTTTATGATAATCTGCTAAACTACCAGATGTCCTTAGCAGTTGCCCTTAATAAAGCGCAACTCTGGCTGCGGGATGTGACTAAGGAAAATTTATTGCTCTGGATTAAGAGGTTATCTATAAAGGGTTATCAAAAGCTGTTTTTGAGTGCTCCGCTTTTGAAGAATGATGATTTTCGGGATCTAAGCCTCAGCGAGGAGCCTTTTGAAGAACCCTATCTAAGCCCCAGCGATAAGCCTTTTGAAGAACCCTACCATTGGGCAGCATTTTGTGCAATTGGTCAATAGGAGTTAAGACTATGAACACTGAGATTCAAGCAATAGGAAATTTCATCAAGCTAATCAACACGCAACCAGATCTTTTTTCTGAACAGGATCGCAATGAACTGGAAGCGATAATTACTCCCCTATCTAATCATGATGTGGAGGGATTAGCAGATGAGATTGATAACTGGTG
>NZ_JAAHHX010000888.1:0-1209 GCF_010672065.1 Moorena sp. SIO4A1 | reverse complement strand
CCATCATGGACAGGTTAATTGCACCAGCAAGTTTGAAGACTGGGATATTCAGATGCCTTAAGGCCGGAGTTGACCTGGAATTTCCTGAGCAAGGAACCCCACAGGGAGGTGTAGTCAGCCCACTACTCGCCAATATCGCACTTGACGGAATAGAGGATATACACCCAAGCGTCCGATATGCGGATGATATGGTCATATTTCTCAAGCCAAAAGATAATGCCGAAAAAGTATTGAATAAAATCAAGAAATTTTTGGCGGAACGCGGGATGGAAATCAGCGAAGAAAAGACCAAGATAACCAAAACGACAGACGGATTCGATTTTCTGGGATGGCACATGCGTGTCAAACTAAACGGAAAGTTCCACTGCACTCCCTCAGTGGAGAATCACAGAGCTATCCGTAAGAAAATCAAAGCCATAGTCAACAACTCGAATTATGGTGCAGAAGTAAAAGCCAAGAAACTAGCCCCTATCGTACGTGGATGGAGGAATTACCACAAATACTGCGACATGAGCAGTTCCCGAGATAGTTTATGGTTCATGAACAACACCGCAAACCGGAAATTCCGTAGAGAAAAGAAGGTAAACCGGTATCAGGCCGATAAATTATGCAAGAAAGGCTTCCCCGCAGTGGGGTATGAACAGAACAAACACGTAATGGTAAAAGGGACTAAGTCCCCCTATGACGGAGACCTAGTCTATTGGAGCCAGAGAAATTCCCAACTCTACTCCGATGCTACATCAGAAACTTTGAAAAAGCAGAACCATTCCTGTGGATATTGCGGACTGAGATTCATTGATGAAGAAAGAGTACATCTCCACCACATTGATGGAAATCACAACAACTGGAAGAAAAACAACCTCATGGCTGTTCACCAAAGTTGTCACCAATATATTCACGGGGGCAAGTCGTTCGCGAAGCGTCGCCTTTGGCCGTAGGCCACGCTGCGCGAACGGCGATAAGACTAGGATATCTAGGAGCCGTATGAGGGGAAACCTTCACGTACGGATTTGAAGGAGAGGTGCCCCGGCTAATCCCGGGCATCGACTCTAATTAGGACTTACGAAGTCTAGTTGGTTTCGCCAGTCCAATTTGTATATTTTGTATAAATTTTATATATAGATTTCTTTTGTATAGATTTACTTGTATAGATTTTTCTTATAGATTTAGTTGTATCGATTTACTTGTATCGATTTACGTTTAAGCTTT
>NZ_JAAHHX010000887.1:0-1209 GCF_010672065.1 Moorena sp. SIO4A1 | reverse complement strand
TCCCCTTTAGCAGCTTCAGTTTCTCTTCCGATCTAGAACAAGTAGATCAACTGTTGGCAGAAAAAACCACCGGGGGCTTAAGGATGGTAGATGGCATTAGTTTGTTGGGAATGTTGCAGCTACCTGTCTATATTCGACGTGCTCTTCAAAAAGAAACAGAAATTTTTACCTTTGCTAACCCTCCCGAATCTTTAGGTCAAGGCATTATGGCTAAATCTCATTAATGTTAAGATTATTTATGATGCTCAACTATTCTATAATTAAGAATTTGCATCAAGCAAAGCACCGTGTGCTATTCCCATAAACTGTTTGATATAGCGTGATCACAGGCCTTTGGCTGACAGCTGGTAGCTGATAGCTGTTCGCGCAGCGTGCGCGTAGCGCATATGCTTACAAGTACCTACCTGAATTGCAAACCGCTGTAAGTCAGTTAACAACTCAGAAGAGTTTTCCGAGTAATAAGTTAGATGACTGATTATTCCAAAATCCCTTCCCCCTGCTATGTGCTTGAGTCCGAAAAGCTGATTCAGAATCTTGAGCTAATCGAATCGGTACAGAAAAGAGCAGGGATTACTATTATTCTTGCTCTGAAGGGGTTTGCCATGTTCAGTGCCTTTCCGATTGTCAAAAAATACTTACAAGGTACTACCGCCAGCTCTCTGTTTGAAGCAAGACTAGGGCGAGAAGAATTTGGGGGAGAGCTCCATCTTTATTCTCCTGTTTATCAGGACAATGAATTCCAAGAATTGATTAAAGAGGCAACCCATATTTCCTTTAACTCTCTCCGCCAATGGCAACAATTTAAAGAACAAACTATCTTCGCCCAGATATCACCAGGTCTACGAATTAATCCAGAGTATTCTCCTGTAGAACAGGAAATCTATAATCCTTCGTCTCCCCTGTCTCGTTTGGGAATACGCGCTGAAATATTAGGTGATCAGTTACCGGAGGGCATTGAAGGATTGCATTGCCACAATTTATGTGAAAGCAACTCACGGGCTTTAGCACGTACTTTGGAGCAGATTGAAATGCTCTTTGGGCATCACCTTCCCCATATCAAGTGGCTTAATTTAGGGGGAGGACATCTGATCACCTCTAAAAGCTATGACATCGAACACTTGATCCAAGTGATTACCAGCTTCAAAGCCCACTATCCTCACTTGGATATTTATATGGAGCCTGCTTCTGCGGTGGCATGGGAAACTGGGC
>NZ_JAAHHX010000886.1:0-1210 GCF_010672065.1 Moorena sp. SIO4A1 | reverse complement strand
TGGAATACTTTTCCTGCTGTGAAACTAATGGGACTATGAGCAAAAGTAAAGGAATGCTGTCCTGGCTTAAAGGAGAACTTCTCTTTATATAGCAGTCCTGCTAGGGGAAAACCGCCACCAATGGATTTCCCGAAGGTTATGATGTCTGGTTCTACCTCATAAAGATCACTCATGAACATCTCTTTCACACAGCCAAAGGCGGTTTGTATTTCATCAACAATCATCACGACATTGTTCTGGTCGCAAAGCTCCCGAATACCTTGGACTAATGACTTACTCAAAATCTTAAACCCGCAGTTGCCTTGTACTAGCTCCAAAATGATCGCCGCAGGCTGTTCTTTGATCATTTTTACTTCAATATCAGCTAGATCTTTTTTTACTTCCACACCATGATTAAAATAGGGTTGATATTGTTCGGCTGTAGCTTTCCAGCTAACCCCCATTGTCGCAAAGCTTCTGCCATGAAAACCATCTTCTAAGTAGAGGATTTTATGCCGATCGTCACAATTGTTTATAGCTAGTTTCATCGCCCCTTCATTAACTAAGCTGCCATGAAGACAAAAATTGACTTTGGTTAAAGATTGCGGCGAAAGCTCGATCAGCAATTGAGCCAGCTCAACTTTGTCTTGTGTTTAGAAGGCTGTTCTTAAATGAGTTACTTTGTCGAGTTGATTTTTGACTGCATCAATAATTCGTGGATTGTTGTGACCAAGTGGCAAAGACCAAGTTTGTGAAAATAGGTCGAAATATTTTCTCCCTTCACTATCCCATAAGTAAGGGCCAAAAGCTTTTTCTATATTGACTGCGGTGGCGCCTATTGTGCTACCTTCATTTTTAAATATCATGGTTTCCTATTATTCAATCCACTAATAAGTTTAAGTTATTCAATCCACTAATAAGTTTAAGAAAAGGTTAAAATCCTAAATTTTATTTTAAAGCTCCTTTCCCAAAAATTGCAAGATACATTCCCCATAATACAATTAAACAACCTAAATAATTAGTCCAACTTGTAATTTCTGAAAATATAAATTTCGCTTCTATATGACTAAAAAGGGGAATAACTAACATTGATAAAGCTACAAAACTCGAAGACAATTTTTTCAGACTATAAACAGCTAATCCTTGAACTATAACTTGACTCAATAAAGCAATAGCAATTACTAAAAGCCATTCTTGACAAGAATTGGGTAAAACATGATCACTCCCAGAT
>NZ_JAAHHX010000885.1:0-1210 GCF_010672065.1 Moorena sp. SIO4A1 | reverse complement strand
TGTGCGCCTTTCCATGGTGAGGGAACCTCGCTGGGGTTGCACCGCTACCTAGGAATTATTGTCACTCTTATCTTGAATAGTATTGGGCTACAATCCTGTACCCCTCAAATTACTCCCTGTCCCATTCAAACTGAAGAAGCTCGAAGTATAAGTGTGCAGTCTAATGAGCCTATCTATAGCGAGATTTTTGGCAATCAAGAATGCTCACCTCAAAAGCTGGTTTTGAGAGTTCCTGTCAACTCAAGACCAGAAATTAAAGATAGCAATAGTTTACTAGATCAGAGATATACTCCCAATATTATAACATTATTGACATTTTCTCATCAAGCTAAAAGTTTTTATATCAGACGTATTGATAACCATAACGACAGATGGATTTATAAAAAAGCTAGTTGCTTAGCTTGGAAATGGTCTAGAGAAGATGATCAACAAGTTCTAAATTTAAGTCTAGAGAGAAATCTCCAAATTCGTGACCCTAAAATTAAAAGTGTTATTTTAATAATTTCGTTGCCCTTTGAAATCAAAGATGCTCAACCAAATGTTAACCTTCAAGTTTACACCTGGGACTTATTTGAAGGGATTTATTATTTTAAGCCCAAAAACTATCCAAATTTAAAAGAAATTTTAAGACAAAAAGATAGAAAAAGTATTCAATCAAGTAATGCATTTCGTGATGGTAAAACTGTTAAAAATGAAATTCAACAAGAATTAAACCAGATAGATGATATAGGGGGAATCCATCTTGATAAGTATTTTGAGTCAATACTGGATGGAGAATACCTCGAAAAATATACTCCTAGTTCAGAAGATACCTATTGCGAAATACCGGATGATTTAAAAAAAAATAACATTTTACACTAGTATGGTTTTGCGGATTTGGACGATAAATTAGAGGTTAAACCAAAAGTATAGGCTTCCAATGCTTCACCGGAATAGATTCAACTAATGATGTGATCAGATATGACGGAATTTGAACCAGCAGCTACCAAGTCTGAAAACTATATTGAAAAGCCGAAAGAGCGTGAAAAGCTTGAAGATTGGTATCGCCGAGAAAAAAGACTTCAAATCATAATAATTTTGATATTTTCAGCACTGTTAATCATTTCTAGTTTTGGACAGTTTGCTCTATTAGATTACTCGTTTGGGGAAAGACTTGCTCTGTCAAAGGGTGATAAAATATTTGGAATTGAGACTAAGAATTTAATCAGTA